>NZ_JBIRTN010000004.1:0-398397 GCF_044334705.1 Streptomyces sp. NPDC020731
TCGACCATCCGGAAAACCCGGACGGACGGGGTATCAACATATCTGGCGTTGACTTTTGGCACGCTGTTGAGTTCTCAAGGAACGGACGCTTCCTTTGTACTCACCCTCTCGGGCTTTCCTCCGGGCGCTTCCCTTCGGTCTTGCGTTTCCGACTCTATCAGATCTTTCCGACCCGATTTCCTCGGTGCTTTCCGGGTTCCCGCTCTCGCGTTTCCCTTTCCGGCGGTTCCGACTCTATCAGATCCTTTCGGTCCTGATTCCCGGTCGGCGGGTTTTGCCGTTGAGCCCTCGGCTTTCGCCTGTCGGCCTTTCGACATTCACTACGTTAACCGATTTCCCCGCCCGGTTCATAATCGGGCTCTGCGGTTCGAAATTCAGACATGTGGACATGACGAATTCGCCCCCGCTGAGGGGTGATCGTAGGTAGTGGGTTGGCCGCTTCCGGTTGCAGGCGATTGCCATACCCGGTTCAGCGGCTCGGACTACATTACGCACCTTCCATGGTCGAGTCAACTTCGGCGGCGGCGCGGCACGTGGGCCCGGTAGGGACTCACCGTCGGGTCGTCGGCGACCCAGTAGCGCCAGGGGTGGACAGCTCCCTCGCCGGAGACTCCGGTGCGCGGGCCGTTGCTCACCCGGTCGGAAGGGACTGGGGTGCCGGTGAGGATCCGTAGCGGGGTATCGCCGGTGGCGCAGGCGTCCGTGCCGTTGAGTACGCGGTCGACGCCGAGGGCCGTGGCCAGACGGGCCGGACCTTTGGCGAGTTCCTTGTCGTTGCGGGCCGAGAGCCGACGGGCGCGGGCCGGCTCGGCGCCCTCGATGATCTCGCCGGCCCGCAGCAGCACGGCGCTCGCGCGGCCCTCCGGGCCGCATACGAGGTTCATGCAGAACCACATGCCATAGGTGAAATAAACGTACACATGGCCGGGCGCACCGAACATCACGTCATTGCGGGCGGTGCGACCGCGATAGGCGTGGGAGCCGGGGTCGTTCGGGCCGTCGTAGGCCTCGACCTCGGTCAGGCGGAGGGCGATCGGACCGTCCGGGGTGCTGCGGACCAGGATCCGGCCGAGGAGGTCGGGGGCGACCTCGAGGACGGGGCGGTCGAAGAACTCTCTGGGCAGGGGCGTACGGTCGGGGGTCGCGATCATGCCGTCCGAGGGTACTGGAGACGGATGGTGCCACGGGGTGGTCAGCGGGCTCCGCAGTTGCCAGGGTGTGGGACGCGGAACCGGCCACGGCCGGATCGCGTTGTTAGGGATCAAGGGTCCATACATACGACTCGACGCAGGACGACGGATCAGGTGTGGCCCACGGGGGTCGCCTGGAGAGGGAGAGACATGGCGTTCAAGAAGCTGCTGGCGAGTCTGGGTGCCGGCGGGGCCTCGGTCGAGACGGTGCTGCACGAGGTCAACGTGGTTCCGGGCGGTGTCGTCCAGGGCGAGGTGCGGATCCAGGGCGGGTCCGTGAACCAGCAGATCGAGGGTCTGTCGGTCGGGCTGCAGGCCAAGGTCGAGGTGGAGAGCGGCGACCAGGAGTACAAGCAGGACATCGAGTTCGCCAAGTCGAGCCTGGGGGGCGCCTTCGAGCTCCAGGCGGGTGCGGTGCACGCGGTGCAGTTCGGGCTGGAGATCCCGTGGGAGACGCCGATCACGGTGATCGACGGGCAGCCGCTGCGCGGGATGAACATCGGGGTGAGCACCGAGCTGGCGATCGCGCGGGCCGTGGACTCCGGTGACCTGGACCCGGTCAGCGTGCACCCGCTGCCGGCGCAGAAGGCGATCCTGGACGCGTTCATCCAGCTGGGCTTCCGCTTCAAGAACGCGGACATGGAGCGCGGCCACATCCGGGGCACCCGGCAGAAGCTGCCGTTCTACCAGGAGATCGAGTTCTTCCCGCCGCAGCAGTACCGGGGGCTGCACCAGGTCGAGCTGAGCTTCGTGGCCGATGAGCAGGCCATGGACGTCGTGCTGGAGATGGACAAGAAGCCGGGTCTGTTCAGCGAGGGCAGCGACACGTTCCGCTCCTTCAAGGTGGGGCTGAACGACTACCAGGGGACCGATTGGACGGCATACCTCAACCAGTGGCTGTCGGAGGTCGGCAGCAAGCGCAACTGGTTCTAGGCTCGGTCCCCGACTGAACGCAACCGATCAGGAGGTACCGAGGTGACCGAGCTCAAGCGGCGGCCGCTCCCCCACGACTTCCATCCGCCCGTGCCGTCGTTCGCGGTGTCGAGCGAGGACGTGCAGGAGGGGGCGACGCTCAAGGACGCTCAGGTCCACGCGGCCGGCAACACCTCGCCGCACCTGCGGTGGGAGGGGTTCCCGTCGGAGACCAAGGGCTTCGCCGTGACCTGCTACGACCCTGATGCCCCGACGGGCAGTGGGTTCTGGCACTGGGTGGTGTTCGACATCCCGGCCACGGTGACCGAGCTGCCGGTCGGTGCGGGCAGCGGCACGTTCGAGGGGCTGCCCGAGGGCGCGGTCCACGCGCGCAACGACTACGGCAGCAAGGACTTCGGGGGTGCCGCGCCGCCGCCGGGGGACGGGCCGCACCGGTATGTGTTCACGGTGTACGCCGTGGACCAGGAGAAGCTCGGTCCGGACTCGGACGCGTCTCCCGCGGCGGTGGGATTCAATCTGCGGTTCCACACGCTGGCGCGCGCGCAGCTGATCGGTGAGTACGAGGTGCCGGCGGATTCCTGAGCGGTCCGAGCGGCCCGAGGGTTCATGGAACGTTTGCCCGTCCCTGGTCTTGGAATTGATCAGGGGCGGGCATTTTTGTTGCCGGGGGTCGCGGGGGTCACCTCCCGCAGGAGCAGCAGATATTGCGTTGTCCATCTCGGCGTGCCCGGCCAGAGTTGATCCCAGTCCGCCGAGGGGTGGGCCGGTGCACACGGGAGGTGGGCTGGTATGCGGGACACGCTGGTACTGAACGCGAGCTTCGAGCCGTTGTCGACGGTGACGCTGAACCGAGCCGTCGTTCTGGTGCTTCAGGACAAGGCCGTCGTCGAGCAGGCCCACCCCGAGCTGCGGATGCGTGGAGCCGCGGTCGACATACCGGCGCCCCGGGTGATCAGGCTCTGTCAGTACGTGAGGGTGCCGTTCCGAAGACAAGCGCCGTGGTCGAGGCGGGGTGTCCTGGTGCGGGACCAGCACCGGTGCGCGTACTGCGGGCGGCGGGCGACGACCGTGGACCACGTGGTGCCGCGGTCGCACGGCGGGCAGGACACGTGGCTGAACACGGTGGCGTCCTGTGCCGAGGACAACCACCGGAAGGCGAACCGGACGCCTGAGCAGGCGGGTATGCCGCTGTTGCGGCGGCCTTTCGAGCCGACGCCGGCTGATGCGATGTTGTTGGCGCTGGGCGCCGAGGATTTTGAGGCGTTGCCCGAGTGGCTGACGCTGGATGCGGCGTGAACGGCTTCGTCGTAGGGGTCGGGACGGTTCCCCGGGCGCGGGTTGTGCGTGGTTGATCGCGCCCACGCGGCGGAGCCGCGTATCGATGGGGCCCCGCGCCCCTGGGGGTGCGGGGAACCCCGTGCTTTCAGGTCCCGTCAGTCGATCGAGGGCTTCTCGCGGCGTTCCTGGGCTGGGACGTTGGCGGATCCCGAGGTGCTGTTGCCGCCCATCGCTCCGAAGTTGCCCATCGCGCCGGAGAGGCCCTTGAGGGCGTCGCCGATTTCGCTGGGGACGATCCAGAGCTTGTTGGCGTCGCCCTCGGCGATCTTGGGGAGCATCTGGAGGTACTGGTAGGAGAGGAGCTTCTGGTCGGGGTCGCCGGCGTGGATGGCCTCGAAGACCGTACGGACCGCCTGGGCCTCGCCCTCGGCGCGCAGGGCCGCTGCCTTGGCCTCACCTTCGGCGCGCAGGATCTGGGACTGCTTCTCGCCCTCGGCGCGCAGGATCTCGGACTGCCGGACACCCTCGGCCTGGAGGATCGCGGCGCGCTTGTCGCGGTCGGCGCGCATCTGCTTCTCCATCGAGTCCTGGATGGAGGTGGGCGGTTCGATGGCCTTGAGCTCGACGCGGTTGACCCGGATGCCCCACTTGCCGGTGGCCTCGTCGAGGACGCCGCGCAGGGCCGCGTTGATCTCCTCGCGGGAGGTGAGGGTCCGCTCCAGGTCCATGCCGCCGATGATGTTGCGGAGCGTGGTGACGGTGAGCTGTTCGATGGCCTGGATGTAGCTGGCCACCTCGTAGGTGGCGGCCCGGGCGTCGGTCACCTGGTAGTAGATGACGGTGTCGATGTTGACGACCAGGTTGTCCTGGGTGATCACCGGCTGCGGCGGGAAAGGGACGACCTGTTCGCGCAGGTCGATGCGGTTGCGGATGGTGTCGATGAACGGGACCACGATGTTGAGGCCCGCGTTGAGTGTCCGCGTGTAGCGGCCGAAGCGCTCGACGATGGCGGCGCTGGCCTGTGGGATGACTTGGATCGTCTTGATCAGGGCGATGAAGACCAACACCACCAGGATGATCAGAACGATGATGATCGGTTCCATCGTCGGTTCCCCGAACCCTTCTTCGCCTCGGCGCCTACGGCAGATCGTATGCCTGTGGAAGATCTCGCAGTTGAAGATCTTGTTGGTCGAGTCTGACAGACCATCGGTGCAACTGGGAGGTTGTTCGCCCCAGTTGTGTCGCGGGAGGTCACATGATGATGGCTGTGGCTCCCTCGATGTCCACGACGTCCACTTCCTGGCCTACTTCATAGGCGTGGCCGGCGTCGAGTGCGCGGGCCGACCAGACCTCGCCGGCCAGCTTGATCCGGCCGCCGGAGCCGTCGACGCGCTCCAGCACGACGGCCTGTTTCCCTTTCAGGGCGTCCACGCCGGTGGCGAGTTGGGGCCGCTGGGCCCGATGTCTGTTCGCGATGGGCCGTACGACGGCGATGAGGGCGGTCGAGACGACGGCGAAGACCGCGACCTGGGCGACGGCGCCGCCGCCGAAGATGCCGGAGACCACTGCCGCGGCGACGGCGCCCACCGCGAGCATGCCGAGTTCGGGCATCGCGGTGATCACGAGCCCGATGCCGAGTGCCGCCGCGCCGATCAGCCACCACAGCCATGCGTCGATGTCCACGTGGTCATGGTAGAACCGCACACCCGGTCGCCGACAGGGCGCCGATCAGTTTGAACGCGCCTTGCGGCTCCGGGGCTTGGGTTTCGGGAGGGGCTGGTTCAGGAGATCGGGAGGCCCTGGGCGGTGAAGCGGTCGCCAACCTGCTCGACGACGAGCGGCAGGCCGAAGCAGAGGGAGAGGTTGCGGGAGGTGAGTTCCAACTCCAGCGGGCCGGCGGCGAGGACCTTGCCCTGGCGGATCATCAGGACGTGGGTGAAGCCCGGAGCGATCTCCTCGACGTGGTGCGTGACCATGATCATGGAGGGGGCGATCGGGTCGCGGGCGAGCCGGCCGAGACGGCGTACGAGGTCCTCGCGGCCGCCGAGGTCGAGTCCGGCGGCGGGCTCGTCGAGGAGCAGCAGTTCGGGGTCGGTCATCAGGGCGCGGGCGATGAGGGTGCGCTTGCGCTCGCCCTCGGAGAGCGTGCCGAACCTGCGGTCCAGGTACTCGGACATGCCGAGGCGGTCGAGGAAGGCGCGGGCGCGCTGCTCGTCGATGTCCTCGTACTCCTCCTGCCAGCCGGCGGTCATGCCGTAGGCGGCGGTGAGCACGGTCTGCAGGACGGTCTGGCGCTTGGGGAGCTTGTCGGCCATGGCGATGCCGGCCACGCCGATGCGGGGGCGCAGTTCGAAGACGTCGGTGCCGGGGGTGCCGAGGGTCTCGCCCAGAATGCCGACGGTGCCCTTGCTGGGGTAGAGGTAGCTGGAGGCGATGTTGAGGAGGGTGGTCTTGCCGGCACCGTTGGGGCCGAGGATGACCCAGCGCTCGCCCTCCTTGACCGACCAGGAGACCTGGTCCACCAGAGCCCGGCCCTCACGGACCACGGATACGTCCTGAAGCTCCAGAACATCGCTCATGAGCGCGTTGTCTCCCCTTGCAGTGTGGCCGGTCTCGGCTGTCGCGTACGCCTGTAGGTCGGTCCGCCGCACCCGTGGGCGCAGCCCATCATGAAATCTACGCCACTGGTCGACCCGGACATTCCTCCGGTCCGCTTCTTGGGCTCTGTCTAGGGTGTACGCATGCTCTCGGAACCTCGCTCTGGACACCTCGCCGCTTGGGGAAACGCCCTTCTTGCCGGACTTGTCTCACCGGACGACGCCGTGCTCGCGATCGTCGGGGAGGACGCGGTGCACCGGGTGGAGGGGGTGCCGGGTGAGCCGGCGCCCGTGGGGCTCACGCTGGCGCTGGGGCGGCTGCGGACGCTCGGGGTGACCGGGCTGCGGGTGGCGCTGCCGGCGCCGGGGCATCCGCTGGGGCTGAGCGGGCCGCCGGAGTTCAATGCGCGGGCGCTGGAGGCGGAGGAGGCGGTGGTCTGCTCCGGGGCCGCGCTGGGGCTGGTGCCGGAGGTCCACGGGGCGGGGCCCGCGGGTGATGTGCATGTGGAGGTGGTGTGGCACTGCCTGCCGGTGCGGGAGGCGCCGCCTGCGGATGTGCCGTCGCTCGGTGAGGCGGAGCGGGAGCTGGCGGAGGCGCTGCGGGAGGCCACCGAGGTGCTGACGCGGCTGGATGTGGCCGGGTCGGGGCCGGTGGCGGAGGCGGCGATCGACGCGTATCGGGCGCGGGCCTCGGGCTCGCGGGAGCGGGAGGTACTGGCGCCGGGGTATCCGCCTCGGGCGGTGCGGGTGCTGGAGCTGGCTCAGCGGGTGGGGGCGCTGGTGTCGCTGGCGGAGGGCGGGGGGCGGAGGCACGGGGGTGCGGTGAGTGCTTCGGAGATGGCGGCGCGGACTGCTGCGTTGCGGCCCGTTGAGCGGACGGCTCGGCGGGCGCAGGTGGCTGCGTACAACTCCGTTGTGGAGGAGCGGGGGGTGGGGTGACGTCCCTCGTTGTGCTGTCCGGGGGGTGTTTGCGCAGCCCGGCGCTTGCGGGGTGCCGTCGCGCCCACCCGTGCCGCCCCAGCGGCACGACTGCCCGCGGAGGGCGGAGGGCGGAGGGCGGGGGCGGCATGACTGCCCGCGGAGGACGGAGGCGGTAGTCGAGTCTTCGCGGGGGGTGGTGGGGGGCATGGGGGAGCCCCGGCGCTCGGTGGGGGCGGGCGGCCGGGGCTGTGCCGGGTGTGCGTCAGTGGTTGACGGCGGTGTTGCCGAAGGCCGGGTTCAGGAGGCCGATGACGTTGACGCTGTTGCCGGACACGTTGACCGGGACGTGGACCGGCACCTGGATGACGTTGCCGGAGACGACGCCCGGGGAGCCCACGGCCGTGCCGTCGGCGTGGCTGCCGTCGGTGGCGGAGGCCATTCCCGTACCGGCCGCGAGCAGACCGCCGGCCACCATCGTCACGGCCGCTGCCTTCTTCAGGTTCTTCACTTTCCGAGCCCTCCTTGCGATGACCGCGGCAGGCGCCGCGGTACGCACTGGAGAACGGCGGATGCCGACGAGAGATACGGCCATCCGGGGGACATTCCCACTACGGTATGAATCTCGGATCGGACGGGAACCTTCCGCAGGGCGTACTGCGTCACGGGTCAGTCGCTCAGGCCATGGCGCACGGCCCACAGGGCCGCCTGGGTACGGTCCGCGAGGTCGAGTTTCATCAGGATGTTCGAGACGTGGGTCTTCACGGTCTTCTCGGAGAGCACCAGGGCGCGGGCGATCTCCCGGTTGGCACGGCCGTCCGCTATGAGCCCGAGCACTTCGCGCTCCCGTTCGGTGAGGGACCCCGCGCGTCCCGGGCCCGAGCCGGTCTCCTCCTGGGACAGCAGCGCGCCGGCCACCTCCGCCTGGAGCAGCACGTGCCCGGCGTGCACGGAGCGGATGGCTCCGGCGAGCGCGTCGGGGTCGACGTCCTTGTACACGTAACCGGCGGCGCCCGCGCGAAGGGCGGGGACGACCGTGCGCTGCTCGGTGAAGCTGGTGACGATCAGCACGCGCGCGGGGTGGTCCAGTTCGCGGAGCCGGCGCAGCGCGTCCACGCCGTCCATGCCCGGCATCTTGACGTCCATGAGGATGACGTCGGGCCCCAGCTCCCCCGCCAGGGCGACTCCTTCGGCGCCGTCCGCGGCCTCGCCGACGACCTCGATGTCGTCCTGCACCTCGAGGAAGGTGCGCAGGCCCCGGCGTACCACCTGGTGATCGTCGACCAGCAGCACCTTGATTGCGTCAGCCACCGGGGACCTCCATCTCGATCATGGTGCCCTTGCCGGGCGCCGATTCCACGGTCAGCCTGCCGCCGACCCCGCTCGCCCGGTCCCGCATGGAGACCAGGCCCAGGTGGCGGCCCGCGCGGCGGACGATCCGCGGGTCGAAGCCGCCGCCGTCGTCGCTGACCCGCAGGACCGCTCCGCCGCCGCGGCGGTCCAGGGTGACGTCGACGTGGTCGCCGCCGGAGTGGCGCAGGGCGTTGTGCAGTGCCTCCTGGGCGACGCGCAGCACCGCCTCCTCCTGGGCGGCCGGGAGGGCGCGTACGCCGTGCCCGGTGAAGGTCACGCGCGCGGTGTGGGCGCGGTCGAGGACCTGGATCTGTGTGCGGAGCGTGGCGACGAGGCCGTCCTCGTCGAGGGCCGCGGGGCGCAGTTCGACGACCGCCGCGCGCAGTTCGTCGGCGGCCTCGGCGGCCAGGGCGGCGACCTGCTGGAGTTCGCCCTTGGCGCGGGAGGGGTCGCGGTCGACGAGGCGGGCGGCGGCCTGTGCGGTGAGCCGCAGGGAGAAGAGTTTCTGGCTGACGGCGTCATGGAGCTCGTGGGCGAGGCGGGAGCGTTCCTCGGCGATGGTCAGTTCGCGGCTGCGTTCGTAGAGCCGGGCGTTGGTCAGGGCGATCGCCGCGTGCTGGGCGAGGATGCCGAGCAGTTCCTCGTCGTCCTCGGTGAAGCCGCAGGTGCCCTCGGGCTTGGGGCACCTCTTGTTGGCCAGGAACAGGGCGCCGATGACCTCGTCGCCGTCGCGGATGGGCAGACCCAGGAAGTCGGCCAGCTCGGGGTGGGTGCTGGGCCAGCCCTCGAAGCGGGGGTCGCGGCGCACGTCGGCGAGGCGCTGCGGAGTGGCCTCGTCGATCATCGCGGCGAGGATGCCGTGCTGGCGCGGGAGGGGGCCGATGGCCTTCCACTGGTCGTCGCTGACGCCGTCGACCACGAACTGGGCGAAGCCACCGTGGTCGTCGGGCACGCCGAGCGCGGCGTACTGCGCGTCGAGGAGTTCGCGGGCCGAGGCGACGATCGTCTTGAGGACGTCGCGCACCTCGAGGTGCCTGCTCATGGCCAGCAACGCGGAGCTCACCGCGGCGAGGCCGGACCGGGGGCCGTGACTCATGTCCTCACGGTACCGGCGGGCTGTGACAGCGGGATCGGACGTGTGTCGGCCGTCGACCGGCCGGTGGTCCTAGGTCGGAGGTCCCGCGGTTCCCGTCGGAGGCGTAGGCCGCCGGGCCCGGGGACGGTGGCGTAGGCCGAAGGGACCCGGGGCGCTGCGTCCCGGGCCCGAGGCGGTGGCGGTGGGCCGGTCCCTAGGTTGAGGGCACGCCGATCGAGCGGCGTCGACGACGAGGGGACGGTTGGCATGCCGGTTGCGATCATCACGGGGGCTTCGAAAGGGCTCGGGGAGGCGCTCGCCCGGGCGCTGGCGGCGCGCGGCTGGGATCTGGTGCTCGACGCGCGGGGGCCGGTGCCCCTGGCGGAGGCTGCGGGGCTGGTGTCGGCGCACGGCACGCGTGTGACGGCGCTGCCGGGGGACGTCACGGACGCCGCGCACCGCGCGGAGCTGGTGGCGGCGGCGTGGCGGCTGGGCGGGGTGGATCTGGTGGTGCACAACGCGAGCGCGCTGGGCGCCGAGCCGCTCGTCCCGCTGGAGGAGCTGCCGCTGGAGGGGCTGCGGCGGGCGCTGGAGGTGAACCTGGTGGCGGCGCTGGGCCTGGTGCAGGAGGCGCTGCCGCTGCTGCGGTCCGCGCCGGCCGGGGCGGTGCTGGTGGTCAGCTCGGACGCCGCGGCGGAGGCGTATCCGACGTGGGGCGGGTACGGGGCGTCCAAGGCGGCCCTGGACCAGCTGGCGGCGGTGCTGGCGGTGGAGGAGCCGGGGCTGCGGGTGTGGGCGGTCGATCCCGGCGACATGGCGACGGACCTGTACGCGGCGGCCGTACCGGACGACGACGATCCGCGGCCGGAACCGGCCGGTGTGGTGCCCGCCTTCCTGCGGTTGCTGGACGAGCGGCCGGCGAGCGGCCGCTACGGCGCTACGGCGCTGCTGGAGGAGCGTCGATGACCGTGATCGTGGAGGTGCCGGAGGAGTTGTCCGCGCGGGTGCCGGTGGAGCAGCGGGGGCCGGGTCTGGACCGGGACGCGGTGCGGCTGCTGGTGTCGCGGGGCACGGCGGTGTCGCATCACGCCTTCGTGGAGCTGCCGCTGCTGCTGCGGGCCGGGGATCTGCTGGTGGTGAACACTTCGCCGACCCTGGCGGCGGCCGTCGGGGGGTGGATCGGGCACGCGCGCGTGGTGGTGCATTTCTCCACGCGCGGCGACGACGGCCGGTGGGCGGTCGAGCTGCGGGAGCCCGACGGGCACGGCACCACGCGTGCGCGCGCGGGGGCGCCCGCGGGTACAGAGGTGCGGCTGGTCGGGGGTGCGCGGCTGGTACTGGAGGAGCCGCTGAGTGCGCGGGGTGAGCGGCTGTGGTGGGCGCGTGTGCCGGGGGACGTGCTCGGGGTGCTGCGGGAGCACGGGCGGGCCGTCCGGTACGCGTACACGGAGCGGGACCAGCCGTTGTCGGTGTACCAGACGGTGTTCGCGCTGCCGTCACCGGACGGGGCGGGGAGTGCCGAGATGCCGAGTGCGGGGCGTCCGTTCACCGCGCGGATGGTGGCTGAGCTGGTGAGCCGGGGTGTGCAGTTCGCCCCGGTCACGCTGCACACCGGGGTGGCGTCGGGTGAGGCGCACGAGCCGCCGTATCCGGAGCGGTTCGTGGTGCCGGAGGCGTCGGCGCGGCTGATCGGGGCGGTGCGGGCGGGGGGTGGCCGGGTGATCGCGGTGGGGACGACGGCCGTCCGGGCGGTGGAGTCGGCGGCCGGTGCGGACGGTGTGGTGCGGGCCCGCGCGGGGTGGACCGATCTGGTGGTGACCCCTGAGCGCGGGGTGCGGGTGGTGGACGGGCTGCTGACCGGGCTGCACGAGCCGGAGGCCTCGCACCTGCTGATGCTGGAGGCGGTCGCGGGGCGGGCGGCGGTCGACCGGGGGTACGAGGAGGCGCTGCGCGGGCGCTATCTGTGGCACGAGTTCGGTGACGTGCACCTGGTCCTGCCGGGGTGACGGAACCCCCTCACGCAGTGCATTGCTCCAGCAACCAGCAGTGAGACCGGAGGGTGTGTGATGTGAGGCCGGGCATAGGGCGCACATCACGTACGAAGCGGAGTAGGAGAGACATATCGCCCGCTTGAGCGGGTCATACACCCCAATCTGCCCTGTTTCTCCCCTCCCTGATCCACTACCCGGCTTCGTACGTCACACCTTTGCCACGTCATTTTGCGGCCGCTAAGAATGGCTGCGTCGCTCAGCGCCGTGGGTATCCCCCGCGGCGTTTGTGCCGGAAGCACCCTGTCCCCACCGGACGTTGAGCGACCTCCGCGCTATTCGAAGAGGTCCATCCGCATGCCGAAGAACATCCTCACCCGTGGTCATAGTCGTGCCCTGACCCGTCACCACAGGATCGCCGCCGCCGGTGTCGCGGCCCTCGGTGCCGCCGCCATCGGTTTCTCGGCCATCCCGAGCAACGCTTCCACGACCACGACCGAGGTTGCCGCGCCGACCGCGAAGGTGGCGTACAGCACCGAGCAGATCGCGGACGTCCACGCCGGCGTCACCGACCAACTCGCCGGCGCCAGCGTCAAGGCCGAGCAGATCGCGGCCAAGAAGCAGGCCGCGGCGGAGGCCACCGCCAAGAAGGAGGCCGCCGCTGCCGCCGCGAAGGCCAAGGCGGAGAAGGCCCGCCAGGCCGAGGAGGCCGCCAGCCGTGCCGCCGAGCGCGCCGAGGTGAAGAAGGCCGCCCCGCAGAAGAGCTACGGCAACACCCTGGACGGCTGGATCCGTGAGTCCCTGGCCATCATGAAGAAGCACGGCATCCCGGGCTCCTACGAGGGCATCCACCGCAACGTCATGCGGGAGTCCTCCGGCAACCCGAAGGCGATCAACCTCTGGGACATCAACGCCCAGAACGGCATCCCGTCCAAGGGCCTGCTCCAGGTGATCCCGCCGACGTTCGAGGCCTACCACGTCCCGGGCACCCCGAAGAACATCTACGACCCGGTCGCCAACATCACCGCCGCCTGCAACTACGCGGCCGACAAGTACGGCACCATGGACAACGTCGACAGCGCGTACTGAGGTCGGCGCGGACCTCTTCTCGCGAACACAGACGCCGAAGGGCGGCACCCTCCTGACGGGGTGCCGCCCTTCGGGGCCGTACGGCGCGGATCACTTGCGCATGACCTCGGGCTCGTGGCGGCGCAGGAAGCGGGCCACGAAGAAGCCGCAGATCACGCCGAGGACGATCAGCGCGCCCATGTCCATGGCCCAGGCCCCGACCGTGTGCTCCCACAGCGGGTCGGTGTCACCTGCCGTCTCCGGCGGGCTGATCCTGTTGAAGTCCAGCGTGGCGCCCGAGGCGGCGACCGCCCAGCGCGACGGCATCAGGAACGAGAACTGGTTGACGCCGATCGAGCCGTGCAGGGTGAACAGGCAGCCGGTGAAGACGACCTGGATGATCGCGAACATCACCAGCAGCGGCATGGTCTTCTCCGCGGTCTTCACCAGCGAGGAGATGATCAGGCCGAACATCATCGAGGTGAAGCCGAGCGCCATGATCGGCACGGAGAGCTCCAGCAGCGTGAAGCCTCCGAAGACCAGGCCCTCCTCCGGGATCTCCCGGCTGGAGAAGCCGATCACGCCGACCAGCAGTCCCTGCAGCACGGTGATCATGCCGAGCACGAACACCTTGGACATCAGGTACGCCGAGCGGGACAGGCCGGTGGCGCGCTCCCGCTCGTAGATGACCCGTTCCTTGATCAGCTCGCGCACGGAGTTCGCCGCACCCGCGAAACAGGCGCCCACCGCCAGTATCAGCAGGACCGTGGTCGCCGTGCCGTTCGGGATGATCCGGCCGGTCTGCGGGTTGGGCGGGTTGGGCAGCAGGCCCTTGTCGGCGTCGATGAGCAGGCTCACCGCGCCGAGAACGGCCGGGAGGATCACCATCAGGGCCAGGAAGCCCTTGTCGGAGACGATCACCGAGACGTAGCGGCGCACCAGGGTGACGAACTGCGACATCCAACCCTGCGGCTTCGGCGGCTTCATCGCCTGCATCGCCGGGACCTGTACGGACTGCGGCGCGACCGCGTCGATGTCGGCGGCGTACATCTGGTAGTGCTGCGAGCCCTTCCAGCGGCCCGCCCAGTCGTAGTCGCGGTAGTTCTCGAAGGCGGAGAAGACGTCGGCCCAGGTGTCGTAGCCGAAGAAGTTCAGCGCCTCCTCGGGCGGACCGAAGTAGGCGACCGAACCGCCGGGCGCCATCACCAGGAGCTTGTCGCAGATCGCCAGCTCGGCCACCGAGTGCGTGACGACGAGGACCGTACGGCCGTCGTCGGCGAGGCCGCGCAGCAGCTGCATGACGTCGCGGTCCATGCCCGGGTCGAGGCCGGAGGTGGGCTCGTCCAGGAAGATCAGGGACGGCTTGGTGAGCAGTTCCAGGGCGACGGAGACACGCTTGCGCTGGCCGCCGGACAGGGACGTGACCTTCTTGTCCTTGTGGATGTCCAGCTTGAGCTCGCGCAGCACCTCGTCGATGCGGGCGTCGCGCTCGGCGGCCGTGGTGTCGGCGGGGAAACGGAGCTTGGCCGCGTACTTGAGGGCCTTCTTGACGGTCAGCTCCTTGTGCAGGATGTCGTCCTGCGGGACCAGACCGATGCGCTGACGCAGCTCGGCGAACTGCTTGTAGAGGTTCCGGTTGTCGTAGAGGACCTCGCCCTGGTTGGCGGGGCGGTAGCCGGTGAGCGCCTTGAGGAGCGTGGACTTGCCGGAGCCGGACGGGCCGATGACCGCGATCAGCGACTTCTCGGGGACACCGAAGGAGACGTCCTTGAGGATCTGCTTGCCGCCGTCGACCGTGACGGTCAGGTGACGGGCGGAGAAGGACACCTCACCGGTGTCGACGAACTCCTCGAGCCGGTCACCGACGATCCGGAACGTCGAGTGGCCGACGCCCACGATGTCGGTGGGGCCGAGCAGTTGCGAGCCGCCCTTGGCGATCGGCAGACCGTTGACGTACGTGCCGTTGTGCGAGCCGAGGTCGCGGATCTCCATGCGGCCGTCGGGCGTCGAGTGGAACTCGGCGTGGTTGCGGGAGACCTGGAGGTCGGAGACGACCAGGTCGTTCTCCAGGGCACGGCCGATGCGCATCACGCGGCCGAGGGAGAACTGGTGGAACGTGGTGGGGCTGCGGTCGCCGTAGACCGGAGGCGCCCCCGCGCCGCTGCCGGGGCCCTGCTGCTGCGGGATGTGCGGCGCGGGCTGCTGCGGTACCGGCTGCTGCCAGCCGGGCTGCTGGGCGGGCTGCTGCGGCGCCTGCTGGGACCAGCCGGGGTTCGCTCCCTGGGCCGCGTACGGCTGCTGCGGCTGGGCCTGCGGCGTGGCGGCCGCGGCGCCGGACAGCGTCACGCGCGGGCCGTCGGTCGCGTTGCCCAGGTTCAGCACCGTGTCGGAGCCGAGCTCCAGGTGGTGGATCCGCTGCCCCTGCGCGAACGTGCCGTTGGTGCTGCCGTGGTCCTCGATGACCCAACCGCGGCCGTTGAAGCTGATGGTGGCGTGACGCCAGGAGACCCTGGCGTCGTCCAGCACGACGTCGCCCTGCGGATCACGTCCGAGGGTGTAAGGCCTGGACGGATCGAGCGTCCAGGTCCGTCCGTTTGATTCCAGTACGAGTTCCGGCACTCCATGCCCCACTGAGTTGTCCCCCGAATTTCCCCCATCGCAGGGAGTCTAGGGATGTCGAACATCGGGGGGAACTATTTCAGGCTCGGCCCTATGACCGAAAGTCGGGCCTTGTCACGAGCGCGCACCAAGGTGTTCACCGGCTTTCGTCGACGGGGTTGAAATCGGCCCGGAGAGTGGTAAACCACGCGAGGGGGACATGTGCGGCCGTCACGCCGCGTCGCGGATCGGGGGGGGTCTGCCATGAGTGCTGCTGCGAGCGTCGGGGCCGCGCGGCGCGGCACGCGCGTGCCGTGGGTCGATGTGGTGATGTCCGCGGTCGCCGCGGTGAGCTGGGCGCTGATCGGGATGGCGGGGACGGCGGCGCTCGGACTGCGTCTGCTGGACGCGGACGCGGCCGGTTCGCTGGGCCCGATGACCGCCGCGGTGGTGGCCCTGGGGGCGGGCGGTTCGGTCACGCCGTCCGGCGGCGTGTCCGCCTTCGGGCTGTCGGGCGCGGAAGCAGACACGGCCGTGGAGGTCACGCCGCTGGGCGTGGGCCTGGTGGGCGCGCTGCTGCTGTCGTACTTCTTTCTGCGGTCCTTGCGGGCGGCGGGATCCGTGGTCTCCGGCGCCGAACTCCTCGCGCGTGCGGGCGCGGTGGTCGGGCTGTTCGTGGCGATGACGGGCGGGCTGGCCCGGGCGGGGCACGACGTCATCACCATCGACGGGGGGTCGCTGGGGCCGGACGACCTGCCGGGGGCGGGCGGTGGCGGGGTCGAGATCCCGGGGCTGGGCGATGTCGGGGGGCTGCTGCCGGACCGGGTGGGTGATCTCGTCGACGCGGAGGCGGCGGTCGGGTTCACCGTCGACACGCTCCCGACGCTGCTGGGTGGCCTCGGCTGGGCGGCCGGCGTCCTGCTCGTCGCGCTGCTGGCGTCCCGCCGCACTCCCCTGCCGCGCGGCTGGGACGCCGTGCACCGTGTCGTACGGCCGGCGGTGTCCGCCCTCGTCACGGTGGGGCTGGTGGCGGTGGCGGCGGGGCTCGCGGCGGCGGGGTACGCGGCGGCCGGCGACGACCATCCCCGGCGGATCGTGGGGGCGGCGCTGCTGGGGGCGCCGAACGGGGTGTGGATCGGGGTGCCGCTCGGCCTGTTCGTGCCGTGGGACGGTCGGGCGAGCGGGGCGCTGCTCGGGGTGCTGCCGCACCCCGTGGACGATCTGCTGCGGGCCGGCTCGGACCGGTCCGTCACGCTGGGTCGGCTGGCGGAGTTCGACGGGCGGGTGTGGCTGCTGGCGGTGGCCGCCGCGCTGATGATGCTGCTGGCGGGGGTGCTGACGGGCGTGCGCACGCCGGTCGGGGACGCGGCGGATCGCGGAGCGGCCGGTTTCGCGGGGCGGTGTGCGCTGCGGCTGGGTGTCGCCACGGCGTCGGCCCTGCCGTTGCTGGCCTGGCTGACGGAGGTGTCCGCGAACGCCTCGCTGTCCGTGCTGGGCTTGGACGCGTTCGGCGCCGGCATCGAGCTGCGCGGCCGGCTCGGCACGGCGCTCCTGCTGGGCGCGGTGTGGGGCGCGGGCGCGGGCGCCGCGGGAGCACTGCTGGCCCGGGCGAGCGGCGCGGCGGGGACGCGGGCGGCGGCGCTGGCACGGGGTGACACGAGGGCGGCCGAGGAGGGGCGGTCGGTGGAGGGCGTCGAGGGCTGGGGCGGGGTCACGGCCGCCGGGCCGTACGAGCCCGGGGTTCCTTACCGGCCCCCGAATCCGGACACCAATCCGTACCTGTGGGTGGGACCGGAGCCGCGGGGGTCCCAGGAGTCACGGACGCCGCAGGAACCGTGGCGGCCGGGAGCAACGCACGGGGCGCGGGAAGCGGGGGCGCAGGGGCCGTGGGGGCCGGGAGCAACGCACGGGACGCGGGAACCGCGGGAAGCCAGGGCGCGGGCGCCATGGGGATCGGGGGATCGAGGACCGCACGAATCGTCGCAGGAGCCGGGAGATCGAGGACCGCAGGAAGCGCACGGGGCGCAGGGAGCGCGAGGGCCGCAGGGGCCTCGGGGACCGGAGGACGCGGCACAGGGACCTCGGGGACCGGAGGACGCGGCGCCGGAGGGCGGTGACCCGCACGTACCCGGAGACCGCGATGGGTGCGGCGACATCTATGGGGCACCCACTGTGATCGGACCGGTCGAGCCGCCCCGGCGAGGGCCCGGTCCGCGGGGCCGGGACCGGTCGCCGTTGTGGCCGGACGAGCCGCCGCCGCCACCGCCGCCGCCACCGCCGCCGCCACCTCCGCCGCCCTCTCCCCCGGCACCTCGGAAGCCGGACCGTACGTAAGCTCCGGGACACCCCGGTGACGGGCAGTGTTCGTTGTCCGGCTGGCGGACCTCGGAGGCGCGGGGCACTGGGTGCCGGATACGGTGGGAACACCATGAGCGCATCGCAGACCACCGACGTTCCCACCCTCCTTGTCAAGATCTTCGGCAAGGACAGGCCGGGCATCACGGCCGGCCTCTTCGACACCCTTGCCGCCTACTCGGTCGACGTGGTCGACATCGAGCAGGTCGTCACCCGTGGCCGCATCGTGCTCTGCGCGCTCGTGACCGAGCCGGCCAAGGGGCTGGAAGGGGACCTGCGGGCCACCGTCCACAGCTGGGCGGAGTCGATGAAGATGCAGGCGGAGATCATCTCCGGCAAGGGCGACAACCGTCCGCGCGGGCTCGGCCGCTCCCTGGTCACCGTGCTGGGCCACCCCCTCACATCGGAGGCGGCGGCGGCGATCGCCGCGCGGATCACCAGGACCGGCGGCAACATCGACCGTATCTTCCGGCTCGCCAAGTACCCGGTGACCGCCGTGGAGTTCGCGGTGTCCGGCGTGGAGACGGAACCGCTGCGCACCGCACTGGTGACCGACGCGTCACGGCTCGGGGTCGACGTGGCCGTGGTCGGGGCGGGGCTGTACCGGCGGGCGCAGCGCCTGGTCGTCATGGACGTGGACTCCACGCTCATCCAGGACGAGGTGATCGAGCTCTTCGCCGCGCACGCCGGCTGTGAGGACAAGGTCGCCGAGGTGACGGCGGCCGCGATGCGCGGGGAGCTGGACTTCGAGCAGTCGCTGCACGCGCGCGTGGCGCTGCTGGAGGGGCTGGACGCCTCCGTGGTGGACAAGGTCCGCAGCGAGGTGCGGCTGACTCCGGGCGCCCGCACCCTGATCCGTACGCTGAAGCGCCTCGGCTATCAAGTGGGCGTGGTCTCGGGTGGGTTCACCCAGGTCACGGATGATCTGAAGGAACGGCTGGGGCTGGACTTCGCCCAGGCCAACACCCTGGAGATCGTCGACGGGAAGCTGACGGGCAAGGTCACCGGCGAGATCGTGGACCGGGCGGGCAAGGCCCGGCTGCTGCGCCGGTTCGCCGCCGAGGCGGGCGTGCCGCTGTCGCAGACGGTGGCGATCGGTGACGGTGCGAACGATCTCGACATGCTGAACGCGGCGGGGCTCGGTGTTGCCTTCAACGCCAAGCCGGTGGTGCGCGAGGCGGCGCACACCGCGGTGAACTTTCCCTTCCTGGACACGGTCCTGTATCTGCTCGGTGTCACGCGCGAAGAGGTCGAGGCGGCTGACACGCTCGACGTGGACTGAGCCGCCCGGACCGGGGCACGGCGACGGACGGGCCCGGTACCGACGGACGTCGTCGGTACCGGGCCCCTGTCGTGCCGGGTGTCACTCGGTGGGCGCCCAGTAGTCGACCAGCGTGCCGACGCCGGGCTCGAGGGACTTCCAGGAGCCTGTGAAGGACAGGACGGCGAAGGCGGCGGCCGGGTAGCCGAGCCGGCTCATGCGTTCGCGGGCATCGCCCTCCGCCGTGCCGGCCAGGATGTCGGCGAGTCCCTGGAGGCCCGGGTTGTGGCCGACCAGGAGGACGTTCTGCGCGTCGTCGGGGGTTTCGTTGAGCAGGGCGATCAGCTCGCCGGGCGAGGCATCGTAGACCCGCTCCTCGTAGACGGTTTTCGGTCGCTCCGGGAACTCGTGGACCGCGAGCTTCCAGGTCTCACGGGTCCGGACCGCGGTGGAGCACAGGGCCAGATCGAAGGCGATTCCGGTGTCGGCGAGCTTGCGTCCGGCGACGGCGGCGTCCATGCGGCCCCGCTCGGCGAGCGGGCGCTCGTGGTCGGCGACCGGGGGCCAGTCGGCTTTCGCATGCCGGAAAAGGACAATCCTGCGGGGTTCTGCGACGCTCATGTGACCCAGCTTCGCATGAAACAGGCCATGGGGCGCAGGGAGTTGACCGGCGCTTCCGGGGGTGTTCAGTGGGCTATGAGCTGCTGCGCGCGCTCGACGAGGTGGGTGAGCGCGGGCTCACCGGCTGCCGCGTGGGCCTCGGAGGGGTTCAGGATCAGGGTGAGCAGGGCGACGAAGGCGAGGGTGGGCAGGGCCAGGGCCCACCACGGCAGCCGGGTGTCGACGCCGCCCCGGGGGACCGGGTGGGGCCGGGTGTGCGTGCGCGCCGACATGGGGGCCTCCGCTCTTCGAATGGTCCGTGGCCCGCCGTACGCGGCCACATCTCGAAGGTACGGATCCCGGGGGCCCCAACCCATCCGGTGATCCACCCACTTGACCCTGACCCTGGCCCCCTAGGGGATGGTGGTGCCAGCACCACCCTCATGGGCCGTCACGGCGCGAGTACGGTCGCGATCACGCCGATGACGATGAAGATGGCGAAGAACGCGCCGAAGACGAGCATCAGCTTCTTCTGGCCGTTCTGCGGATTCGGGTCGAGGACTGGCATACGGCAAGTCTCGCACCCCGTTCGCCTGCGGCGGGCTTCGGGGGTCGCGCGGCGCGGGTGGCCTGCCGGCCCGGCGCGGGCTGTCTCCCGGCCGCGCGGGTCGCCTGACGGCGGGGTACGGGCTGTCTCCCGGGCAGGACGGCCGCCGGCCAGGCACCCGAGGCCGACGGCCGGGCGCGGGTGGCCTGCCGGCCGCGCGTGACCTCCGGCCCGGCACGTGCAGCCGCACGACCACGCCGGAGGCCTGGGCACAGGATGCCCGGTCGACCAGCCGCAGGCTTCCTGGCAGCCAGGCACGCGAGGCCCGGCGGCCGCGCGCGCCGGCACGACGGCTCCGCCGGCCGGTCCACGCGGTGCGGCGGGCCGGGACGGCACGTCAGCGGGACCGGGACAGTCGAAGTGTGCGGCTCCTGGCTGTGGGGGTGCTCGTTTGTTGCGCCCCCGCCGCCCCTTCCCTTCCCGTCTCTGGGGGCTCCGCCCCCAGACCCCCGTTCGCGCAGTTCCCCGCGCCCCTGGGGGGCGTCAGGCCGTCGTCGCCTCGTCCTCCACCGTGCGGTCGCGGCCCGCCAGGACGCCCACGATCGTCTGCGGGATCATCAGGCCGGCCATCAGCGCGATCGGCAGTCCCCAGCCGCCGCTGTGCTGGTAGAGCACGCCCACCAGGAGCGGCCCGGGGATGGAGATCAGATAGCCGGTGCTCTGCGCGAAGGCCGACAGCTGGGCCACGCCCGCGCCGGTCCTGGCCCGCATCCCGACCATGGTGAGCGCCAGCGGGAAGGCGCAGTTCGCGATGCCCAGCAGCACCGCCCAGGCCCAGGCACCGGCGGCCGGCGCGAGGTACAGGCCCGCGTATCCGACGAGGCCGCTGACGCCCAGCACGAGCACGATCGGGCCCTGGTGGGGCAGCCGGGTGGCGAGGCGCGGGATGACGAAGGCCAGCGGGACGCCCATCACCATGGTGACCGCGAGGAGCAGCCCGGCCGTGCCGGCGGGGACGCCCGCGTCCCGGAAGATCTGCGCCATCCAGCCCATGGTGATGTAGGCGGCGGTGGCCTGGAGCCCGAAGAAGACGGCCAGCGCCCAGGCGGTACGGCTGCGGGTGATGCGCAGCGCGGGCGTCCCGGCGGGGGCGGTCCGCCCGGTCCGTGCGCCGCCCCACGCCCCGTCCTGCTCCCGTTCCCGCTCCCGTGCGAAGGGGATCCACGGCAGTACGGCGGCGACCGCCAGGGCCGCCCACACGGTGAGGCCCGCCTGCCAGTTCCCGCCCAGGGCGTCGGTCAGCGGCACGGTCACGGCCGCCGCCGTGGCGGTGCCCAGGGCGAGGGCCATGGAGTACAGGCCGGTCATGGAGCCGACCCGGTCGGGGAACCGGCGCTTGACGATGACCGGCATCAGGACGTTGCTGACGGCGATGCCCATCAGCGCCAGCGCGCTGGTGGCCAGGAACGCCGCCGTGCCGCCCACGTACGGGCGTATCAGCAGGCCGGCACCGATGGCGACCATGCCGGCGCAGACCACCGCGCCCGCACCGAACCGGCGGGCCAGCCGCGGCGCGGTGACGCCGAAGACGGCGAAGCACAGCGGGGGCACGGAGGTGAGCAGTCCGGCGACGCTCCCGCTCATGCCGAGCCCGTCGCGGACCTCCTCGAGCAGTGCGCCCAGGCTGGTGATGGCGGGGCGGAGGTTGAGCGCGGCCAGCACGATGCCGACGACGAGCAGCCGCGTCCGCCACGCGCCCGGGGCACCTGCTCCGGGGACGGTCCGGACTTCGGACGCGGCCGACGTGCGTACGGTCGTGGACGTGAGCGTCCGGGTTTCCTCGCTAGCCATGACGCCCATCATAGAATCATGGGATGATTGGTTGTCCATGCCGAGGTCGCCGCGCGGCGCCGCTGTCGTGCGAAGGTGTGTCATGCCGCTGAGCCATCCCCGTCGTTCGGCCCTGTCCGAGCAGGTCATCGCCGCTCTGCGGGCCCAGATCACCTCGGGCGAGTGGCCGGTCGGCGCGCGCATCCCCACCGAGCCGGAGCTGGTGGAGCAGCTGGGGGTGGCCCGCAACACGGTCCGCGAGGCCGTCCGCGCGCTGGCGCACAACGGGCTGCTGGACATCCGCCAGGGTTCGGGCACGTACGTCGTGGCCACGAGCGAGCTGGCGGGCGTGATGCACCGCCGCTTCGCCGACGCCGACCCCCGGCACATCGCCGAGCTGCGCTCGACCCTGGAGTCGGCGGCGGCGCGGCTGGCCGCCGAGCGGCGTACGGAGAAGGACCTCAAACAGATCGACACCCTGCTGCTGCGCCGGGAGGAGGCCTGGGAGTCGGGCGAGGCGGAGGCGTTCGTGGCGGCGGACGCCACGTTCCACCTGGCGGTCGTGGCCGCCTCGCACAACGACGTGATGACCGCGATGTACGCGGACCTGAGCGAGGTGCTGCGGGACTGGCTGCGCGGCGACGTCGGCGAGGACATGTCCCCCGAGGCGCACATGGACCACGGCCGGCTGGTGGAGGCGATCCGCGCGGGTGACGCGCCGACGGCGGCCGAGGAGGCCGCCGCCTATCCGTTCATGTGCCGTCCGGGGCTGTTCGGTCCGCCCCCCGGTGACCGGCCCACGCCGAACCGCTGAGCCGTCCGGGTGACAACGCGAAGGCCCGCACCCCGTACGGGATGCGGGCCTTCGGCAAGGCGTCCGGTCAGGCGCCGATGGCGTGCAGACCGCCGTCCACGTGGACGATCTCGCCCGTGGTCTTCGGGAACCAGTCGCTCAGCAGGGCGACGACACCCCGGCCGGCCGGCTCCGGGTCCTTCAGGTCCCACTCCAGCGGGGCGCGGCTGTCCCACACGGAGGCCAGCTCGCCGAAGCCCGGGATGGACTTGGCGGCCATGGAGCCGATCGGGCCCGCCGAGATCAGGTTGCAGCGGATGTTCTGCTTGCCCAGGTCACGGGCCATGTAGCGGCTGGTGGCCTCCAGGGCGGCCTTGGCCGGGCCCATCCAGTCGTACTGCGGCCAGGCGTACTGCGCGTCGAAGGTGAGGCCGACGACCGAGCCGCCGTTCTGCATCAGCGGCAGGCAGGCCATGGTCAGCGACTTCAGGGAGTACGCCGAGACGTGCATGGCGGTGGCGACCGACTCGAACGGCGTGTTCAGGAAGTTGCCGCCGAGCGCGTCCTGCGGGGCGAAGCCGATGGAGTGGACCACGCCGTCGAGGCCGCCCAGCTCCTCGCCGACCACGTCGGCCAGCCGGCCCAGGTGCTCGTCGTTGGTGACGTCGAGCTCGATGACCTTGGTGGGCTTGGGGAGCTTCCTGGCGATGCGCTCGGTCAGGGTGGGCCGCGGGAACGCGGTCAGGATGATCTCGGCGCCCTGCTCCTGGGCCAGCTTGGCGGTGTGGAAGGCGATGGAGGACTCCATCAGCACACCGGTGATCAGGACGCGCTTGCCCTCGAGAATTCCGCTCATGTCGTTCAGTGACCCATTCCCAGTCCGCCGTCAACGGGAATGACGGCTCCAGTGATGTACGAGGCCTCGTCCGAGGCGAGGAACCGCACCGCGGCGGCGATCTCCTCGGGCTGCGCGTACCGGGCGAGCGGCACCTGCGCGAGGATCTTCGTCTGCTGCTCGTCGGTGAGCGCCTTGGTCATGTCGGTGTCGACGAAGCCGGGCGCGACGACGTTGAAGGTGATGTTGCGCGAGCCCAGCTCACGGGCGAGGGAGCGCGCGAAGCCGACCAGGCCGGCCTTGGAGGCGGCGTAGTTCGCCTGCCCCGCGGAGCCGAGCAGCCCGACCACCGAGGAGATCAGCACGACGCGGCCCTTCTTGGCGCGCAGCATGCCGCGGTTGGCACGCTTGACGACCCGGAAGGTGCCGGTGAGGTTGGTGTCGACGACCGAGGTGAAGTCCTCCTCGGACATGCGCATCAGGAGCTGGTCCTTGGTCACACCGGCGTTGGCGACGAGGACCTCGACGGCGCCGTGCGCCTCCTCGATCTCCTTGTAGGCCTGCTCCACCTGCTCGGGGTCGGTGATGTCGCACCTGACGGCGAGGAAGCCCTCCGGCGGCTCTCCCGAGCGGTACGTGATGGCGACCTTGTCGCCGGCGTCGGCGAACGCGCGGGCGATGGCGAGGCCGATGCCCCGGTTGCCTCCGGTGACGAGAACCGAGCGGCTCAACGGATCACCCTTTCGATAGCGGTCTGGTTCACCCGCCCGGACAGCTGGATGACAGGCGGCTTCCCCGAAAACCTATCGGTCCCGCTCCCGCCCGGGACATTGGGGCACCGACAGTGGCTCCCGTGGCCTCCTGTCGGGTTCCTACAGTTCGTGGCCCCGGTCAGTCCGCCGTGCCCGGCGCGTGGGCGGACAGCCCTTCGGCGCGAGCGGTCTCGAGCATCCTGCGGTCGGGGGTTCGCGGGGGTGCCGGTGGAGGGAGAGGGTGCGGCTGCGGGGTCGTCCGGGTGCTTCTTGTGCCGGAAGTGCTCCCGGCACATCGGGTGCAGCAGATCGTCGTCGCACAGCGAGGCGACCGTTCCGTCGCTGCGGAAAGTGGGGTTCAGCGTCGGCCCGGGGCCCGGCCGGCGGGTTCTGCGCCCGCGCTCACCGGCGAGGTGACTCTCGATGCCCGGGTCCCGCACGGCGACGAGGAGCTGGTGAACGCCTCGTGCTCGGCGATGAGGTCGTGATGGACACCGAAGACGTCCATGGGCCGGTCGGCCCCCTTGATCACGCATGTCCGCCTGGTCGCGTGCCGCATTCGGGGAGCAGACTCCCACCGGGACACGGAACCCACGCAACTGATCCACCCCACTGCCCCACGCCCCTCCCCTCGCCGGTGGTTTTCGCCCTTGCGTTCCAGCTTTCTCAAGGGGAGCGCGAGGAGCAAGTCATGGTTCACTGCCTCCGACGGTCCGTCAGCGAGCGCCGAAGGGAACCCCCACTCGTGCCCCATGAAGTCGATCAATCGTTCCTCGCGCTTCCCCTGCGCGCCCTCGCCGACGCCGCGCTCGCACGCGCGCGGGCGCTCGGGGCGGAGCACGCGGACTTCCGTCTGGAGCGGCTGCGCAGCGCGTCCTGGCGGTTCCGGGACGCCAAGCCGGCCGGGTCGTCGGACACCACCGACCTCGGCTACGCGGTGCGCGTGGTGCACGGCGGGACCTGGGGGTTCGCCTCCGGGGTGGATCTCACCCTCGACGCCGCCGCCAAGGTCGCCTCGCAGGCCGTCGCGATGGCGAAGCTGTCCGCGCAGGTGATCCGGGCGGCCGGGTCGGACGAGAGAGTGGAGCTGGCCGACGAGCCGGTGCACTCCGAGAAGACATGGGTGTCGTCGTACGAGATCGATCCGTTCGCCGTGCCCGACGGGGAGAAGGCCGGGCTGCTGGCCGGGTGGAGCGCGCGGCTGCTGGCGGCGAACGGGGTGGACCACGTCGACGCCTCGCTGCTCACCGTGCACGAGAACAAGTTCTACGCCGATACGGCCGGGACCGTGACGACGCAGCAGCGGGTGCGGCTGCATCCGGTGTTCACGGCCGTGTCCGTCGACGACTCCAGCGGTGAGTTCGACTCCATGCGCACGATCGCGCCGCCCGCCGGCCGGGGCTGGGAGTACCTGACGGGCACCGGCTGGGACTGGGACGACGAGCTGGAGCGGATTCCGGAACTGCTCGCCGAGAAGATGCGGGCGCCGAGCGTCGAGGCGGGGCTGTACGACCTGGTGGTGGACCCGTCCAACCTGTGGCTGACCATCCACGAGTCCATCGGGCACGCCACCGAGCTGGACCGCGCGCTCGGCTACGAGGCAGCGTACGCGGGGACGTCGTTCGCCACTTTCGACCAACTGGGCAAGCTCAAGTACGGCTCCGAGCTGATGAACGTCACCGGTGACCGCACCGCCGAGCACGGGCTCGCCACGGTGGGCTACGACGACGAGGGCGTCGAGGCGCAGTCCTGGGACCTGGTGAAGGACGGCACGCTGGTCGGCTACCAGCTGGACCGGCGGATCGCGAGGCTGACCGGGTTCGAACGGTCCAACGGGTGCGCGTTCGCGGACTCCCCCGGCCATGTGCCGGTGCAGCGCATGGCCAATGTGTCGCTGCGGCCCGATCCGGCGGGGATGTCGACGGAGGACCTGATCGGGGGCGTGGACCGGGGCGTCTACGTCGTCGGTGACCGGTCGTGGTCGATCGACATGCAGCGGTACAACTTCCAGTTCACCGGGCAGCGCTTCTACCGGATCGAGAACGGGCGGCTGGCGGGGCAGCTGCGGGACGTCGCCTACCAGGCCACGACCACCGACTTCTGGGGTTCCATGGCCGCTGTCGGGGGTCCGCAGACGTATGTCCTGGGCGGTGCCTTCAACTGCGGCAAGGCGCAGCCGGGGCAGGTCGCGGCGGTCTCGCACGGCTGCCCGTCCGCCCTCTTCAAGGGAGTCAACATCCTCAACACGACGCAGGAGGCCGGTCGATGAGCGTCAGCACCGAGTCCGGCCGGGGGTCCGGGGGTCGCCCCCCGGGACAGCACAGTCTCAACACGACGCAGGAGGCCGGCCGATGAGCGTCAGCACCGAGTCCGGCCGGGGGTCCGGGGGGCGCCCCCCGGGACAGCACAGCCTCAACACGACGCAGGAGGCCGGCCGATGAGCGTCAGCACCGAGTCCGGCCGGGGGTCCGGGGGTCGCCCCCCGGGACAGCACAGCCTCAACACGACGCAGGAGGCCGGCCGATGAGCGCGCGTACGAACAAGCCGCACGAGATCGTCGAGCGCGCTCTCGAACTGTCCCGGGCCGACGGCTGTGTCGTGATCGCCGACGAGGAGTCGAGCGCCAACCTGCGCTGGGCGGGCAACGCGCTGACCACGAACGGTGTCACGCGCGGGCGCACGCTCACCGTGATCGCCACGGTGGACGGCGCGCAGGGCACGGCCTCCGGGGTGGTGTCCCGGTCCGCGGTGACCGTGGACGAGCTGGAGCCGCTGGTGCGGGCCGCCGAGGCCGCCGCGCGGGGCGCGGGTCCGGCCGAGGACGCACAACCGCTGGTCACAGGGGTGGACCTCTCCCCCGAGTTCACCGAGGCGCCCGCGGAGACCTCCTCCGCCGTGTTCGCCGATTTCGCCCCGGCGCTGGGCGAGGCGTTCGCACGCGCGCGTGCCGGTGGCCGGGAGCTGTACGGCTTCGCCAACCACGAGCTGGTCTCCAGCTATCTCGGCACGTCGGCGGGGCTGCGGCTGCGGCACGACCAGCCGAACGGCACCCTGGAGCTGAACGCCAAGTCGCCGGACCGTACGCGGTCGGCGTGGGCGGGGCGCTCCACGCGGGACTTCAAGGACGTCGACCCGGCGGCGCTCGACGCGGAGCTGGCCGTACGGCTGGGCTGGGCCGAACGGCGTCTGGAGCTGCCCGCGGGCCGGTACGAGACGCTGCTGCCGCCGACCGCGGTGGCGGACCTGCTGATCTACCAGCTGTGGTCGGCCTCGGGGCGGGACGCGGCCGAGGGGCGCACGGTGTTCTCCAAGCCCGGCGGCGGCACCCGGGTCGGCGAGCGGCTGAGCGAGCTGCCGCTGACCCTGCGTAGTGACCCGAACGAGCCGGGTCTGGAGTCGGCGCCGTTCGTGATCGCGCACTCCTCGGGCGGTGACCAGTCGGTGTTCGACAACGGGCTGCCGCTGGCGGCCACGGACTGGGTGCGCGAGGGCGAGCTGAACCGGCTGACGACCAGCAGGCACAGCGCGGGCCTGACCGGGCTGCCGACGGCACCCGGGATCGACAACCTGATCCTGGACGGGGGCGAGGACCGCTCGCTGGAGGAGATGGTCGCGGCCACCGGGCGGGGGCTGCTGCTGACCTGCCTGTGGTACATCCGCGAGGTCGACCCGGCGACGCTGCTGCTCACGGGCCTGACCCGGGACGGCGTCTACCTCGTCGAGAACGGCGAGGTCACCGGCGAGGTGAACAACTTCCGGTTCAACGAGTCGCCGGTGGACCTGCTCGGCCGGGCGGTGGAGGCGGGCCGTACGGAGAAGACGCTGCCCAGGGAGTGGGGCGACTGGTTCACCAGGGCCGCGATGCCCGTGCTGCGCGTCCCCGATTTCAATATGAGCTCGGTCAGCCAGGGCGTATAACCTCGTAGACGTTCGCAATCGGCCGTCACCCGACCGGCCGAAGATCATCGAGGAGACACGAGAACCGTGACGGACATCGTCGACGAGCTGAAGTGGCGCGGGCTGTTCGCCCAGTCCACTGACGAGGACGCTTTGCGCAAGGCGCTCGCGGACGGTCCCGTCACGTTCTATTGCGGCTTCGACCCGACCGCGCCGTCCCTGCACGTGGGGCATCTGGTGCAGGTGCTCACCCTGCGCCGGCTCCAGCAGGCCGGTCACCGGCCGCTGGCGCTGGTCGGCGGTGCCACGGGCCAGATCGGCGACCCCCGCCCGACCGCGGAGCGCACGCTGAACCCGCCGGAGACCGTCGCGGGCTGGGTCGAGCGGCTGCGTGGCCAGATCGAGCCGTTCCTGGCCTTCGAGGGCGAGAACGCGGCCACGATGGTCAACAACCTCGACTGGACGCAGAACCTCTCCGCCATCGAGTTCCTGCGGGACATCGGCAAGCACTTCCGCGTCAACAAGATGCTGACCAAGGACTCGGTCGCCCGGCGTCTGGAGTCCTCCGAGGGCATCAGCTACACGGAGTTCAGCTACCAGCTGCTGCAGGCGATGGACTTCCTCCAGCTGTACCGGCGCTACGGCTGCACGATGCAGCAGGGCGGCAGCGACCAGTGGGGCAACCTCACGGCGGGCCTGGACCTGTTGCACCGGCTGGAGCCGGACGCCACGGCCCACGCCTACGCCACGCCGCTGATGACGAAGGCGGACGGCACCAAGTTCGGCAAGACCGAGGGCGGCGCCGTCTGGCTCGACCCGGAGATGACGACGCCGTACGCGTTCTACCAGTTCTGGCTGAACACGGACGACCGGGACGTCTCGGGCTACCTGCGGATCCTGTCCTTCAGGTCCCGCGAGGAGCTGGAGGAGCTGGAGCGGCAGACCGAGGAGCGGCCGCAGGCGCGGGCGGCCCAGCGGGCGCTGGCGGAGGAGCTGACGACGCTGGTGCACGGCGCCGGGCAGACGGCCGCCGTGATCGCCGCGTCCAAGGCCCTCTTCGGTCAGGGCGAACTGGCGGAGCTGGACGACCGCACGCTGACGGCGGCGCTCTCCGAGGTGCCGCACGTCAAGGTGGCCGAGCTGGGTCCGGTGGTCGACCTGTTCGCCGAGGTCGGTCTGGTGCCGAGCAAGTCGGCCGCGCGGCGCACGGTGAAGGAGGGCGGTGCCTACGTGAACAACGTCAAGGTCACCGCCGAGGACGCCGTCCCCGCGAAGGAGGACCTGCTGCACGGGCGCTGGCTGGTGCTGCGCCGGGGCAAGAAGAACCTGGCGGCGGTGGAGGTCACGGCCGGCTGAGCCGACGGGCCGGCGCGGGGCGGTTTCCGGCGTGCGCCGGAGGCCGCCCCTTCGTCGTACGCCGGAAACCGCCCCGCCGTACGCCGCCGTCGCCGTCCGTGCCGGGTCAGACCCGCTGCCGCTCGTGCTTCCTGCGCTTCATCGCGGTGTACAGCATCTCCGCGAGCAGGACGACGACGATCGCCGCGCCCAGCTGGAAGATGTGCCGGCCCCAGTCGATGCCCCGCGTCTCCTCGATCCCGAAACCCCGCGCGATGGCGTTGCCCACGACTGCGCCGATCATGCCGCAGATGGTGGCCAGCCACAGTGGGATGTGCTGCTTGCCGGGAATCAACGCCTTGGCGACCAGACCGAGCACGAATCCCACGATGATCGCCCACAACCAGCCCATGGCTGCCTCCTCGTACGGCTTGACGCGAGCATTACGGCCAGTGTCGACCGAGACGCGGTACGCCGCATGTCGGACATACCGTGCGCGCCACGGCGCAGGCGGGGCGGGGCGACCCGCTCTCGTGACCCGGCCGGGCGCGGCGTAACGTGGACATGTCCGGACCCGGTGTCACGGAACGGGGCGCCGTCCGGTCAGGTACGGGGAAGGTCCGATGCGGGCGGATGGTGGAATGTGATGCGGAAGCAGCATGGCGGCGGCAGCGTCCAGGTGTTCCGGATCACCGGCGCCCGGACGGGCCTCCAGGAGGACGTGCGGAGGCGGCAGCGCCGGTACGTGATCTCGATGGCCGTCCGCACGGTCTCGGTCATCCTCGCGGCGACGCTGTGGAACGTGGAACGGCACGTCGCGATCGTGGCGCTGGTGCTCGGTGCGGTCCTGCCGTACGTCGCGGTGGTGATCGCCAACGCCGGGCGCGAAAACGCGCCGTCACTGCCGTCGACCTTCGTGACGACGCCGATGAAGCCGATGATCACATCGCCGCGGACGAATGACGGTTCCGCGGAATCCGATGCGGAAGATGTGACGTCACAGCCGATGCCGGGCGAACGAACGGAGCGGCCCGAGCGGTCGTGAGGATCGGGGCGTGAGGGGAAACAGCGCGAAGCGAAAGACACTTCCCCGCCAAGCTCAAGAAAAGCTCAGATCAATCATGCTGTTCCGGTGCCGGGGGCGGGGTGACCCGTGACATACTTCGTACGCGCTCCGCATCCCCCGTCGGAGCGACGGACCGACGCCGGGCAGCTCCCCCCGTGGCTGCTCGGCGTCGCCTTTTCCCGGCCTTTTCCCGCCGGGTTAGGGTCAGCGTGTGATGGTCCCTGATCCCGAGACGCCGATCTGTTCCGCCAAGGGTTGTCGTGCCGCCGCCGTGTGGGTGCTGGCGTGGAACAACCCCAAGCTGCACACACCGGAGCGCCGTAAGACCTGGCTCGCCTGCGAGGAGCACCGCGAGCATTTGTCGCAGTTCCTCGGCGTGCGCGGATTCCTGAAGGACGTCGTCCTGTTCGAGGAGTGGGAGGCTCCGGAGGGAGCCTAGGTTCCTCAGCCCCCGATAGCCGACATCGGCCGGTCCGGCTGGATGAACGACGGGTCGTCCAGGCCCGCTCCCGCCTTCTTGCCCCACATGGCGAGTTTCCAGATGCGGGCGATCTCCTCGTCGGGGGCGTCGGAGCGGAGGGCCGCGCGCAGGTCGGTCTCCTCGGTGGCGAACAGGCACGTGCGGATCTGTCCGTCGGCGGTGAGGCGGGTGCGGTCGCAGGCCGCGCAGAAGGGGCGGGTGACGGAGGCGATGACGCCGACGCGGTGCGGGCCGCCGTCGACCAGCCAGCGCTCGGCCGGTGCGGAGCCGCGCGCCTCGTCGCCCTCGGGGGTCAGCTCGAAGCGGGTGCGCAGGGAGGCCAGGATGTCCCCGGCGGTGATCATGCCCTCGCGCTTCCAGCCGTGCTGGGCGTCCAGGGGCATCTGCTCGATGAAGCGCAGCTCGTAGTCGTGCTCCACGGCCCAGGCGAGGAGGTCGGGGGCCTCGTCGTCGTTGAGCCCCGGCATCAGGACCGAGTTGACCTTCACCGGGGTCAGACCGGCCTCACGGGCCGCGTACAGGCCGTCGAGGACGTCCTGGTGGCGGTTGCGGCGGGTGAGGGTCTTGAAGACGTCCGGGCGGAGCGTGTCCAGGGAGACGTTGACCCGGTCCAGGCCCGCCTCCTTCAGGGCGGACGCGACACGCCGGAGCCCGATACCGTTGGTGGTGAGGGACATCTGCGGGCGGGGTTCCAGGGCGGCGACGCGCTCGACGATGCCGACGAGGCCGGGACGGAGCAGCGGCTCACCGCCGGTGAAGCGGACCTCCTCGACACCGAGCGAGGTGACGGCGATGTCGACGAGACGGACGATCTCGTCGTCCGTGAGCAGGTCGGGCTTGGCCAGCCACTGCAGACCCTCCTCGGGCATGCAGTAGGTGCAGCGCAGATTGCACCGGTCGGTCAGCGAGACCCTCAGGTCGGTGGCCACTCGGCCGTAGGTGTCGATGAGCACGTGGGCCCCCTCCCTCGACGCGGATCACTCGTGCCCGGATACCTGCGAGCCTACGTGACGCCGCCGACAACCCACAGTGCCCCGTGTGACGAGATGGCGAACGGCCGCGGGGGCGGGGCCGGGGGGGGGGGCCGCGGCGCCGCCCCGGGGGGGGGGGGGGGGGGGGGGCCGCGATCGGGGGGGCCGCCACCCGGGCCCCCCCCCGCCCCCCCCCCCCCCCCCGCGGGGCCCGGGGGTGGGGGGGGGGGCCGGGGCGGGGGGGGGGGCCCGGGGGGGGCCCCCCCCCCCGCGGCCGCGCGGGGTGTGGATCAGTGGGCGCCGGTGCCGGTCAGGGACCGGACCTCCAGCTCCGCGTACTTCTTGGCGTCGGGCTCCTCCTTCGACAGGACGGTGCCGAGCCAGCCCATCGCGAAGCCGAACGGGATGGAGATGATGCCCGGGTTCTTCAGCGGGAACCAGGCGAAGTCGACGTCGGGGAACATCGCCTTGGGATCGCCGGAGACCACGGGCGAGAACAGCACCAGGCCGACGGCGACGACGAGACCGCCGTAGATCGACCACAGGGCGCCCTGGGTGGTGAACCGCTTCCAGAACAGGCTGTAGAGGATGGTCGGCAGGTTGGCGGACGCGGCGACCGCGAAGGCCAGCGCGACCAGGCCGGCCACGTTCAGGTCGCGGGCGAGCGCGCCGAGCCCGATGGAGACGACACCGATGGCGACGGTCGCCCAGCGGGCCGCCCGCATCTCCTCCTTCTCGGTGGCCTGCCCCTTGCGGATGACGTTGGCGTAGATGTCGTGCGCGAAGGAGGACGACGAGGCGAGGGTGAGTCCGGCGACCACGGCGAGGATCGTCGCGAAGGCGACCGCCGAGATGGTGGCGAGCAGGATCGCGCCCCAGGCCGAGTCGACGCCGCCCAGGTGCAGGGCGAGCAGCGGGGCCGCCGTGTTGCCGGACGGGTTGGAGGCGATGATCTCGTCCTGGGAGATCAGCGCGGCGGCACCGAAACCGAGGGCGATGGTCATCAGGTAGAAGCCGCCGATGATGCCGATGGCCCAGTTCACGGACTTACGGGCGGCCTTGGCGTTGGGCACCGTGTAGAAGCGGATCAGGATGTGCGGCAGACCGGCGGTGCCGAGCACCAGGGCGATGCCGAGGGAGAGGAAGTCCAGCTTGGTGGTGCCGTCGGCGCCGTACTGCAGGCCGGGTTCGAGGAAGGCGTCGCCCTTGCCGCTGTTCTCGGCGGCGCTGCCCAGCAGGTCGGAGATGTTGAAGTTGAACTTCAGCAGCACCAGGAACGTGATGAGGATCGTGCCGCCGATGAGCAGCACGGCCTTGACCATCTGGACCCAGGTGGTGCCCTTCATGCCGCCGATGGAGACGTACACGATCATCAGGACGCCGACGAGGGCGACGATGAGGATCTTGCCGGCGTCGGAGGTGATGCCGAGCAGCAGCGAGACGAGGACGCCCGCGCCCGCCATCTGGGCCAGCAGGTAGAAGATCGACACGACGATGGTGGAGGTGCCGGCCGCGGTGCGCACGGGTCGCTGGCGCATGCGGTAGGCGAGGACGTCGCCCATGGTGTAGCGGCCGGAGTTCCGCAGCGGCTCGGCGACCAGGAGAAGGGCGACCAGCCAGGCGACCAGGAAGCCGATGGAGTACAGGAAACCGTCGTAGCCGAAGAGGGCGATGGCGCCGGCGATGCCGAGGAAGGACGCGGCCGACATGTAGTCGCCGGAGACCGCGAGTCCGTTCTGGAAGGCGCTGAACTGGCGTCCGCCCGCGTAGAAGTCGGCGGCGTCCTTGGTCTGCCGGCCCGCCCAGACGGTGATGCCGAGGGTGGCGAGGACGAACAGCGCGAACAGGGTGATGATGAGCGTGCGGTGTTCGCTGGCCTCGTTCGCGGCGAGCTGGACATGGGTGATCGCGGGGCTCATGCGCCGCCCTCCATACGGGTCTTGATGGCCTCGGCCTTGGGGTCGAGCTGGGCGGCGGCGTGCCGGGAGTACCACCACGCGATGAGGAACGTGGTGACGAACTGCAGGACACCGAAGACGAGGGCGACGTTGATGTTGCCGAACAGCTTGGTGCCCATGAAGTCGCCCGCGTAGTTGGAGAGCAGGACGTACAGCAGGTACCAGACGATGAAGGCGATGGTCAGCGGGAAGGCGAAGGAGCGGTGGGAGCGGCGCAGTTCACCGAACTCAGCGCTCTCCTGCACCTCGGTGAACTCCTCGGGGGTGGGGAGTTTGTGTTGTTCCGTCGAGGGGGGCGGTGCTTCGGCGGCCACGGAGTCTCCTCGCGTTGCGGTTCGGTTCGGGCGGGGACGAAAGGCGAGTGTCCTCGCGCTTCCTGCCCAAGGGCACGGCGCCACGCGAGGACCGGTTCAACTCTCCGCCGTTCTTTTCCCACGGCGTTTTCCGAAGGTGTTTCCGGCAAAACATTGCTGGCCAGCGAGAGCGCGGGATAGCTTCACCCTGCACCACCCCGTCATGTACCTGCCCGAGCACCACCGTGTCTCGGGCCGGTTTCGTTTCCGGATGATGTGGAGACCCCATGGCTCATCTGCGTTCCAGACGCCGGCTCGCTCTTGCCGTGCCCGTCGTGCTGTCCCTGACCGCCTCGCTCGGATTCCTGCCGGCGGCGGCCTCGGCGGCCTCGGCGGCCCCGCGGACGGTGCCGGCCGAGCGGGCGGCGGACGCGCCCGCCCTGGCGTACGTCGTCAACACCAAGGCGGACCGCCGCACGATCGCGTCGGTGAAGCGGGCGATCGCCGCCGCCGACGGGAAGGTCGTGGTCACGTACGACAGGATCGGCGTGATCGTCGTCCACTCGGCCAACCCGGACTTCGGCGAGGAGATACGCAAGGCCCGCGGGGTCCAGTCCGCCGGTGCCACCCGCACCGCGCCGCTGACCGCGGCCGGGACGACGGACGAGGGCGCCGCCGACTTCGTGACGGCCGCCGAGGCCGCGCGGACGGAGGCCGCCTCCGCGGCCACGCCCGGCAGCGAGCCGCTCGAGGCCGACCAGTGGGACCTGCGGGCGATCGGCGCGGACAAGGCCGCGAAGATCAATGACGGCAGCCGCAAGGTGACCGTCGCCGTGATCGACACCGGCGTCGACGACACCCACCCGGACCTCGCCCCGAACTTCTCCGCCTCCCAGTCGGCCAACTGCGTCGGCGGCAAGGCGGACACCGGCGAGGGCGCCTGGCGGCCGTACACGGCCGACGACTACCACGGCACCCATGTGGCCGGTGAGATCGCCGCGGCCCGCAACGGCGTCGGCGTCGCCGGTGTCGCACCCGGCGTGAAGGTGGCCGGCATCAAGGTCAGCGACCCGGACAACGGCCTCTTCTACCCGGAGAACGTCGTCTGCGCGTTCGTGTTCGCCGCCGACCACGGTGTGGAGATCACGAACAACAGCTACTACGTCGACCCGTGGCTGTACAACTGCATGGACGACCCGGACCAGAAGGCGATCGTCGACGCGGTCAACCGGGCCCAGCTGTACGCGCAGAAGAAGGGCACGCTGCACCTCGCCTCGGCCGGCAACTCCAACCACGACCTGGCCTCCGACGCGATCGACGACGCGTCCAGCCCGAACGACACCACGCCGGTCGAGCGCACCATCGACCCGAGCGAGTGCTTCGACGTCCCGACCCAGCTGCCGGGCATCGTCACGGTCAGCGCGACGGGCGTGCAGAACCTCAAGTCGTACTACTCCACGTACGGCAAGGGCGTCGTCGACGTCGCGGCGCCGGGCGGTGACCGCCGCTACCAGCTGCCGGACACGCCGTCGAAGGACGGCCGCATCCTGTCGACCATGCCGAACGGCGAGTACGCCTGGCTGCAGGGCACCTCGATGGCCTCGCCGCACGCCGCCGGCGTCGCCGCGCTGCTGAAGTCCAAGCACCCGTGGGCAACGCCCGCCCAGCTGCAGGCGCTGCTGAAGGCCCAGGCGGACAACCCGGGCTGCCCCGAGTCCTACGACCAGGACGGCGACGGCGCGCAGGACGCGACCTGCGAGGGCGGCAGCAGGGTCAACGGCTTCTACGGCTTCGGCATCGTCGACGCGCTGCGCGCCGTCAAGTGACCCGCGCCGCTCCGCACTTCCCCCGTACGACCGCACTCGTGAACGAACTGGAGACTTCATGACAGCGTCCCACCCGCGTCACCGCCGCGCGCTCGCCATCCCGGCCGGGATGGCCATGGCGACGGCACTCGCCTTCCTGCCGAACACCGCGGCCACGGCCGCCCCGGCCGACACGTCGCCGGCCGCGGTCGCCGCCGACGCGACCCCGCTCAGCTATGTGGTCAACGTCAAGGGCGGGCACGCCGCGTCGGCGCATGTGAAGAAGGCGATCGGCAAGGCCGGCGGGACGGTCGTGACGTCGTACGACAAGATCGGCGTCATCGTCGTCCACTCCTCGAACGCCGACTTCGCGAAGACCATCCGCACGGTGCGCGGGGTGCAGTCGGCCGGTGCCACCCGCACCGCGCCGCTGCCGTCGGCGGCCACCACGGACATGGGCACCCCGAAGGCGCTCAGCGCCTCCGAGATCGCCCGGGCCGAGTCCGCGGCGGCCGAGGGACAGGACCCGCTCCAGGGCCTGCAGTGGGACCTGCCCGCCATCAAGGCGGACCGGGCGCACGAGAAGTCCCTGGGCAGCTCCAAGGTGACCGTCGCCGTCATCGACACCGGTGTGGACGACACCCACCCGGACATCGCGCCCAACTTCGACCGGGCCGCGTCGGTCAACTGCGTGTCGGGCAAGCCGGACACCGGCGACGGTGCCTGGCGGCCGAGCGCGGAGGAGAGCCCGCACGGCACGCACGTCGCCGGTGAGATCGCCGCCGCGAAGAACGGCGTCGGCATGACCGGTGTCGCGCCCGGCGTGAAGGTCTCGGGCATCAAGGTGTCCAACCCCGACGGCTTCTTCTACACCGAGGCCGTGGTGTGCGGCTTCGTGTGGGCGGCCGAGCACGGGGTCGACGTCACCAACAACAGCTACTACACCGACCCCTGGTACTTCAACTGCACCGACGACCCGGACCAGAAGGCGCTCGTCGAGGCCGTCACCCGGGCCTCGAAGTACGCGGAGCGCAAGGGCGCGGTGAACGTGGCCGCGGCCGGCAACGAGAACTACGACCTCGCGTCCGACGAGATCACCGACCCGGTCTCCCCGAACGACTCCACCCCCTCGGACCGGGTGATCGATCCGTCCGAGTGCTTGGACATCCCGACCCAGCTGCCGGGTGTGGTGACGGTCGCGGCGACCGGTGCGAAGGGTCTGAAGTCGTCGTTCTCCAACTACGGCCGGGGTGTCGTCGACATCGCCGCGCCCGGCGGTGACTCGACGGCGTACCAGACGCCGGAGCCGCCCGCCACCAGCGGTCTGATCCTGGGCACGCTGCCCGGCGGGTCGTGGGGCTACATGGCGGGTACGTCGATGGCGTCCCCGCACGTCGCGGGCGTCGCCGCACTGATCAAGTCGACGCACCCGCACGCCTCGCCGGCGCTGGTGAAGGCCCTGCTGTACGCGGAGGCCGACGCCACCGCGTGCACGGACCCGTACGACATCGACGGCGACGGCAAGGTCGACGCGGTGTGCGAGGGCCCGAAGAACCGCAACGGCTTCTACGGCTGGGGCACGGCCGACGCGCTGGACGCGGTGACGCGGTAGTCGCGCGGGAGGTGTGTGCGAAAGGGGCCGGGCGATCGCGCCCGGCCCCTTTCGCGGCATAGTGCGGGCATGACCGATCTCGCCTCCGTCTGGTCCGCCCTGGGCGGCGATCCCGCCCTCCTCGCGCGCGTGTCGGCCGTCGAACGGCCCGGTGTGCTCCCTGCCCGCCTTCCGGTACGGGAGTCGGCGCGTGCCTGTGTGGGCGCGTGCGCGCTGGCCGCCGCCGAGCTGGGGGCACGGCGGACCGGCGGCGGCGAGGTGCCGGCGGTGCGGGTGGACGACGGGGCGGTGGCCACGGCGTTCGCCAGCGAGCGGCATCTGCTGGTCGGCGGGCGGGCCCCGGAGACCTTCGCGCCGCTGTCGCGGTTCTGGCGCACGGCCGACGGGTGGGTGCGCACGCACGCCAACTACCCGCACCACCGGGCCCGGCTGCTGTCCGCGCTGGGCGTGCCGGAGGACCCGGGCGCGGTGGCGGCGGCGCTCGCGGAGCGCTCCGCGCGTGAGGTCGAGGAGGCGGTGTACGCGGCCGGGGGTCTCGCCGTCGCCCTGCGGACGCCCGAGGAGTGGGCGGCGCACGAACAGGGCGTGGAGGTGGCCGAGCGGCCCCTGGTGGAGCGCGGGCGGCTGGACTCGGCCCCCGCGCGGGTGCTCACTCCGGTGGGCCGGGATCCGCTGCTGCCCGCCGCGGGGCTGCGGGTGCTGGACCTCACCCGGGTGATCGCGGGTCCGGTCGCCACCCGCACGCTCGCCCTGCTCGGCGCGGACGTGCTGCGCGTGGACGCGCCGGGGCTGCCCGAACTCGCCGACCAGCACGCCGACACGGGCTTCGGGAAGCGGTCGGCGCTGCTGGATCTCCCGGCCGGCCGGGATGTGTTCGAGGAACTGCTCGCGACGGCGGACGTGGTGGTGACGGGGTACCGTCCGGGCGCCCTGGACCGCTTCGGGCTGACCCCCGGGGCACTGGCCGAGCGGCGGCCGGGGGTGGTGGTGGCGCAGCTGTCCGCGTGGGGGGCGTACGGGCCGTGGGGCGGCCGGCGTGGCTTCGACAGTCTGGTGCAGGTGGCCACGGGGGTCGCGGCGGTCGAGAGCGCTTCGGTGGGGCGGCCGGGGGCGCTGCCGGCGCAGGCGCTCGACCACGGCACGGGGTACGTGTTGGCGGCGGGTGTGCTGCGGGCGGTCGGCGAGCAGGCGGAGGTGGGTGGGAGCAGGGTGGTGCGGGTGGCGCTGGCACGGACCGCGGGGTGGTTGCTGGCAGGTGCGGCGCCCGGGTCCGCCGAGCCTGCCCGTGACGTGCCCGTCGGACGATGGCTCGCGGAGCGGGACAGCCCACTGGGGAGGCTGCGGTACGCCTTGTCGCCGGTGGTGTTCGATGGTGGTCCGCGTGACTGGGCTCGGGCTCCGGGTCGTTGGGGAGCCGATTCGGCGCGGTGGGTTTGAGGGACCGGGCGGGATGTCGCTTGCCGGCGTTGGCAGGGTGCCTCCCCCACTCCCGGCTCCGCTCGAACGGGGGGACCACGGACTTGCCCGCTTCTGTAGGGCCTTGTGAAGATCCTGGGGTGAGTTCGATGAAGACCGGGGTCGGGGTGGATGGTGGGCGGCGTCGGGCCGTCGGGGTGCTTGTGCTGGTGGGGGTGGGCGCCTTGGTACCGCTGCTCGGGCCGGCGCCCGCGTTGCGCGGTACCGGGGAGGCCGATGCGCCCGGTACCGGTGGCATAGCCCTGTTGCGGGCGGTGCTGTTCGCCGCGCTGTCCATACCCGTCGGCGAGTTGTTCGCGCGGCGGCTGGCGCGTTCCGTGCCCGGCGCTCCCCCTGCCGTGCCCCGCAGTTGGTCCACCGCGGCGAACTCCGTCGGTTTCGTGGCCGCCCTCGGGCTCGCCTCCGTCGTGGCCACCGGCAACCTGGTGCCCGCCGGCCTCGCCGACATCGACGTCGGCGGTCTCTACGACTCCAGGGACGGCAAACTCGCCCTCCTGGAGGTCAACGCCTTCCTCGCGGCGGCCCTGTGCGCGGCGTCCGGCCGTCCCGGAACCCAGGTGTGGCCGCTGGCCGCGGTGATGGTCGCGGAGGCACTGCGCGCGCATCCGACGACCGAGTACAGCCCGCTCATCGGCTCCGGGCTGACCCTGGTGCACCTGGTCTGCGCGTCGCTCTGGGTGGGCGGTCTGCTGCACGCGCTGCGCACCCTGCGGCTGTGGCGGCGAGCGGAGGCGGGCGCCGCGCTGCTGGGGCGCTACGCGCGCGTGGCGGCCGTTCTGCTCGCCGCCGTCACCGCGACGGGCGCGTGCAGTTCACTGCGCCGGATGCCGCCGGGGACGATCCTGGAGCAGCTGACGGACACGGCGTACGGGCGTGTCCTGCTCGCCAAGGTGATCCTCATGGCCGGGGTCGCCGCACTCGCCCTGTGGGCCCGGATCCGGCTGGCTCGCGCGCGGGACCCGCTGACCGCCTGTTCCCCCGCGCGGGCGGAGGTGTACGCGCTCGGCGTGGTGGTCGTGGTGTCGGGACTGCTGACGGCGCTTCCGGTGCCGATCCGCTGGTGAACGGGTTCTCGCACCCCGTACGGACATTCCGGGCGTCCGCATGTGCGGGCCGCGCGGAGGACCTGACGGACAGCGGTGTCGGTCCCGGCCCGTATCCTCGTGAACCATGCTCGATGACCTCACGACCGCAGCGTCCTCCCCCACCGCGTGGCCGGCCGCGTACCCGCAGGGATACGCGGTCGTCGACGTGGAGACCACAGGGCTGGCCCGGGACGACCGCATCATCTCCGCGGCCGTCTACCGGCTGGACGCGCGCGGCGAGGTCGAGGACCACTGGTACACGGTGGTCGATCCGCAGCGGGACCCGGGCCCGGTGTGGATACACGGTCTGACGAGCGACGTGCTCGAGGGGGCGCCCCTCTTCCAGGACATCGCCGCGGAGTTCGCGACCCGGCTGGAGGGCCGGGTGCTGGTCGCGCACAACGCGGTCTTCGACTGGCAGATGATCGCCCGGGAGTACGCCCGCGCGCGGGGCGAGGCGCCGGTGAAGCAGCGGCTGTGCACCATCGCCCTCTCCAAGGAGCTGAAGCTTCCGCTGCCCAACCACAAGCTGGAGTCGCTCGCCGCGCACTTCGGTGTCGTACAGCGGCGGGCGCACCACGCGCTGGACGACGCGCGCGTGCTGGCGGAGGCGTTCCGGCCCAGTCTGCGGGCCGCGGCGGCGGGTGGCGTACGACTGCCGCTGCACGAGTGCCGGCCGCTGACCGAGTGGACGGACGGGCCCCGTACCGGGCAGCAGGCGGGTCACGGCGGCTACCGGCCGACCAGTTGGCGCCCGTCCCGCAAGCGGCCCGCGTGCCCGTACCCCAACCCGGGGCGGTACGAACCGGGCAAGCGGATCAAGCAGGGCATGCGGGTGGCGTTCTCCGGGGACACCTCGATCGAGCGGGACCTGCTGGAGGACCGTGCGACGGAGGCGGGCCTGCATGTCGCCGGCAGCCTGTCCCGGCTCACCAGCCTCCTCGTCACCAATGATCCCGACTCGGGCACGTCCAAGGTGGTCAAGGCCCGGCAGTACGGCACCCCGGTCGTCGACGAGGCCGCCTTCGGTCAGCTGCTCGGAGACGTCGAACCCGCGTCGGAGGACTGACGGGAACACCGGTCCGACCGTACGGACGGGTGATTGGCGGGCGACTCGCCCGCGCCGGGCCGACGGCTCACCCTGTGGCCCAGGGCGACATGCGAAGTCTGCGGCAACAGCTACGGAATGACCTTCGAGGTGCGTGCGCAGGGCGCGGTACTGCTGTTTGGCTGAATTGGCTACTCGTCTTTATCGTCCCTCACAGCGAATCTCCACATATCGACCTGATCGTATGAGGGGGCCGATGCAGGCCAAGCCTGTCGGGGGGTGCTGCCGCATCTCGGACGCGGACCTTGCAGACATACGCCGGGCTGTGAAGGACGGACTCCTCACACCCGAGGAGGCCACCGAGGAGGAACGCAAGGGCGTCCTACGGCAGCGTGAAGACATCGGGACACCGGCCGGCGGTGCCCCGGTCAAGTGGTACGAGGACAACAACCTCAGCGCCTTCAAACGCAACGTGAAGCGCCCCGGCTTCGAGCAGATGATCAGGGACCTCGTCCGGGCGCAGGTACTCAGGGCCGGCCGGCGAAAGCAGGTCCCTGAAGCGGCGGAGCCGCGGGCACATGAGGATGAGCTGGAGGGCGTGGAAGAGGAGATTGCGGATCTTCAAGCCCTCTGGAGGGCCAAGAAGGTGAAAGCCGGCACTCGTTCCACCACTGAAGAGCTGTTGGCGAGCGGCTGGGAGAACCTGTCGATCGAACGTCAGCGGATCATCGTTCGGAAGGTGCTCCGGGCAGTACTCATTCATCCGGCCAGGAGCCGGGGAGGCAGGTCCGATCCCGCGCGGGTGGAGCCGGTGTCCCACACCGCCTGAAACGAGAAGCGTCCCCTTCCGCGAGAAGGGGGACGCTTTCTACGCCGGTGATCCAACCTTGTCGACAATGCCTGCCCTGCCCTCGGCGCGGGCGCAGTGGGCGCCGCAGAACCAGTGACCGTCGGCCTCGACGCCCTGACCGATGATCTGCACCCGGCAGTGCTCGCAGATCGGGGCCATGCGATGGATCGCACAGGCGAACGAATCGAAGACGTGGCGAGCACCGTCCTGGGTCTCTACGGTGAACGCCAGCGCGTAGTCATTCCCGCACACTTCACAACGTGTCATAAGCAGCATGGTCAGCCGCCAGGAAGGCGCTCGCAAGCTGACAGCGCCACGTCAGCGAGATACGACACCTGGTCGGCTCAGGCATCATTTCGGGTCCATCAGTTCAATGAGCGTGAGGAGATCGCGGCCGGCGAAGTAGTTGTTGTAGGTGCGCGGTGAGACCCCGGCCGCTTCGGCGATGTCCTCGACCCGCACCTGGTCCAGTCCGCGCTCCACGGCCAGACGCAGGGCCGCCTCGCGCGTGGCCTGCTTCTTCCGCTCCCGCAGCCCTGGTGGTGGTGTCGTCACGGTGTCAGCGTTCCGCACAAGTTGCGCGCGCGCATGTTTCCTGTCGGCCTGGGCCCGACCGGGACCGGCAGAGAGGCCGTCAGCATGCGCGCAAGAGGAATGACCTACGACACCGGATTCGTCGTGCACGGCCAGATATCCCGCGAGCACCTGGACCCCGCGGTGGTCCGGCGCGAGCTCGCCATCATCCGCGACGACCTGCACTGCAACGCGATCCAGATCATCGGCGGTGACCCGGACCGACTGGAGCCGGCCGCCGGTGCCGCCGCCATCAGGAGGACACAGCCAAGGCCAACGAGGCGACGGCGGTGGTGAAGTAGAAGCCGGGAAACGCGAGGTTGTAGAGCACACGGGCGCGCAGATGGAAGGCGAGTGCGCCCAGGTAGAGCAGGACGAGACCGCAGGCCGCTGCGACACCGAGGGGACGCAGTGCCGCGTCGAAGAGGCCGAGAAGGAGGCCCGCCGCTCCGGCCAGCTTGAGGGCGGCCAGCCAGGGCAGCCAGGATCGGGGCACACCCACCTGCGCCGAGTTGGCCAGCACGAAGCGCGCCCCGGCGAGGTCGGCTGCGGCGATACCGACGTTGACAGCGGCGGTGAGCAAGGTGACGACGAGGAACGCGAGTTGGGTACCGGTCATGCCTTCAGGGTCCACAGGCGCTTCGGCGCCGTCCAATACCTGCTTCTATAACCTGGTGGCATGGACGTGGACACGCGCCTGCTTCGGTACTTCACCGCAGTGGCGGAGGAGGGCAGCCTGACCGGGGCGGCGCAGAAGCTGTTCGTCTCGCAGCCCTCGCTGACGAAGCAGATCCGGCGCTTGGAGAACAATCTCGGGGTACCGCTCTTCGCGCGTTCGCGGTCCGGGATGGTGCTGACCGAGGCCGGTCGAGAGCTCGCCGCGCGGGTGCCCGCACTGCTGGAGGGATGGGACGAGGCGGTAGAGGCAACAGGCCGGGCGGCGCGGGTGCTGCGCCTGGGCTTCCTGGACGCGGGCGCCGTGGGCGCCGTCCACGAGGTCATCGCCGAGTTCCGCCAGGCGCAGCCCGAGTGGCGGGTGGAACTGCGTCAGTTCGACTGGTCGGACGCGAGTGCCGGCCTGGCCCGGGGCGAAGTGGACGCGGCAGTGGTGCGTTTGCCGTTTCCGGAGCAGGAAGGGCTGAACGTGCGGGAGTTGTTCGCCGAGGAGCGTGGGGTGCTCATGCCGGCTCGACATCCGCTGGCGAACAGCGGGACGGTGGAGTTCCGGGAGCTGTGGGACGAGCCGTTCGTCGCGGCCGGAGCCGAGACCGGAGCCTGGAGGGAGCACTGGCTGGCGGCGCAGGAGCGGGAAGGGCACCCCGTCCGGGTCGGTGCCGTCACCAGCCGGCCCGACGAGTGGCTCGGAGCGGTGGCTGCCGGCTGCGTAGCACTGGCCCCGGCGTCGACGGCCCGTTTCTACTCCCACCCGAACGTGGTGTTCCGTCCAGTCCGCGGGGTCTCACCGAGCCGGGTAGGGCTGGCCCGGCCAAAGGGCCGGACACGCGAGGCGGCGCTGGATGAGCTGCTGGAGGCCATCGCGCGGCGGTTGAGCCGGAGCTGACGACGGGGCCTACAGACCGCCGGCACGCTGCCCGGCCGGATCGGTGCCACTCCCGGCGACAGCCGCGATGAAGGGGCTCGCCCGGCACGAGGGACCCGTGGCGACCGCCTCGGTCGGGTGTGCGTAGGCCAGGACCGTCGACCGCGCCGCCCCGATCGCGCTCAATGTTCGATGAAAATCACTCGGCCTTCCGTTCTGTGCGTGGGTGAGCTGGCGCCTCGGGCAGGAGGAGGGATCTGCCAAGATCCATCGCTCGTGAGGCTCCGTTGCATCGTCAGTCTGCCGTCAGCACACTCCCAGGTATTCTCACCGTCGACGAAGGTGCTCTTGCCCCAGGTCACCTGGGCGAGTTGACCAAGTACCTTCCCTTTGAGCTGGTCGACGCCGTACTGGACGAAACGGGGACGGTCGAGCTGGCGAAGGCGAATTCCGCCGTCACGAGTGGGCGTCTACCTCGTGCCGGCACTGGGCTTGTTCCCGCATCCGGGTCACGCCAAAGTCTGGAACAAGCTGATCGCCGGGCTTACCGGGCTCCTGGTCGTGACGCCTTCGGAGAAGGCCCTCCGTGATCTGCGTCGTCGTCTGGGTGCCGCACCGTTGAAAGCTCTGTTCGAAGTAGTTGCCGGTCCGCTGGCCCAGCCCCGTGCACCGGGGACTCGCTACCGACAGTGGCGCACGGTGGCATCCGACGGATGCAGCTCGATCAAGGTGCCGGACGGGGAGCGTAACTACGCCTGGTTGGGGCGGGTACGCCATTCGACTGGGGATCACGGGTTACCCGACGCTGCGGCTGATGTCGTTGGCCGAGACAGGAACGCGCGGCCTGCTCGGTGCCGCTTTCAGGCCCAAGCGGCACGGCGAGAACTACTACGCCCGGCATCTGCTGCATCTGCTCGGTGACGGCTTCCTCGTTCTGGCCTACCGCGGCTTTGACGACAGGAAGTTCCTCGGCGAGGTCGCCGACACCGGTGCGCAGTTCCTGGTCCGTCTCAGCTCCACCCGGCGCCTGCCGACCGAGGACCGGTTGCCGGACGGCTCGTATCTCACCCGGGTTCGCCACGTCGCGGTCCGTGTCATCGATGCCGAGATCACGGCGAACTGCGTGGGCGGAAGCACAGACCCCGACCGGGCCAGCTTCACCGTGGCCCTTGAAGCGGCGCGCGGCCAACTCATCATCGCACCAACCACGCTGAACGAAGACGCTCTTGTCGGCCGGATCGGCCACGCTGTCCTGACCCAGTTGCTGCCGGCACGTCGCATACGGATCAGTGCACGCAGGGTCAGATGTCCGCTCTTTCGCTACGGCTACGCCAACCCCGAAGAAGGAAGGCCCCTGTCCAGTAGACGTGTCGGCTCACTCGCAATCGCTATCCACTCCATTCGGCCGACGACGCGTGCCCTCGTCTCACGTCGGCCCTCGTCTCACGTCGGCACCCGTCCCAGACTCCTCTCCCACCTCCGAAACCAGGCGAACCGTCCCTGGTTGATCGCGCCTGCGCCGTCTTACGCTCCGAGCCCGGCCGTCGCCGGGGACCTCGCGAACTCGCCCTGGCCGTCAACGCGGACAATGTGCACAGTTTTGCGGTACTGCCGGCCCGCTGGGCCCGGAACGGGCTGATCCACAAGCCACACACCGGCGTCTACGTGCTGCTCGATGAGGCGGCACCCACCGCATCGCCGCCAACTCCGCCGCGTCTCACTCCGGGAACGTCCCAGCTTCAAGGCACACTCGCCGTTCTGCGCTCTGCACCCGACTACTCCTGGACACCTCACGAAGTCACGCCAGCGCTTGGGACCACCAAGGTCAACAGCCTTAACGCTCAAATGGCCAAATGGGCGCGAAGGGCCCTCGCCACTACGACTGGGCCTGGATCGCCGCCGACCACCCGCGCCGATGGCTGCTCATCCGCCGCTCCATCGCCGACCCGAGCGAGATCGCGCACTTCTACGCCTACGCGCCCGAGGGCCGTCCCTGCCCCCTGACCGACCTGGTCGAGATCGCCGGGAGGAGACGGAAGGCGGAGGACGACTTCCAGGACTCGAAATCCACCGTCCCACTCGACCAGACCCAGGTCAGACGCTACCGGGCGTGGAATCCTCGTCGCTCTCAGGGGCGAGCGGAGCCGCCTCCTCAGCGGTCTGGACGGGGGTGGGAGTGGCGCCTTTCCCTTCTTCTGTCTTACTCCCGATGAGAGAGCCGCCGACAGCCTGACCAGTCGCCGGACCGACCGTTGGGAACCGGTCAGTCGGAGAGGTCGCAGACTCCGGGGTGTCCGTGGCAGCTCACCCCTCTCCAATGAGGCACCAATTTCACAGGAGAGGAGAATGCGCGTCTTCGGCTGCTTCTCCTGTGCGATCCACCGCATGGCCCCGATCTGCGAGCACTGCCGGGTGCAGATCATCGGCCAGGGCGTCGAGGCCGACGGTCACTGGTACTGCGGCGCCCACTGCGCCCGCGCGGAGGGAAAGGCGGGGATCGTCGACCGGGTGTGAATGGACGTACCCGCCTGAATGCACCCCGCGACCGAGTTGTACGGTCGTGGGGTGTACCGCTTCCTGTCGTCCCGCCAATGGGTGATCATCACACTGGTCGCCCTGCTTCTCATCCCCACGATGATCAAGCTGGGCATATGGCAGATGGACCGCTACAAGGAGCGCGCCGCCCGGAACCAGCTGGTCGCCGACGCACTGGCCGCCGATCCGGTGCCCGTGGAGTGGCTGGCCGCTCCCGGACGCGCCGTGACGCGCACCGAGCGGTACCGCACCGTGACCGCCGAGGGGCAATTCGACACCGATGCCGAGGTCGTCGTCCGCCGTCGTACCAACGCCGACGACCGGGTCGGCTTCCACGTCCTCACCCCCTTCGTCCTCACCGACGGCAAGGTCCTGCTCGTCAACCGGGGCTGGATCCCCGGAGAGACGGGCCAGACCGCGTTCCCGGAGGTCCCCGCGCCGCCGCGCGGCGAGATCACGATCAAGGGCCGGCTGATGCCGGACGAGACGACCGAGGCGAGCGGCATCAAGGACCTGAAGGGTCTGCCGGACCGGCAGATCATGCTGATCAACAGCGAGCAGGAGGCGGAGCGCCTCGATGCCCGGGTGCTCGGCGGCTATGTGGCGCAGACGGCGCCCGAACCGAAGGACGGCACCCCGGAGCGGCTCGGGAACCCCGGCAAGGAGAACTCGGCGCTGAACTACGCGTACGCCGTCCAGTGGTGGTTGTTCGCGGCGGCCGTGCCGGTCGGCTGGTTCGTGCTGGTCCGCCGCGAGGCCCGGGAGCGGGTCCGGGCGGCGGCCGAGAAGACGGACGCCGAGGAGACGGAGCCGGCGGCGGTGTAGCGGCCCCGGCCGGAGCCGCGTCGTAGCCGGGAATGACCGGTCCGTGCTGTGACCTGCGCTTCTCTCCCGGTTCGGGGCGGTCTGTGCGAGAGTGCCGCGGCGTACCGGATGGATGTCCCACCGGTCTGTTGTCATCCGGAGGGGCCGTGCTCGCAACTCTCCCCGAGGGCACAGCACACCAAGGACGGTGACGCATGGCCGATGGAGCCATGACCGCGACGTTCCTCGCCGTGATCGGCGGGGCGTCGCTGCTCGCCGATCACCGCGCGACGGCTGCGGCCGAGCGAGAGGCTGCCCCAGCTGGAGGGCTGGGCGCCGGCCGACCGGAGCCTCGGCGCCGGCTGGACCTGGCTGCTCGGCGGGGTGTGGATCCTGCAGATCTTCCCGGCGGTGGCGGTCGGTCTGTACACGCGGTGCGCGACCGGACCGAGCCGCGTCCGCCGGGCGCGGACCGCACCGAACGCGAACTGCGCGATGCCCTCCAGGCCCTGGCCGGCGGGGTGCTGTCCGACGCCTACCGCACCGCGTGCGGCGAGTGGCTGCGCCGCGAACGCCGGCGGCGGCTCGTCCTCGCCGTGCTCGTCGCCGTCGCCCTCGCTGATCGGTATGCGGGTGCTCAACCAGGCCCCCTCGGACCCCGGTGTCATCTTCTGCGGCGACGGCGCGTCGGCCGACGGTCCGTCACTCCCCGGCTCCAGCCCTGATTGCCGCCCCCGACTGCCGGGAACCCGCATCCCGTGCACCGTATCGAGGACTACGCGCTCATCGGCGACGAACAGACCGCTGCCCTGGTGGGCACGGACGGCTCGGTCGACTGGCTCTGCCTGCCCCGCTTCGACTCGGCGGCCTGCTTCGCGCGGCTGCTCGGGGACGAGAACAACGGGCACTGGCGGATCGCGCCGGCCGGCGCGGACCGGTGCGCCCGCCGCTCCTACCGCGAGGACACACTGGTCCTGGACACCGAGTGGGAGACCCTCGAGGGGGCGGTACTGGTCACCGACCTGATGCCGCAGCGCCACCGCGCGCCCGACCTGGTGCGGATCGTGCAGGGTGTACGGGGTGAGGTGACCGTGCGCAGCACGCTGCGGCTGCGCTTCGACTACGGCTCGGTCGTGCCGTGGGTGCGCAAGGCGGACGGCCACCGGGTGGCGGTGGCCGGGCCGGACTCGGCGTGGTTGCGCAGCGTCCCGGACGTGGACACCTGGGGCGAGGACCGGCGCACCGTCTCCGAGTTCACGGTGCGGGAGGGCGAGCGGGTCGCGTTCGTGCTCACCTGGCACCCCTCCCACGAGCCGCGGCCCCCGCTGGTCGACCCGTACTCCTCGCTGCGGCACAGCGTCACGGACTGGCGCGCCTGGGCGGCCCAGTGCCGTTACGACGGTCCGCACCGGGACGCGGTCGTCCGGTCACTGATCACCCTCAAGGCGCTCACCTACCGCCCCACCGGCGGCATCGTCGCCGCGCCCACCACCTCGCTGCCGGAGGAGCCGGGCGGGGTACGCAACTGGGACTACCGCTTCTGCTGGCTGCGCGACTCCACCCTGACCCTGAACGCGCTGCTGGCCGCCGGGTTCCAGGACGAGGCGGAGGCCTGGCACAACTGGCTGCTCCGCGCGGTCGCGGGCGATCCGGCGGACCTGCAGATCATGTACGGGCTCGCGGGAGAGCGGCGGCTGCCGGAGTTCGAACTGCCGTGGCTGTCCGGTTTCGGCGGCGCCGCGCCCGTACGGATCGGCAACGACGCCGTGAACCAGCTCCAGCTGGACGTGTACGGCGAGGTCATGGACTCCCTGGCGCTGGCGCGGAGTTCGGGGCTGTCCGCGCAGCCGGACGTGTGGGCGTTGCAGTCGGTGCTGATGGACTTCCTGCGCACGGCGTGGCGACAGCCGGACGAGGGGCTGTGGGAGGTGCGCGGCGGCCGGCGCCACTTCGTGCACTCCAAGGTGATGGTGTGGGTGGCCGCCGACCGCGCGGTGCGCACGCTGGAGGACGACCCGGACCTGGACGGGGACCTGGACGGCTGGCGGGCGCTGCGCGACGAGGTGCACCGGGAGGTGTGCGCGAAGGGCTACGACCCCGCGCGGAACACGTTCACGCAGTCGTACGGCTCGCGTGAACTCGACGCCGCGCTGCTGCTGATCCCCCGGGTGGGTTTTCTGCCGCCCGACGATCCCCGGGTGCTCGGCACCATCGACGCGGTCCACGCGGAGCTGGGACAGAACGGGTTCCTGCACCGTTACACCCCGGATGCCACGGCCGTCGACGGACTGCCCGGTCAGGAGGGCACGTTCCTGGTGTGTTCGTTCTGGCTCGCGGACGCCCTGCACATGACCGGCAGGACGAAGGAGGCGCGCGCGCTGTTCGAGCGGCTGATGGGACTCGCCAACGACGTGGGTCTGCTGTCGGAGGAGTACGACCCGGTGAGCGGGCGGCTGATGGGCAACTTCCCGCAGGCGTTCAGCCACATCGGCCTGGTGAACACCGCCCTCGCCCTGTTCGGCGGCGAGGGGGCAGGATAGGACCATGGATCTTGGACTGAAGGACCGGGTGTACGTCGTCACCGGGGCGACCCGCGGGCTGGGCAACGCCTCCGCGCGGGAGCTCGTCGCCGACGGCGCGAAGGTGGTCGTCACGGGGCGGGAGGAGAAGTCCGTCGCTCAGGCGGCGTCCGCGCTGGGGCCGGACGCGGTCGGGGTGGCCGTCGACAACGCCGACCCCGAGGCGCCGGCGCGGCTGATCGCCACCGCGCGGGAGCGGTTCGGGCGCTTCGACGGCATCCTCGTCAGCGTGGGCGGGCCGCCGCCGGGGTTCGTCGCCGACACCACCGACGAGCAGTGGCAGGCGGCGTTCGAGTCGGTGTTCCTGGGGGCGGTGCGGATGGCTCGGGCGGCCGCGGCGGAGTTGGGCGAGGGGGGTGTCATCGGGTTCGTGCTGTCGGGGTCGGTGCACGAGCCGATTCCCGGGCTGACCATCTCCAACGGGCTGCGGCCGGGGCTGGCCGGGTTCGCGAAGTCGCTGGCGGACGAGTTGGGGCCGCGGGGAATTCGGGTGGTGGGGCTGCTTCCCGGGCGTATCGATACGGATCGGGTGCGGGAGCTGGATGCCCTGTCCGCCGATCCGGAGGCTACCCGGCGGGCGGCGGAGTCGCGGATTCCGTTGCGGCGGTACGGGAGCCCTGCGGAGTTCGGGCGTGCGGCGGCGTTCCTGCTGTCGCCGGCGGCGTCCTACCTGTCCGGGGTGATGGTGCCGGTGGACGGCGGGGTGCGGCACGGGTTCTGACGCCTCGCGGGTCCGGTGGGTGCGCTGTTCCGGTGCGGGAGGAACCCCCACCGCCCACCCGTGCCGCCCTGCGGCACGATTGCCCGCGGTGAGCCGGGGCACGGGTCAGGTCACTCGTTCGGGGCCGTGTTTGACGGTGTGCAGGCGGGCCTCCGTGGGGAGGGCGGCGAGGCCCGCGGAGTCCCGGGCGTGGGTGAGGGGGCCCTTCTCCAGGGATCGCAGGGTGGTTCCGGGGTCGATGTGGGGTCGCAGACGGAGGAGTATCCGGGTTCTGGGGGTGCCTCGGCGGCCGGTGAGGAGGACGTGGGCCCGGGCTACGCCGTCCAGGTGGCTCACCTCCTCGGCGAGGGCCTGTTCCAGGGCACTTCCGCGCAGTGACGCGCCCTCGTCGTCACCGGTGTCGAGCAGCACCTCGGTCAGTCGCCGCCGGCGCAGCACCGCGAGCAGCCACCACAGGGAGAGCAGGACCAGGACGGCGAGAACGGCGATGACGGCCGGCCACCACCAGCCGTCGTCCCGCCACCGGGTCCGCTCGGCCTCGTCCAGCAGCACATCGTGCCGCCCGTCGTGCGGCCACCAGGAAGGCGCCGGCGCCCCCAGCCCGATCGCCAGCACGGACCCGCCGAGGACGACCAGCACCAGCCCCACGACCCCGAGCAGCACCCGGTTGACACCCTTGAGCACCCCTACCGCCCCTTCCGGCCGGGCCGCCGCACGCGCAGCGACAGCGAGGGCGGCCGGACCAGGCCGAGCCCCTCCACGGCGTCGTCGAGCACCACGGTCAAGTCGGCCCGTACGTCGTCCAGTTCACGGAAGTGCGACACCGCGCGGACGTCCGCGCGGGCGCGTTTCACCCTGACCCGCACCGACCGTACGCCGGCCACCTCCAGGGCCCGGTCCCGCAGCACCATGGCGGCGGCGTCCCGGTGCAGTCCCGCGCGGACGCCGGGATCCGTGGGGCGCATCGGGAGCAGGGCGCGCAGACCGGGTGTCAGGGCGAGCAGCAGCAGCCAGAGTCCGAGGGCGGTGGCGACACCCGCTCCGGTCAGCACCCAGATGTCGTCCAGGGGCCGTTCGGCGAGTTGCCGGGCCAGTTCCCGGCGCCAGCCCAGCGCGGAGCGGTGGGCCCGCACGGCGGCGACGTCGTACAGGAAAGCGCCCGTGATCAACAGGGTCAGCAGCGCGACCAGACCCGCGGGGGCCCGGCGGGCCGACCAGAAGCGCCGGTGCCCCCCGGAGCCGCCGGGCACGTCCGCGGGCGGCGGGTCCTGCTCCGGGACCGTGCCCTCGGGATCGCTCATCACGACCTCCCCCGAGCCGCTTCCGGCGCGGCCGTCAGGTGCAGCCGTTCGACCAGGACGACGACCTCCGGCACACGCATCCCCGCCAGGGCGCGCACCCGGGCGACCACCTGGCTCCGCACCCGCGCGCACCGTCCGCCGATGTCACCGGGGTAGTCGAGTTCGACGTGCACCCGGACCCGGACGGCCTCATGGCGTACCACCACCGTGGCGCTCGGCGGGGCGGCGCCCGGCGGCAGGGGGCCGACCGCCTCGCGGGCCGCCTGCGAGGCGATCTTCGCGACCACCCGGTCGGCGATCCTGGTCGCCCCGCGCTCACCCGGCGCGACGGCGGCCGCCCCCCGGCCGGGCCCTGCGATCGTGCTCACCGCCGTCACCGCCGCCGTTCGTCACGGGGACGGAAGAAGTCGCCGGGTTCCAGGTCTCCATCGAGGAACCGCCCGACGACGAACCCGACGGCGCCCAGGGCCGCCACCAGCAGGAAAGCTCCGAATCCGCCGAAGTATCCGGCGAAGCCCAACGCCATGCCGGCGATCATGCCGACCACGGCCGTGTTCATGGTGCGCTCCTCCGCTCGCCGAGCCTCACTGAAGGCGGGTCTCCGGTTCCTCGTCCTCCTCCTCGGGCAGCTTCACATCGCTCACCGCGATGTTGACCTCGACGACCTCCAGGCCGGTCATCCGCTCGACCGCCGCGATGACGTTCTCCCGTACGGCCCTGGCGACGTCGGCGATGGACACGCCGTAGTCGATGATGATCTCCAGGTCGAGCGCGGTCTGCAATTCGCCGACCTCGGCCTTCACACCGCGCGTCACCGACTTCGAGCCGCCGGGCACCCGGTCGCGTACGGCGCCGAAGGTCCGTGACAGGCCGCTGCCCATGGTGTGCACGCCGAGCACGTCCCGCGCGGCCAGCCCCGCGATCTTCTCCACGACACCGTCGGCGATGGTGGTACGGCCACGGGTCGCGGGGTCACCTCCGCCGCGCCGGGTTCCCTGGCTCTTGCGGGGGGTGGTCTCCAAGAGGTTCTTCTCCGGGTCGGGGGCCCGTACCGGGCCTCCCTCGGTCATGTCGGTCATCGCCGTGCGTCCCTTCGATCGTCCTCCTTCGACCACGGTATGCGCGGTTGCCCGCTACCGCGCCGTAGATGCGTCAGGCTGGAGGAATGACGGCGGACCGGTGGACTCGGGCGGTGCGGCACCAGGTGGGGCTGGGCAGGATCCTGCCCCTGGGGGGACCGCGCGACGGCGCGTGGATCGCGGAGGGGGCGGCGGAGACGGTCCTGCGGCGCGCGGTGGTACGGGACGTGCCGGGCGTACGCCTGGACGGTGTGCGGATCGGGCTCGCCGATCCCGAGGGGGCGGGCGAGTCCGTCGTGCCGGCTCCGGCGAGCGCGCTGCCGCCGGGGGCGTTGCGGCTGACCGTCGAGTTCGCGGCCACGGCGGCACGGCCGCTGCCGGTGACGGCGTCGCGTCTGCGTGCGGTGCTGGCGGAGGTGGCGCCGGAGCGGATCGGGCTGACCGTCACGGAGGTGGATCTGCGGGTGACGGAGTTGCTGGACGCGGAGCCGGAGCCGGTGCCGGTTGCGGAGCCTGTGCGGGAGTCGGGACCCGAGCCGTCGGATTCCGGCTCCGAGGCGGGTCGTGTCGCGGTGGCGGCGCGCGCCGTGCCGGGGGTGAGCCGGTTGACGGGCGCGCTGGGCCGCTCCGTGCACCTGGCTGAACACCCGGGTGGCACCAGCCTGCCCCGCCGCCACGCGCGGGTGGACCTCGCGGTTTTGGCGGATGCCCGGCCTCTGGACGTGGCCCGGGGCGTTCGTTCAGCGGTGGCGTCCGCTCTGCCGGGTGGGCCCACGGTGGCCGTGCTGATCACAGCGGTCGACTGACCGGGGTGGTCCGCTGGGGTGGGGTGTTCGCGCAGCCCGGCACTTGCGGGGTGCCGTCGCGCCCACCCGTGCCGCCCAAGCGGCACGACTGCCCGCGGGAGCGAAGGCATGGAGGCACGACTGCCCGCGGGTACGACGGAGAGCGGCGGGTTATTCGCCCAGGCCGGCCAGGTCGCGCAGGCGGCGGGACTGGGCTGCTCGTTCGGCGGTGCGTTGGTCGTCGTAGGTGCGGGTCAGGGCGCCGCGGAGCAGGGACTTGGTTTCGATGACGGCGTCGCGGGGGGCGGCCAGCAGGGCCGCGACGAGGTCCTGGACCGTCGCGTCCAGTTCGGCCACGGGCACGGCGACGTTGGCCAGGCCGGTGTTCACGGACTCCTCGGCCGTGACGAAGCGCCCGGTCGCGCAGATCTCCAGCGCCCGGGCGTAGCCGACGAGGCCGACCAGCGGATGCGTACCGGTCAGGTCGGGGACGAGGCCGAGGCTGGTCTCGCGCATGGCGAACTGCACGTCGTCCGCGACGACGCGCAGGTCACAGGCGAGGGCCAGCTGGAACCCGGCCCCGATGGCGTGTCCCTGGACGACCGCGACGGACACGATGTCGCTGCGCCGCCACCAGGTGAACGCCTCCTGGTACTCGGCGATGGTCGCGTCCAGCGCGGCGTCGTCGCGACGCGCCAGGTCGATGAACGACGGCTCGCCCTCGATTCCCTCGGGCGTGAACATCTGCCGGTCGAGCCCGGCGGAGAAGGACTTGCCCTCACCGCGCAGCACCACGACCCGGACGGAGCCGGGCAGCAGCCGGCCCGCCTCGGTCAGCGCCCGCCACAGAGCGGGGCTCTGCGCGTTGCGCTTGGCCGGGTTGGTCAGCGTCACCGTGGCGATCGCGTCGTCGACGGTGAGCCGTACGCCGTCCTTGTCGAGTACGGGACCGAGGTTCTGGGCGGACGAAGCCATGGGGCGCCTCCGATGGGTGCGGTCATCCAAGTGACTGCACAGTAACCACCCGGCCGGTCAGTCGGCCGACCGGGTGGCCACCATCGGGTTCTCGGGGCGCCCGGGGTCAGGCCGAAGGGGCCTTTTTGCCCCGTGTCGCCCCGCCACGCCCTCGCAGCGTGACGCCCGACTCGCTGAGCATGCGGTGCACAAAGCCATACGAGCGGCCGGTCTCCTCGGCCAACGCCCGGATGCTCGCACCGGCGTCGTACTTCTTCTTCAGGTCTGCCGCGAGCTTGTCGCGCGCGGCGCCGGTCACCCGGCTGCCCTTCTTCAGAGTCTCGGCCACCCGTGCCTCCTCATGGGAAGTGCGCTCTGGTCTCCTCATGATCACCCCTCCCGGCCCTCATGGCCACCCATTCGGCAAGGTCCGTGAGACAAGGTTGTGACGACGGGAGTGCGTCCCCACATACGGAATCAAATATTCCGCGATGTGCCGGCGGTGCCTCCGAACGGGTTCTTCCACGAAGTGCCAGGTCAGAAAGGCGTAACGGCCGAGCCCCGGTTCGCCGGGGGCTCGGCCGCGAAATCCGTGTAGGACACACTTCGGGATGAGGAGATCTCACACGAATGATGGATCACCGATGGGCCGAATGATCCATACGCGGTGGATCACACCTTCGATCAACCCCGGCTGACGTCTCTCAGGCGAGGGCGACCAGGTCCGCGTAGTCGGCGCCCCACAGGTCCTCGACGCCGTCCGGCAGCAGGATGATCCGCTCCGGCTGGAGCGCCTCGACGGCACCCTCGTCGTGCGTGACGAGGACGACCGCGCCCTTGTACGTGCGCAGCGCGCCGAGGATCTCCTCGCGGCTGGCCGGGTCGAGGTTGTTGGTGGGCTCGTCGAGGAGCAGCACGTTGGCCGAGGAGACCACGAGGGTCGCCAGCGCCAGACGGGTCTTCTCGCCGCCGGAGAGGACACCGGCCGGCTTGTCGACGTCGTCGCCGGAGAACAGGAACGAGCCGAGCGTCTTGCGGACCTCGACGAGGTCGAGGTCGGGGGCGGCGGAGCGCATGTTCTCCAGGACCGTGCGCTCCGGGTCGAGGGTCTCGTGCTCCTGCGCGTAGTAGCCCAGCTTGAGGCCGTGACCCTCGATGACCCGGCCGGTGTCGGGCTTCTCGGCGCCGCCGAGGAGACGGAGCAGGGTGGTCTTGCCCGCGCCGTTGAGGCCGAGGATGACGACGCGGGAACCCTTGTCGATGGCCAGGTCGACGTCGGTGAAGATCTCCAGCGAGCCGTAGGACTTCGACAGTCCCTCCGCCATGAGCGGGGTCTTGCCGCACGGGGACGGCTCGGGGAAGCGCAGCTTGGCGACCTTGTCGGACTTCCGCTCGGCCTCCAGGCCGGCCAGCAGCTTGTCCGCCCGGCGGGCCATGTTCTGCGCGGCGACGGTCTTGGTGGCCTTGGCGCGCATCTTGTCGGCCTGCGAATGCAGCGCGGACGCCTTCTTCTCGGCGTTCTGCCGCTCGCGCTTGCGACGCTTCTCGTCCGCCTCGCGCTGCTGCTGGTAGAGCTTCCAGCCCATGTTGTAGACGTCGATCTGCGCGCGGTTGGCGTCCAGGTAGAACACCTTGTTCACGACCGTCTCGACCAGGTCGACGTCGTGGGAGATCACGATGAAGCCGCCGCGGTAGGACCTGAGGTAGTCGCGCAGCCAGACGATCGAGTCGGCGTCGAGGTGGTTGGTCGGCTCGTCGAGCAGCAGGGTGTCCGCGTCGGAGAACAGGATCCTGGCGAGCTCGACGCGGCGGCGCTGACCGCCGGAGAGGGTGTGCAGGGGCTGGCCGAGCACGCGGTCGGGCAGGTTCAGCGCGGCGGCGATGGTGGCGGCCTCGGCCTCGGCGGCGTACCCGCCCTTGGTGAGGAACTCGGTCTCCTGGCGCTCGTACTGCTTGAGCGCCTTCTCGCGGGTGGCGCCCTGGCCGTTGGCGATGCGCTGCTCGTTGTCGCGCATCTTGCGGATCAGTGCGTCGAGACCGCGGGCGGAGAGGATGCGGTCACGGGCGAGGACGTCGAGGTCGCCGGTGCGCGGGTCCTGGGGCAGGTAGCCGACCTCGCCGGAGCGGGTGACGGTACCGCCGGCGGGGATGCCCTGGCCGGCGAGGACCTTGGTGAGGGTGGTCTTGCCTGCGCCGTTGCGGCCGACGAGGCCGATGCGGTCGCCCTTGGCGACGCGGAAGGTGGCGCTTTCGATGAGGACACGGGCACCGGCGCGCAGCTCGATGCCGGAGGCGGAGATCACGGACAGACTCCAGGGCAGGTATGGGGTGGCGGTGGGCGGCTGAGGACGTTCCCGCCGTCTAATGCGCGAGGAGAATGGCCATACGAGCCATTCTAACGGGGCCGTGCAACCACTTTTCCGGGCGCGGGTGTGCCCGGCGGTCGTCGGCGGCCGGCGCCGGGCCGGGCGGCTCACGGAGGCTCTCGGCCTCACGGAGCCGTCGGTGCGCGGGCGGGGACGGCACGGTGGTGCGCGCCGAGCCGGCGCGGGGCGACGGCGTGGTGCCGCCGGGCACGAAGGGGCGCGGCGGGGTGAAGGGCGCGGGTCCGGCCGGTGGTGTACGCCGTCGTGGACGACGCCGACGCGCACCACCGGCGGACCAGGACCACGGGCTTCCGCGGCCTCGGCGGCATCTGAGGCTTCGGCGCGTACGCGCCCGGGACGGGAACCCGGAACCCGGAACCCGGTCAGCCGCCGGTGTGGACCTGGAAGGCGGCTCGGCGGACCGCCTTGGCCAGGGCCGGGTCGGGGTGGGCGGCGGCCAGGGCGACCAGGACCTGGACGGTGCGCGGGTGGCCGACGGCGCGTACCTCGGTGAGCAGCGCGGGGACGGTCGGCTGGACCGCGGACTCCAGATGGCGGACCAGCAGCGGGGCCTCGCCGTGGTCGGCGACGGCGGCCGCGGTGTCCACCCACAGCCAGGTGGCCTCCTCGCGGGTGAGGACCTCGTGGGCGTCCTCGGGGTCGGCGCCGTCGTGCTCGGCGAGCCACAGCAGGGCGTACGGCCGCAGCGTCGGCTCGTCGAGCACGGCGCGGACCTCGGGCTCGGCCGGGGAGCCGACCACGCGCAGCGCCTCGAAGGCGAGGCCGCGCAGCAGGGCGTCCTCGCCCCGGGCGGCGTCGATCAGCTCCGTGACGGCGCTGCCGACCGGCCTGGCGGCGAGCCAGGCGCGGTATTCGGCGCGGGCCGCGTTGGGGCGCAGCTGGGCGCAGCCGCGCAGCATGTCCTCGGCACCCTGCTCGATGTTCCCGGCGGGGCTCTGCGCGGCGACGCAGATCTGCTCCAGCTTGACCCACACCGCCCAGCTGCCGAGCGGGGTGAGCGTGGCCTGTCCGTCGCCGTAGGTGAGGGCGCCGACGGAGGCGAGGGCACGCAGCGCCCAGTCGAGCAGCGGCTCGAGGGGGGCGTCGGCGGCGGCCGGCCCGGCGAGCGCGGGGCGGGGCCGCTGAAGCGGCACCCTGGGTCTGAGTTCCCGGCCGGACCCGGAGCCGGGCTCGGGCTGCGGGGTGTAGTCGACCTCGCAGCGTTCCGTGCGGAGTTCGGTGACTCGTTGTTGGAGGAGGTCGAGGAGCTGGGGTACGGGCACCGGGCCGGCGGAGAGCTGGAGGAAGGAGAGGACCTGCGGCATGGCCGTGACGGCCTCGGCGACGGCGGCGGCCTCGTACTCCTCGGGTTCCGGGTGGGCGAGCGACCAGGCGTCGCAGAGGGCGACCCAGCCGCGCAGCACGGCACTGTCGTCGCGGTCCCAGGCGCGCAGCCGCCAGCCCGGGCGGGCGCTGTCGCCGTGCACCTCGATGAGGCCGGCCAGGCGGGCGGTGTCCCAGTCGGCGCGGACCTGAGCGGGGGTCAGGCCCAGAGCACAGGCCGCCCGTTCGGCGGTCGCGTCGGAGAGGGTGGCCTTGCCGTCGGCGGTGGCGCTGTCCCCGCCGGGGCCGAGGGCGGCGTCGGCCCAGCGGGCGACGCGGGCCGCGGCGGCCAGACCGGAGCGTGCCATTCTGGCCAGCTCCGCCGGTGCCGGCGTGCCCTCCGGGGGTCGTGGCGCGGGGCGGCGCGAGCGCCGCTGGTTGACCGCTGTGGGGGCGGCGGCCAGGGGTCGCGGGCGGACGAGTCGGAGCCTGGAGTCGCGCGGGATACGGGACGTCACGGGTGCAGTCTTCCGGTTGACGGTCCGAAAACCCAAACGGAATGCCGACGGGAACGCCCAGGCGGCTCGCGTCTCGGCCCCGGACGCGGTCGGAGGGAGGGATTCAGGCCACTGGTACGGCCTTAAACGGAATCCCCGGCACCGGCTGTCCGGCGCTCCCTCCGCGCGGTCACATCAGGGGCGTGAGGAAGCGCCGCAGCGCCTCTTCGTAGGCCCCCGGGTCGGCGTTCCACATCGCGCCGTGCGGGGCGTCCCTGACGGCGTGCAGGGTGATGGTGTTCGGGTGGTCGGCGGCGAGGCGGCGGGAGAACCGCCAGGGCGCCACCGTGTCGTCGGGGCCGTGGAAGATCTGCGTGGGGACCGCGATCCGGTCCAGGTGGACGGCGCCGGGCCTGCGGTCGCCGTACAGGCCCGTGCGTCCCTGGGCGGCGCGGACCGCGAGCGGCAGCAGCGCGCCCGGGGTGTGCCGGGCCCTGGCGAGGGCGCGCAGGGTCGCCTCCCAGCTGAGCACCGGGGAGTCCAGGACGATACCGGCGACGCGTGCGCGTACCTCGGAGCGGGCGGCGGCGCGCAGCGCCATGGTCGCGCCGGTGGACCAGCCGTACAGGACGACCTGCCGGGCGCCGGAGTCCACGGCGTGGTGGAGCGCCGCGTCGAGATCGCGCCACTCCGTCTCGCCGAGGTGGCTGAGGCCGTCCGGGGAGCGCGGCGCGCCGGGGTCTCCCCGGTGGGCGGGGGCGAGCACCGGGAAGCGGTGGCGGTGCAGGAACTCCATGAGGTTCATGGTGTGTTCCCGGGTGGTGCCGAGGCCGTGGACGGCGATCACCCAGGTGTCCCGGGCACCCGGCACGAACCATGCGGGCAGCGGTCCGAGTTCGCCGGGGATGTCGAGACCGGTGTGGTCCAGGCCGAGGGCGCTGCCCGGGTCGCCGACGTACAGGTTCGGGGTGAGCCAGGCACGGTCGCCGGGCTCCAGGGTGCCGTACGTGACGCGTTCGAGGCGGCGTACGACGGTGTCGGCGGAGTCCGGGGGGCCGGGCAGCACGGGTCCGACGACCGCGTGGAAGCCGTCACCGGCGAGACCGTGACGTCCGGGCCGCAGCGTGGCGAGATCCCTGGTGAGGGCGACCTGGCCGGCGGCGGTGGCGTGGACGGTGAGTCCGGGTTCGGTGGGCAGGGGCCCGCCCGGGGGCGTCCTGAGCGCGGCGTCGCTGGCGAACCGGCCGACGGCCACCGCGGCGGCGCCGGCCCCTATCACGGCGGTGACGGCAGCGGCCGTCGCTCTGGCAGTGCGCACGTTCTCCAGTGTCATGTCGGAACGTGTACCCGGCCAGCGGACACGGCACAGCCGGCCTGCGCCCGCACATCTCCCGTCCGTGGGGCGCGGTCACGCGGGCGTGGGGTCGCCGGGGTGGGGTTCTCGCCCCCGCCGCCCCTCCCCCTCCCGCCCCTGGGGCCTGCGCCCCCGGACCCCCTTCCGGCCCCGAACGGACCTCGCCCTCAATCACCGGACGGGCCGGCGTGTTGCCCGTACCCCCGCAGGCGTTCGCCCGCCTCCGTCAGTTGTTCCGGGGTCAGCAGGTGCGGGGACAGGCCGGGGACCGAGGACGCGGTCAGCCAGAGGCGGCACATCCATTCCAGCTGGGCCGTGCGGTCGTAGGCCCGGGTGAGGGTCGTGCCGTGGGTGACGGTGCCGTGGTTCCGCAGGAGGCAGCCGGTGCGGCCGTCGAGGGCGCGGAGCATGTTCTCGGCCAGTTCGTCCGTGCCGTACGTCGCGTAGCGGGCGACCCGGACGGGCCCGCCGAGCGCCGCCGCCATGTAGTGGATCAGCGGCAGCTCGTCGACGAGCGTGGAGACGGCCGTCGCGTGCACCGCGTGCGTGTGCACGACGGCGCGCGCCCCGGTCGTCCGGTACACGGCCAGATGCATGGGCAGCTCGCTGGTGGGGACGAGCGAGCCGAGGACCTGCCGGCCGGTGAGGTCGACGCCCGTCACGTCGTCCGGCGTCAGCCGGTCGTACGGTACTCCCGACGGCGTGACCAGGACGGTCCCGCCGACCCGCACCGAGACGTTGCCGGAGGTGCCGACGACGAGCCCGTCGGCGACGGTCCGGCGCGCGGTCCCGACCAGTTCCGCCCAGGCGTGCGCCTCCTCCTCGCGCACGCGCCTGCCCCGCGCCCCCCGCCCGTCCCACCGCTGCTCAGTCATGCCGTGATCCTGCCAGGCGGCCTCACTCCATCCGGCGGAGCCTCCACCCCCTCTTACGGTCACCACGATGCCCGTTCCAGTTCATCTTCCGTTCATCCTGGTTACTTACGTTCGACCAGCCAATGACCTCGAACGATTGCCTGGGTAAATGGAAAGCTTCTCGCTGATCCTCGCGATTGTGGTGGTAACCGCACTCGCGTTCGATTTCACGAACGGTTTCCACGACACCGCGAACGCGATGGCAACGACCATTTCGACCGGTGCACTCAAACCCAAGGTCGCGGTGGCCATGTCCGCCGTGCTGAACCTTGTGGGCGCCTTTCTCTCGGTGGAGGTCGCCAACACGATCTCCAAGGGCCTCGTCGACGAGGCCGGCATCCGTCCCGAGGTCATCTTCGCCGCGTTGGTCGGCGCGATCCTCTGGAACCTCCTGACCTGGCTGGTCGGTCTGCCGTCCAGTTCCTCGCACGCCCTCATGGGCGGCCTGATCGGCGCCGCCGTCGCCTCCGCCGGTCTCGGCGCGGTCCACGGCGACGTCCTCGTCACCAAGGTCCTGCTCCCCGCGATCGCCGCCCCGCTGGTGGCCGGCGTCGCCGCGATGTTCGCCACCCGGCTGACCTACCGCCTGGGCAGGAAGGCCGACGGCAAGGCCTCCGAGAAGGGCTACCGCGCCGGACAGATCGCCTCCGCCGGCCTGGTCTCCCTGGCCCACGGCACCAACGACGCCCAGAAGACGATGGGCATCATCACCCTCGCCCTGGTCGCCGGCGGTGCCGTCACCCCCGACTCCGACCCGCCGCTGTGGGTCATCCTCTCCGCGGGCCTCGCCATCGCGCTCGGCACCTACCTCGGCGGCTGGCGCATCATCCGCACCATGGGCAAGGGCCTGACCGATCTCCAGCCGCAGCAGGGTTTCGCCGCCCAGACCAGCGCCGCGACGGTCATCCTGGCCTCCTCGCACCTCGGCTTCTCCCTCTCCACCACGCATTCCGTTTCCGGTTCCGTGATGGGCGCGGGCCTGGGCCGCAAGGGCGGTGTCGTCCGCTGGTCGACGGCCACCCGGATGTTCATCGCCTGGGGTCTGACGCTGCCGGCGGCGGCCCTGGTCGCGGCGCTCGCCGAGTGGGTCTGCGGCTTCGGCGACTGGGGCACCGCCCTCGTGGCCGTCTTCCTGATCGCCTCCAGTGCCGCGATCTGGAAGCTGTCCCGGCGCGAGGTCGTCGACCACACCAACGTCAACGGCACCGATGCCGCCGACGAGGAGCCGGCCGGTGTGGTCACCGCGGCCATGGCCGCGGTCACCCCGCCTCCCACGGGCACCGTGACCGAGGAGCTCTCGGCCACCATCCCGGCGCCGGCCCTCGCCGACCCGGCGGCCCCGACCACCGTCTGACCGCGACCCGGTAGCCCCGGTACGAAGGAAGAAGAGCACCATGAAGATCGACTGGGCGGCCCTCGGTTCCGTCTTCGGCGTCAGCCTCGTGGTCACCGTGGCCCTGGTGGGCCTGTTCACCCTCGGCATCAACGGCCTGTCCCACCGCGAGCGGGCCGCCGCGCAGGGCCAGTCCGCGGCCCTGGCGGTCACCGGCGCCTACGCCTGCTTCGCGGCGTGCGTGGCGGCGGTGGGGTACGGCATCTATCTGATCATGGCCTGATCACGGGCCACGCCCATACGGACGGGCGGTGCGGGAGCCTCGGCACCCGCACCGCCCGCTCGCCTGTGCGCGCCCCCGCTCGCGGTTCACCCACCGGAGTCCCCCTGTGGGCCTCAGCACACTTCAGCCTCGCAGGTCAACGGCAAGTTGACGGCCCTTCCGGGGCCGTGGTGGACTGCCTCAGCCACTACGGCGGCAGGAGAGGAAGCCGGTGCGATTCCGGCGCGGTCCCGCCACTGTCACCGGGGTGAACACCCCGGGAGCCAGGAACTCTCACCGCCGGTCTCGTCGAACCAGGGCGTGGACACCCTGAGTGAGGACATAACGCCATGCGCGGCTGCCTGCCGAGGTCGACCAGCGACACCCCACCCCGTTCCGGGGCCGCTCCCTCCGGATCCGTCACCGGCTGAACCCATGGGTGCCGATCGCGTGTTCGCGTACGGCGCCGCCGCCGGCCTCCTCGGCGACCTGCTGCTCGGCGATCCCCGCCGGGGGCATCCGGTCGCCGCTTTCGGGCGGGCCGCGGCTGCCGTGGAACGGGTGCTGTGGCGGGACGACCGGGGCCGGGGCGCGGTGCACACCGCCGTGTGCGTCGGCTCGGCCGTCGCCCTGGGAAGCCTCGCCTCCCGCTGTGTACGCTCCTCCCCCGCCGCCTCCGCCGCCCTGACCGGTGTCGCCACCTGGGCCGTCGTCGGCGGGACCTCGCTGGCCCGTGAGGCCCGCGCCGTCGGACGGGCGCTGGAGGCCGGGGACGTCGAGGCGGCCCGGGCACGGCTGCCGCACCTGTGCGGCCGGGACCCGCAGGCGCTGGACGCCGACGGGATCGCCCGCGCGGTGGTCGAGTCCGTCGCCGAGAACACCTCCGACGCCGTGGTGGGCGCCCTGGTGTGGGGCGCCGTCGCCGGGGTGCCGGGCCTCCTCGGGTTCCGGGCCGTCAACACGCTGGACGCGATGGTCGGCCACAAGTCCCCCCGCCACCGCCGCTACGGCTGGGCCTCCGCCCGCCTCGACGACGTCGCCGGGTGGCCCGGGGCGCGGCTGACCGCCGTACTCGCCGCGCTCGCGGGACCGGACCCGCGCGGGGCCGCGCGGGCGTGGCGCGCGGACGCGGCCGGGCATCCGAGCCCCAACGCCGGGCCGGTCGAGGCGTCCTTCGCGGGCGCGCTCGGCGTACGGCTCGGCGGGACCCTCTCCTACGGCGGGCGGGTCGAGCACCGGCCCGTCCTCAACGGCGGCGGGCGCGCCGTCGCCGTGGCCGACATCGACCGGGCGGTACGGCTCTCACGGCGGGTCGGCTGGCTCGCGCTCGGGGTCGGTGCCGCCGCGCGGAGCGTCATGAAGGGACGTGCATCGTGAGCGGTGGAGGGCTGCTGGTCGCCGGGACCACCTCGGACGCCGGCAAGAGCGTGGTGACCGCCGGGATCTGCCGGTGGCTGGTGCGGCAGGGCGTCAAGGTCGCGCCGTTCAAGGCGCAGAACATGTCGCTGAACTCGTTCGTGACGCGGGAGGGTGCGGAGATCGGGCGGGCGCAGGCCATGCAGGCCCAGGCCTGCCGCGTCGAGCCGACGGCGCTGATGAACCCGGTGCTGCTCAAGCCGGGCGGCGAGCGGTCCAGCCAGGTGGTGCTGCTGGGCAAGCCGGTCGGCGAGCTGAGCGCGCGCGGGTACCACGGCGGGCGGCAGCAGCGGCTGCTGGGCACGGTGCTGGACTGTCTGGAGCAGTTGCGGGGCACGTATGACGCGGTGATCTGTGAGGGGGCCGGCAGCCCGGCCGAGATCAATCTGCGGCGCACCGACATCGTGAACATGGGGATCGCCCGGGGCGCCGGGCTGCCGGTCCTGGTGGTCGGCGACATCGACCGGGGCGGTGTCTTCGCGTCCTTCTTCGGCACCGTCGCGCTGCTCTCCCCCGAGGACCAGGAGCTCGTCGCCGGGTTCCTGGTGAACAAGTTCCGGGGCGACGTGTCGCTGCTGGAACCGGGCCTGGACATGCTGCACGGCCTGACCGGGCGGCGGACGTACGGCGTGCTGCCGTTCCGGCACGGGCTCGGCATCGACGAGGAGGACGGACTCCGGGTGTCCTTGCGGGGCGCCGTACGGGAGTCCACGGTGGCCGCGCCGGTCGGCGAGGACGTGCTGCGGGTCGCCGTGTGCGCGGTGCCGCTGATGTCCAACTTCACCGACATGGACGCGCTCGCCGCCGAACCGGGCGTCGTGGTGCGGTTCGTGGACCGTCCCGAGGAACTGGCCGACGCCGACCTCGTGGTCGTGCCCGGCACCCGCGGGACCGTACGGGCGCTGGAGTGGCTGCGGGAGCGCGGGCTCGCGGACGCGCTGAGGCGGCGGGCGGCCGAGGGTCGGCCCGTGCTCGGGATCTGCGGGGGCTTCCAGGTCCTCGGGCAGTCCATCGAGGACGACGTCGAGAGCCGGCGGGGGCGGGTCGACGGGCTCGGGATCCTGCCCGTGCGGGTACGGTTCGCCCGCGAGAAGACGCTCGCACGGCCCGTCGGGGAGGCCCTCGGGGAGCCCGTCGAGGGGTACGAGATCCATCACGGGATCGCCGAGGTGCTGGGGGGAGAGACGTTCATCTCCGATGACCACGGGAACAGCCTGGACGGCTGCCGGGTCGGCAAGACCTGGGGCACGCACTGGCACGGCTCGCTGGAGTCGGACGGTTTCCGGCGGGCCTTCCTGCGCAAGGTGGCCGCCGCCGCGGGCCGCCGCTTCGTGCCGGCCCCCGACACCTCGTTCGCCGCGCTGCGCGAGGAGCAGCTCGACCGGCTCGGCGATCTGATCGAACAGCACGCGGACACGGACGCGCTGTGGCGGCTCATCGAGTCCGGCGCGCCGCAAGGACTGCCTTTCATTCCACCGGGAGCGCCCGCATGAGCACTGTGTTGTTGTTGTCGACCGCCGACACGGACCTGCTGGCGGCCCGTGCCTCCGGCGCCTCCTACCGGATCGGCAACCCGACCCGCGTGGACGTGGCCGACGAACTGCCCGCGCTGCTCGACGGGGCGGACCTCGCCGTCGTACGGCTGCTGGGCGGCAAGCGCGCCTGGGAGGACGGGCTCGCGGCGCTGAAGGCGTCCGGCGTCCCGACGGTGCTGCTCGGCGGGGAGGCCGTGCCGGACGCGGAGTTGATGGCCGAGTCGACGGTGCCGGCCGGTGTGGTGGCGGAGGCGCTGCGGTACCTCGTCGAGGGCGGCCCGGACAACCTCACCGAGCTGGCCCGGTTCCTGTCGGACACCGTGCTGCTGACCGGCGAGGGCTTCGAGGAGCCGCGGAAGATGCCGGAGTACGGCGTCCACGGCGAACGTGTCCTGGAACAGGGCCGTCCGACGGTCGGCGTGCTCTTCTACCGGGCGCACGAACTGAGCGGCAACACCGCCTTCGTGGACACGCTGTGCGACGCGATCGAGGCGCGGGGCGCCAACGCCCTCCCCGTCTACTGCGGTTCGCTGCGCGACGCCGACCCGGAACTGTACGAGCTGCTGGCCGGGGCCGACACCCTCGTCGCCACCGTGCTCGCGGCCGGCGGCACGCACGCCTCGCAGGCGTCGGCGGGCGGTGACGAGGAGGCCTGGGACATCGGGGCGCTCGCCGACCTGGACGTGCCGGTGCTGCAAGGGCTCTGCCTGACGTCGTCGCGCGCCGCGTGGGAGGAGTCCGACGCCGCCCTCTCCCCCATGGACGCGGCGATGCAGGTCGCCATCCCGGAGTTCGACGGCCGGCTGATCACGGTCCCGTTCTCCTTCAAGGAGCAGGGCCCGGACGACGTCCCGGTGTACGTCGCCGACCCGGAGCGGGCCGCGCGGGTGGCCGGGATCGCCGTACGGCACGCCCGGCTGGGGCACAAGCCGAACGCCGGGAAGAAGCTCGCGCTCGTCTTCACCGCCTATCCGACGAAGCACTCGCGCGTCGGCAACGCGGTCGGTCTGGACACGCCCGCGTCGGCGGTGCGGGTGCTGGACGCGCTGCGGGAGGCGGGGTACGCGGTCGACGGATACCCCTCCGGCGGGGACGAGTTGATCCACCGGCTGATCGGGGCCGGCGGTCACGACGTCGAGTGGCTGACCGAGGAGCAGCTGGCCGCCGCGCCCGCGCGGGTGCCGCTGGCGGACTACCGGGCCTGGTTCGAGAAGCTGGACCCGGAGCTGCGGGACGGGATGCGTCAGGCGTGGGGCGAGCCGCCGGGGTCGCTGTACGTCGACGGGGACGACATCGTGCTGGCGTCCCTGCGGTTCGGGAACGTCGTGGTGATGATCCAGCCGCCGCGCGGTTTCGGGGAGAACCCGATCGCGATCTACCACGACCCCGACATGCCGCCGTCGCACCACTACATGGCGGCCTACCGCTGGCTGGAGGCTGCGGCATCGGAGGGGGGGTTCGGCGCCGACGCGATCGTGCACATGGGCAAGCACGGCACGATGGAGTGGCTGCCGGGCAAGGGGCTGGGACTGGGCGCCGGGTGCGCGCCGGACGCGGTGCTCGGCGACCTGCCGCTGATCTACCCGTTCATCGTGAACGACCCCGGCGAGGGCACCCAGGCCAAGCGGCGCGGGCACGCCACGGTCGTCGACCATCTGGTGCCGCCGATGGCGCGGGCCGACACCTACGGCGATCTGGCGAAGCTGGAGCAGCTGCTCGACGAGTACGCGCTGGTCTCCGACCTGGACCCGGCGAAGGCACCGGCGGTGCGCGCGCAGATCTGGACCCTGGTGAAGGCCGCCGAGCTGCACCACGACCTGCATGTCGACGACCAGCCGGGTGACGACGACTTCGACCAGTTCGTCATGCACATCGACGGCTATCTGTGCGAGATCAAGGACGTGCAGATCAGGGACGGTCTGCACATTCTCGGCGGCGGCCCGGTCGGCGAGCCGCGCGTGAACCTCGTCCTGGCGGTGCTGCGCGCCTCGCAGGTGTGGGGCGGGCAGGCGAACGCGCTGCCGGGCCTGCGAGCCGCACTGGCCGGGTACTTCGGGCTGGTGGAGAAGGAGCTGCTGGCCGAGCCGGGCGCGCCGGTGAAGGTACCGGTGGAGCTGACGGATCTGGTGGACGGCCCGGCACGCACGGGCGCCGACGCGATCGACCTGCTGGAGCGGTTGTGCCGGCGGATCGCGGAGGGCATGGAGGAGCGCGGCTGGTCGGCCGACACGGTCCCCGCGCTGGTGCGCGAGGTGCTGGGCACGGAACTCCCCGACGCGGTGGCCGTGGTGCGGTTCGCGTGCGAGGAGGTGGTGCCCCGGCTGGCCCGGACGACGGACGAGATCGGGCACATCCTGCGGGCGCTGGACGGCGGTTACGTCCCGGCGGGACCGTCGGGTTCGCCCACGCGCGGGCTGGTCAACGTGCTCCCCACCGGGCGGAACTTCTACTCCGTCGACCCCAAGGCGATTCCCTCACGGCTGAGTTGGGAGGTCGGGCAGGCCCTCGCCGACTCGCTGGTGCAGCGGTACCTGCAGGACACGGGCGAGTACCCGAAGTCCGTCGGCCTCACGGTGTGGGGGACGTCGGCGATGCGCACCCAGGGCGACGACATCGCCGAGATCCTGGCACTGCTGGGGTGCCGTCCGGTGTGGGACGACGCGTCGAGGCGGGTGACCGGGTTCGAGGTGGTCGGGCTCGAGGAGCTGGGCCGGCCGCGCATCGACGTGACGGTCCGCATCTCGGGGTTCTTCCGGGACGCGTTCCCGCACGTGGTGGGACTGATCGACGACGCGGTGCGGGCGGTGGCGGAGCTGGACGAGCCGGCCGACCGGAACTACGTACGCGCCCACGCGGACGAGGACACCGCCGAGCACGGCGACCGGCGGCGGGCCACGGCGCGCGTCTTCGGATCGAAGCCGGGGGCGTACGGTGCGGGGCTGCTGCCGCTGATCGACGCGCGGAACTGGCGCAGCGACGCGGATCTCGCCGAGGTGTACGCGGTCTGGGGCGGCTACGCCTACGGCCGCGGGCTCGACGGGCGGGCCGCGCGCGGGGACATGGAGACGGCGTTCCGGCGGATCGCGGTGGCGGCGAAGAACGTCGACACGCGCGAGCACGACCTCGTCGACGCCGACGACTACTTCCAGTACCACGGCGGCATGGTCGCCATGGTGCGGCACCTGACGGGGGCCAGCCCCGAGGCGTACGTGGGGGATTCGGCGACTCCGGACCAGGTGAGGACCCGCACGCTGGGCGAGGAGACGCACCGGGTCTTCCGGGCGCGGGTGGTCAACCCGCGCTGGATGGCCGCGATGCGGCGGCACGGCTACAAGGGTGCCTTCGAGATGGCGGCCACCGTCGACTACCTCTTCGGGTACGACGCCACGGCCGGGGTCGTCGACGACTGGATGTACGAGAAGCTCAGCGCGGAGTACGTCTTCGACGCGGAGAACCGGGACTTCATGAAGAAGTCCAACCCGTGGGCGCTGCGCGGCATCACCGAGCGGCTGCTGGAGGCCGCCGACCGCGGACTGTGGGCGGAGCCGGACGCGGACACGCTGGAGCGGCTGCGCGCCACCTATCTGGAACTCGAAGGCGATCTGGAGGGCGACGACCAGTGACCACTCCCTTTCCGTTCACGGCCGTCGTCGGCCAGGACGACCTGCGGCTCGCGCTGCTGCTGAACGCCGTCTCCCCGGCGGTCGGCGGGGTGCTGGTGCGCGGCGAGAAGGGCACCGCGAAGTCCACGGCGGTGCGCGCCCTGTCGGCGCTGCTGCCGGAGGTCGCCGTGGTGCCCGGCTGCCGGTTCTCCTGCGCCCCCTCGGCCCCGGACCCCGGCTGCCCGGACGGTCCGCACGAGAACGGGGGCGGTGCCGCGCGGCCCGCCCGCATGGTCGAGCTGCCCGTCGGCGCCTCCGAGGACCGGCTGGTCGGGGCGCTCGACATCGAGCGGGCACTGGCGGAGGGCGTGAAGGCGTTCGAGCCGGGGCTGCTGGCCGACGCGCACCGGGGGATCCTGTACGTCGACGAGGTCAATCTCCTCCACGACCACCTGGTCGACCTGCTGCTGGACGCGGCGGCGATGGGTGCCTCCTACGTGGAGCGCGAGGGCGTCTCCGTACGGCACGCGGCACGGTTCCTGCTCGTCGGGACCATGAATCCCGAGGAGGGCGAGCTGCGGCCGCAGCTCCTCGACCGGTTCGGGCTGACCGTCGAGGTGGCCGCCTCGCGTGAGCCCGACCAGCGCGTGGAGGTCGTACGGCGGCGGCTGGCGTACGACGACGATCCCGCCGGGTTCGCCGCGCGGTGGGCGGACGAGGAGACCGCCGTACGGGCGCGGATCGTGGCGGCGCGGGAGCTGTTGCCGTCGGTGCGGCTGGGCGACGGTGCGCTGCGGCAGATCGCGGCGACCTGTGCGGCGTTCGAGGTGGACGGCATGCGGGCCGACATCGTGATGGCGCGTACGGCGACGGCGCTGGCGGCCTGGGCGGGGCGGACGGATGTGCTGGCCGAGGACGTGCGGCAGGCGGCGCTGCTGGCCCTCCCCCACCGACGGAGGCGGAACCCGTTCGACGCGCCCGGTCTGGACGAGGACAAGCTCGACGAGACGCTGGAGGAGTTCGGGGGCGACGACGATCCCGACACCGATCCGGACGGACCGGACGGGGGTGGCGGGCAACCGCCCGCGGAGGGCCCGGAGGGTCCGGAGGGCGGCGGTGACGCGGGGGCGCCGGCCGAGGCCGGGGAGGCCGGGGAGGCCGAGCGGCCCCCGGGTGCCGGCTCCGGCGAGCGGTCCCCGGTGGGTGCCGCCGAGCCCTTCCGCACCAAGGTGCTGAGCGTGCCCGGGATCGGCGAGGGTGCCGCCGGGCGGCGGTCGCGGGCGCGCGCCGAGCACGGGCGGACGACAGGGGCGCGGCGACCGCAGGGTGCGCTGACCAAGCTGCATCTGGCCGCCACTGTCCAGGCTGCGGCGCCGCACCAGAAGGCGCGGGGCCGGTCAGGGCCGGGGCTGGTGGTGCGCCGGGACGATCTGCGGCAGGCCGCGCGCGAGGGGCGCGAGTCGAACCTCGTGCTGTTCGTCGTGGACGCCTCCGGGTCCATGGCGGCGCGGCAGCGGATGGGTGCCGTGAAGGGTGCCGTGGTGTCGCTGCTGCTCGACGCCTATCAGCGGCGGGACAAGGTGGGTCTGGTGACCTTCCGGGGTGCGGCGGCCGATGTGGCGCTGCCGCCCACGTCGTCGGTGGACGCCGCCGCGGCCCGGCTGGAGTCGCTTCCGACCGGCGGGCGGACCCCGCTCGCGGCGGGGCTGCTCAAGGCGCACGACGTGCTGCGGGTGGAGCGGCTGCGGGATCCGGCGCGGCGTCCGCTGGTCGTGGTGGTGACCGACGGACGGGCCACCGGTGGTCCCGAGCCGGTCGCGCTGGCCTCGCGTGCGGCGCGGCTGTTCGCGGCCGGGGGGGTCGCCTCGGTGGTCGTGGACTGCGAGTCGGGGCCGGTACGGCTGGGGCTCGCCGGACGGTTGGCCGGTGAGCTGGGCGGCACCGCCGTGACGCTGGACGAGCTGCGGGCCGACTCGATCGCGGGGCTGGTCAGGGATGTGCAGGGGACTTCGAGGAGGGCCGCGTAGTGCCGAAGGGGCAGCCGAGTGTCGTACCGGACGACGGACTGACGACGCGTCAGCGGCGTAACCGGCCGCTGGTCGTCGTGCACACGGGCATCGGGAAGGGGAAGTCGACCGCCGCGTTCGGGCTGGCGTTGCGGGCCTGGAACCAGGGGTGGCCGATCGGGGTGTTCCAGTTCGTCAAGTCGGCGAAGTGGAAGGTCGGCGAGGAGAACGCGCTGCGGGTGCTCGGCGCCTCCGGTGAGGGCGGGTCCGTCGACTGGCACAAGATGGGCGAGGGCTGGTCGTGGGTGCAGCGCGATCCGCGGGGGGACAACCTCAGCAACGAGGAGAAGGCCCGCGAGGGCTGGGAGCAGGTCAAGCGGGATCTCGCCGCCGAGACGTACCGGCTGTACGTGCTCGACGAGTTCGCCTACCCGATGCACTGGGGATGGGTCGACACCGATGAGGTGGTGTCCGTGCTGCGGGAGCGGCCGGGGACGCAGCATGTGGTGATCACGGGGCGGAACGCGCCCGGGAAGCTCGTCGGGTTCGCCGATCTCGTCACCGACATGTCCAAGGTGAAGCACCCCATGGATGCCGGGCAGAAGGGGCAGAGGGGCATCGAGTGGTGAGCCCGGTCCCACGGTTGGTGATTGCCGCGCCCTCGTCGGGGAGCGGCAAGACCACCGTCGCCACGGGGTTGATGGCCGCGCTGTCCGCGCGGGGGTTCGCCGTGTCCCCGCACAAGGTGGGGCCCGACTACATCGATCCCGGGTACCACTCGCTGGCCACCGGGCGGGTGGGGCGGAACCTCGACGCGTATCTGTGTGGGCCGGAGCTGGTGGCTCCGCTGTTCGCGCACGGTGCCGGCGGGTGTGACATCGCCGTGGTCGAGGGTGTGATGGGGCTGTACGACGGGGCCGCCGGTGAGGGTGAGCTGGCGTCCACCGCGCAGGTGGCGAAGTTGTTGCGGGCGCCGGTCGTGCTCGTCGTCGACGCGTCGTCGCAGTCCCGGTCGGTGGCGGCACTGGTGCACGGGTTCGTGAGCTGGGACCCGGAGGTGCGGGTCGGGGGCGTGATCCTCAACAAGGTCGCCTCGGACCGGCACGAGGAGTTGTTGCGGGAGGCGCTGGACTCCGTCGGGGTGCCTGTGATGGGGGTTCTGCGGCGGGCCGCGCAGGTGGAGACGCCGTCTCGGCATCTGGGGCTGGTGCCGGTCGCCGAGCGGGGCGCCTTGGCCGTCGAGGCCGTTTCGGCGATGGCCGCTCAGGTGGCCGCCGGGTGTGATCTGTCGGCGTTGGTCGCGCTGGCGCGGAGTGCGGGTGCGTTGGAGGGCGCGGGTTGGGACGCGGGTGAGGCTCTGGTTTCTCCGCCCCCGCCGCCCCTTCCCTCCCCGGCCCCGGGGGCTGTGCCCCCGGACCCCCCTTCGGCCCTGGACGGGCCGGTGGTCGCGCTCGCCGGTGGGGCGGCCTTCACGTTCTCCTATGCCGAGCATGCCGAGTTGCTCTCCGCTGCCGGGGCCGAGGTCGTCACCTTCGACCCGTTGCGGGACGAGGAACTGCCCGAGCGGACCGCCGGGCTCGTCATCGGGGGTGGGTTTCCCGAGGTGTACGCCGCCGAGCTGTCCGCCAACGACCAGCTCAGGAAAACCGTCGCCGCCCTCGCGGAGAGCGGTGCTCCCGTCGCCGCCGAGTGTGCGGGGCTGCTGTACCTGTGCCGGGAACTCGACGGGCTGCCCATGTGCGGGGTGCTGGACGCCTCCGCGCGGATGTCGGAGCGGCTGACCCTGGGGTATCGGGACGCCGTGGCCGTGAGCGACAGTGCGCTGGCCGGCGCCGGTACGCGGATGCGGGGGCACGAGTTCCACCGGACCGTCGTCGAGCCGGGGGCCGGGGACGCCCCCGCCTGGGGCGTGCGGGCGCCGGAGCGGCGTGTCGAGGGATTTGTACAGCGCGGTGTGCACGCGAGCTATCTGCACACGCACTGGGCGTCCGAGCCCGGTGTCGCCCGTCGGTTCGTGGAGAGGTGCCGGACGTCATGAGCAGCAGGCTGATCGGGGTGGGAGTCGGGCCCGGGGACCCGGAGCTGGTGACCGTCAAGGGGGTCAACGCGCTGCGGGCCGCAGACGTTGTCGTCGTACCGGTGATGGACAGCGGTGAGCGCGGGCGGGCCGAGGCGACCGTGCTGCACTACGTGCCCGCCGGGAAGGTCGTCCGGGTGGTGTTCGCGCTGAACGAGCGGACCGACCGGACGCGGCGCGAGGTGGCCTGGGACGCCGCCGGTGAGCGGGTCGCCGGGCTGCTGCGGGAGCACGGGGCCGTCGCCTTCGCGACCATCGGGGACCCCAATGTGTACTCGACGTTCACGTATCTCGCCCAGACCCTCGTGGAGCTGGTGCCGGACACCGTCGTCGAGACCGTTCCGGGGATCACCGCCATGCAGGAGCTCGCGGCGCGTTCCGGGGCCGTGCTGACCGAGGGGACCGAGCCGCTCACGCTGGTTCCGGTGACCGCGGGGGCCGCCGTGCTCAAGGACGCGCTGGCCGGGCCGGGGACCGTCGTCGCGTACAAGTTCGGGCGGCAGGCCGGTGAGGTCGCCGAGGCGCTGCGGGAGACCGGACGGATCGGTGACGCGGTGTGGGGGTCGGCGCTCGGGCTGCCGGAGGAGTCGGTCCGGCCGGCCGCCGAGCTGGACGGGACGCCGCTGCCGTATCTGTCGACGCTCATCGCGCCACCGCGGCGTGACGGCGGGCGGGGCGGCAAGTTGTGAGCCGGGCCGGGTCGTACTCAGTGCGCGACGCCCACCACCAGCCAGATGAACAGCACGCCGGCGATCGTGCACAGCAGGGTGGAGCGGGCCGGGTGCTCGTGGTGGGCCTCGGGCAGGATCTCGGCCGCCGCGAGGTAGAGCAGGGCGCCGCCGAACAGGCCGAGATAGCCGCCGAGCAGCGGTTCCGGGATGGTGAAGAACAGCGTCGACGCGGCGCCCGCCACCGGTGCCGCCGCGTCCGCGAACAGCATCATCAGCGCGCGGCGGCGGGCGTTTCCGTAGACGCGGGTGAGTGTGTACGTGTTGAAGCCGTCCGCGAAGTCGTGGGCGATCACGGCCACCGCGACGGCGGCGCCCATGCCGCCGCCGACCTGGAAGGCGGCGCCGATCGCCACGCCGTCCATGGCGCTGTGACCGACCATCGCGGCGGCGGCGGTGAGGCCCACCTCGGGGGTCCGGCCGTCGGTCTCCCCGGCGCCGTGCGCGGCCTGGCGGTGGGCCAGCAGGCGTTCCACCAGATGGGCCAGCAGGAAACCGGCGACGAAGAGCAGCAGGGCCGCGGGGACGCCGTACACCTCGGTGCCGGCCGCCTCCAGGGACTCCGGGAGGAGTTCGAGGCCGACGACGCCGAGCATCAGGCCGCCGGCCAGGCCCAGCACCAGGTGGCGGCGGTCGGTCACGCGGTGTGCCGTCCAGCCGCCGGCCAGCGTCATCAGGAACGCGCCGAGCGCGACGAGGACCGCCATGTGTTCTTCGTATCCGACAGGTGGCCGCTCGCGCACGCGTGACAGCCGCTCACCGCCCACTTCTTGATCCCGTGACCCTCAGGAGAGGACCGATTCCCATGGCCGATGCCCCAGGCGGCAAGGTGACCTTCGTCGGGGCCGGCCCCGGCGCCGCCGATCTGCTGACGTTCCGTGCCGCGCGCGCCATCGCCGAGGCCGATGTCGTGATCTGGGCCGCCAGTCTGGTGCAGGAGGATGTCCTCCGGCACGCGCGAAAGGACGCCGAGGTCCTCGACTCGGCGACGATGTCCCTGGAGGACGTCGTGACCGTCTACGAGCGGGCCCGCGCGGAAGGGCTGAAGGTCGCGAGGATCCACTCCGGCGATCCCGCGCTGTGGGGCGGCACCCAGGAGCAGGTCGACCGGTGTGCGGAGCTCGGTATCGCGACCGAGATCGTGCCCGGTGTGTCGTCGTTCTCCGCCGTCGCGGCGATCGCGCGGCGCGAGCTGACCGTTCCCGAGGTGGCGCAGTCGGTCGTGCTGACCCGGCTCGGCGGCGGCAAGACGCCGATGCCGCCGGGCGAGGAGGTCCGCGAGTTCGCGCGGCACGGCACCACCATGGCGATCTTCCTGTCGGCCGCCCGCAGCGGGCAGCTGGTGCGGGAGCTGCTGGAGGGCGGCTATCCGACGTCCACTCCGGTCGTCGTCGCGTATCAGGCGACGTGGCCGGAGGAGCTGGTCGTGACGTGCACGATCGGCACGCTGGAGGAGACGGTCAAGGAGCACAAGCTCTGGAAGCACACGCTGTTCCTGGTCGGTCCGGCGCTCGACGCGCACGGCACCCGCTCGCACCTGTACCACCCCGGCCACTTCCACGGCTTCCGCAAGGCCGATCCCCAGGCGCGTCGGGCGTTGCGTTCGCGGGGTGCGAGCACGTGATCACCGTCGTCGGGATGGGGGCGGGGGCGGCGGTCGACGCCCAGGTGACGGCGGGGGCGGCGCTGGTGGTCGGCGGGCGGCGGCATCTGGAGGCCGTACGGCTGCCGGAGGGGGCCGGGCGGGTCGTCCTGGGTCCGCTGGCGCCCGCGCTCGACACCGTCGAGAAGTACGTCGCCGGGGAGCGGCCGGTCGTGGTGCTGGCGTCCGGGGACCCCGGGTTCTTCGGGATCGTGCGGGCGCTGGCCGAGCGGTTCGGGGCCGAGCGGCTCGACGTCCGGCCCGCTGTCTCCTCCGTGGCCACCGCCTTCGCGCGGGTCGGGCTGACGTGGGACGACGCCGTGGTGGTCAGCGCGCACGGGCGGGATCCGCGTACGGCGGTGCATCTGTGCCGGGCCCGTCCGAAGGTCGCCGTGCTGACCGGGCCGGGGGCGGGTCCGGCCGAGCTGGGGGCGGCGCTGCGGGACACCGCGCGCGTGCTGGTCGTCGCCTCCGCGCTCGGTTCCGGCCAGGAGCGGGTGGAACGGGTGACGCCCGCCGAGGCCGCCGCCCGGGACTGGGGCCCGGCGGTGAGCGTGGTGCTGTGCCTGGACGAGGCGCGGGCCCTGGGGCCCGTGCGGACCGTCGCGGGCGGGGTCGAGCAGCCTGCCGGCTGGGCGCTGGACGAGGCGGAGTTCGACCACCGCGACTCCATGATCACCAAGTTCGAGGTGCGGGCCCTGGCCCTGGCCCGGCTCGGGCCGCGCCCCGGTGAGCTGGTGTGGGACGTCGGCGCGGGGTCGGGGTCCGTGGCCGTGGAGTGCGCACGGCTCGGGGCCGCCGTCACCGCCGTCGAGAAGACGCCGGACGGGGTGGAGCGCGTGCGCGCCAACGCCGCCGCGCACGGGGTCGACGTGCGCGTGGTGCACGGATCGGCGCCGGATGTGCTGACCGGCCTCGACGACGACCCCGACGCCGTGTTCGTCGGCGGCGGGGGACGCGAACTGCCGGCGGTGGTCACGGCGTGCGCGCGGCGGGCGCGGCGGACGGTCGTCGTCGCCATGGCCGCGCTCGACCGGGTCCCGGCGGCCCGTGAGGCGCTGACGAACGCCGGTTTCTCCTGCGACGGCGTGCTGCTGCAGTCGTCGCGGCTGGCGCCGCTGCCCGGGGACGTGACCCGGCTGGCGGCGACCAATCCCGTTTTCCTGCTGTGGGGCGTCCGGTCCCGCGGCCGTACCGAAGGAGTCACCCAGTGATCGGCCTCATCTCCGCCACCGCGGCGGGCGCGGCCGCGCGGGACCGGCTGGCCGCCGCGTGGCCGGACCGCACGCGCGTGTACGAGGGTCCCGTGCCGGACGCCGTACGGGCCGCGTTCGCCGAGTGCGAGCGGCTCGTGTGCTTCCTCGCCACGGGGGCCGTGGTGCGGCTGGTGGCACCGCTGCTGGACGACAAGGCGAGCGACCCCGGTGTGGTCTGTGTCGACGAGGGCGGACGGTTCGCGGTGTCGCTGGTCGGCGGGCACGGCGGCGGGGCGAACGAGCTGGCCCGTGCGGTCGGTGAGGTGCTGGGTGCCGAGCCGGTGGTGACGACGGCGACCGACGCGGTCCGCCTGCCGGGTCTGGACACCCTCGGTCTGCCGGTGGAGGGCGGCGTCGCCGCCGTGTCGCGGGCGCTGCTGGACGGTGAGGCGGTGGCGCTGCGGGCCGAGGTGACCTGGCCGCTGCCGCCGCTCCCGGTCGCCGACGCGGGGGCGTACACGATCCGGGTCACGGACCGGCTGGTCGAGCCGGGCGAACGGGAGGCGGTGCTCCGGCCGCCCACCCTCGTCGTCGGCGTGGGCGCCTCGAAGGGTGCCCCCGTGGACGAGGTGCTCGGCCTGGTCGAGGGTGCCCTGCGCGAGGCCGGGCTGTCGGCGGCGTCGCTCGCCGAGCTGGCCACCGTGGACGCCAAGGCCGACGAACCCGGCCTCGTGGAGGCGGCCCGGCGGCTGGGCGTGCCCCTGGTGACGTACGCCGCCGAGGAGTTGGCGCGCATCGAGGTGCCCAACCCCTCCGACGCGCCGCTCGCCGCCGTCGGCACCCCCTCTGTGGCGGAGGCCGCCGCGCTGGCCGGCGGGGGCGAACTCCTCGTGCCCAAGCGGAAGTCGGCGGCCCGGCCCGCGATGGCGACCTGTGCCGTCGTACGACGGCCGGGGCGCGGGCGGCTCGCGGTGGTCGGGCTGGGGCCCGGCGCGCGGGACCTGCTCACCCCGCGCGCGAAGGCCGAACTGCGCCGGGCCTCCGTGCTGGTGGGTCTCGACCAGTACGTCGACCAGATCCGTGATCTGCTGCGGCCGGGCACGCGGGTGCTGGAGTCCGGTCTCGGGGCGGAGGAGGAGCGGGCCCGCACGGCCGTCGCCGAGGCCCGGCGTGGGCAGGCGGTCGCGCTGATCGGCAGCGGGGACGCCGGGGTGTACGCCATGGCCTCACCGGCGCTCGCGGAGGCGTCCGACGACATCGACGTGGTCGGGGTGCCGGGCGTGACGGCGGCGCTGGCGGCCGGGGCGGTCCTGGGGGCGCCGCTGGGCCACGACCATGTGTCGATCAGCCTGTCCGACCTGCACACGCCGTGGGAGGTCATCGAGCGGCGGGTGCGGGCGGCGGCCGAGGCGGACATCGTGGTGACGTTCTACAACCCGCGCAGCCGGGGCCGCGACTGGCAGTTGCCCAAGGCCCTCTCGATCCTCGCGGAGCACCGGGAACCGGCGACACCGGTCGGGGTCGTGCGCAACGCGTCCCGCGCGGACGAGTCGAGCCTGCTGACCACGCTGGCCGCGCTGGACCCGGCGACGGTCGACATGATGACGGTCGTGACCGTGGGCAACACGGCGACCCGTGAGATCGCGGGGCGCATGGTCACCCCGCGCGGCTACCGCTGGCAGGAGGAGGCACGGTGAACCGCGTGGTGCACCCCATCGAGCAGGAGTCCTTCCGGCGGCTGCGCGCCCGCCTCGACACCTCGCACTTCCCGCCGCTGACCCGGGCGGTGGTGGAGCGGGTCGTCCACTCCGCGGCCGACCTGGAGTACGCGTCCGATCTCGTCATGGACGAGGGCGAGCTGGCGAAGGCGCACGCCGCGCTGCACGCCGGGGCGCCGGTCGTGGCGGACGTGGAGATGGTCGCGGCCGGGATCACCCGCCGGGAGACCGTGTGCCGGCTGAGGGACGCCACGTCCGGGCCCGGGCTCACGCGTTCGGCGCACGCCGTGCGGCTGGCGTACGAGGAGGTCGGACCCGGCGCCCTGTGGGTGATCGGCTGTGCGCCGACCGCCCTGGAGGAGCTGCTGACCCTGGACGCCTCCCCCGCGCTCGTCATCGGGCTGCCCGTCGGTTTCGTCGGGGCGGCCGAGTCCAAGGCCGCGTTGCGGGAGAGCGGGCTGCCCGCCGTGAGCAACGTGTCCGAGAAGGGCGGGTCGGCGGTCGCCGCCGCCGCGCTCAACGCCCTGCTGTACCACCCCGCTTCACCTGCATCCGAGGAGAACCTGTGACCACCCCGCCGCCCGCCCTGCTCATCGCCGGCCACGGCACCCGGGACGACGCCGGAGCGGAGGCGTTCCGTGACTTCGTGCGGGAGCTGGGGCGCCGCCACCCCGAACTGCCCGTCGCCGGCGGGTTCATCGAGCTGTCCCCGCCACCGCTGGGCGAGGCCGTCGCCGAGCTGGTGGAGCGGGGGGCGCGACGGTTCGCCGCCGTGCCGCTGATGCTGGTCTCCGCCGGGCACGCCAAGGGGGACATCCCGGCGGCGCTGGCCCGCGAGAAGGAACGGCACCCCGGGATCTCGTACGCCTACGGCCGTCCGCTGGGCCCGCACCCCGCGCTGCTGAGCGTGCTGGAGCGGCGGCTGGCCCAGGCGGTGGACCCCTCCTGGGACCCGGCCGAGGTGACCGTGCTCCTGGTGGGGCGCGGGTCGACGGACCCGGACGCCAACGCCGAGGTGTTCAAGGCGGCGCGGCTGCTGTGGGAGGGGCGCGGGTACGCGGGCGTGGAGACGGCGTTCGTGTCGCTGGCGGCGCCGGACGTACCGGGCGGCCTGGACCGGTGTGCGCGGCTGGGGGCGCGCAGGGTCGTGGTACTGCCGTACTTCCTGTTCACCGGGATCCTGCCGGACCGGGTGCGGCAGCAGACCCGGGAGTGGGCGGCGGCGCACCCGGAGACCGAGGTGCGGTCGGCGGACGTCATCGGCCCGGAGCCGGAGCTGCTGGATCTGGTGTGGGAGCGGTACGAGGAGGCCGTGCGGGGTGATCTGCGGATGAACTGCGACTCGTGCGTGTACCGGATCGCGCTGCCGGGCTTCGAGGACAAGGTGGGGCTGCCGCAGCAGCCGCACTTCCACCCGGACGACGACGGCCACCACCATCACGGGCACGGCCACACGCACTCCCATGCGCACTGAGTCCGGGAGCGGCGGGCACGATCTGCGGCACCACGGGGACGCCGAGGTCCGCGACGACGGCTCCGCGCTGGTCGACCTCGCGGTGAACGTCCGCGCGGACACGCCTGCGGGGTGGCTGCGGGAGCACATCGCCGGGTCGCTGTCCGGGCTCGCCGCCTACCCGGACGGGCGGGCCGCGCGGGCCGCGGTGGCGGCGCGGCACGGGCTGCCGGTGGAACGGGTGCTGCTGACGGCCGGTGCGGCGGAGGCGTTCGTGCTGCTGGCGCGGGCGCTGAAGGTGCGCCGGCCGGTGGTGGTGCATCCGCAGTTCACGGAGCCGGAGGCGGCGCTGCGGGACGCCGGGCACACGGTGGACCGGGTGCTGCTGCGGGAGGCGGACGGCTTCCGGCTGGACCCGGCGGCGGTGCCGGAGGACGCGGACCTGGTGGTGATCGGCAACCCGACGAACCCGACGTCGGTGCTGCACCCGGCCGCGGCGGTCGCCCGGCTCGCCCGGCCCGGGCGGACGCTGGTGGTGGACGAGGCGTTCATGGACGCGGTGCCGGACGAGCGCGAGGCGCTGGCCGGGCGCACGGACGTCCCCGGTCTCGTCGTCCTGCGCAGCCTCACCAAGACGTGGGGGCTTGCGGGGCTGCGGATCGGTTACGTCCTGGCCGCCCCGGAGACCGTCGCGGAACTGGAGCGCGCGCAGCCGCTGTGGCCGGTGTCCACACCGGCGCTGGCCGCGGCGGAGGTGTGCGTGGGCCCCCGGGCACTCGCGGAGGCGGCGGACGCGGCCCACCGCATCGCGGCGGACCGGGACCGTCTGATCGCGGGGCTGTGGGAGTTCGCCGCCCACGGTCTGCGGGTCGTGGAGCCCGCCGGGGGTCCTTTCGTCCTGGTCCGGCTGCCGCACGCGGCGACGGTACGGCGACGGCTGCGCGCCCTCGGCTACGCGGTGCGCCGCGGGGACACGTTTCCGGGGCTGGACGAGGAGTGGCTGCGTCTGGCGGTACGGGACCGGGAGACGACGGACGGTTTCCTGAACGCGCTGCGCCGGGCCCTGACAACAGGCTGAACGGCCGCACCTCGCATCGCCCCCGCCGCCCCTTCCCGTCCCGACCCGGGGCGCTGCCCCCGGGGGAACGGGAAGGGGCGGCGGGCGCGCCTACGCGACCACGCGCCCGTTCAGTACCACCCGGCGCGGATCCGTCAGCGCGCGGACGTCCGCGCGCGGGTCGGCCGCGTAGACCACCAGGTCCGCCGGGGCGCCCTCCTCCAGGCCGGGGCGGCCGAGCCACTTCCGGGCCGCCCAGGTCCCGGCCGCGAGCGCCTCGACCGGCGGAATGCCGGCCTTGGCCAGTTCCGCGACCTCGTCGGCCGCGAGGCCGTGCGGGAGGGTGCCGCCGGCGTCCGTGCCGACGAAGACGGCGATGCCGGCGTCGTAGGCGGAGCGCACGGTGTCGTAGCGGCGTTCGTGGAGCCGGCGCATATGGTCCGACCAGCGCGGGAACCTGGCCTCGCCGCCGTCGGCGAGCGCGGGGAAGGTGGCGATGTTGACGAGGGTGGGGACGATCGCGACACCCCGCTCGGCGAACAGCGGGATCGTCTCGTCGGTCAGGCCCGTCGCGTGCTCGACACAGTCGATGCCGGCCTCGACCAGGTCCCTCAGGGAGTCCTCCGCGAAGCAGTGCGCGGTGACACGGGCACCCAGCCGGTGCGCCTCGGCGATGGCCGCCTCGACGGCGCCGCGCGGCCAGCAGGCCGACAGATCGCCCAGGTCGCGGTCGATCCAGTCGCCGACCAGCTTCACCCAGCCGTCGCCGCGCCGGGCCTCCTGCGCGACGTACGCGACGAGGTCGTCGGGCTCGACCTCCCAGGCGTAGCCCCGGATGTAGCGGCGGGTGCGGGCGATGTGCCGGCCGGCCCGGATGATCTTCGGGAGGTCGTCGCGGTCGTCGGTCCAGCGGGTGTCGGAGGGCGAGCCGGCGTCGCGCAGCAGCAGGGCGCCGGCGTCGCGGTCGGTGAGCGCCTGTTTCTCGGCGACGTCCTCGGGGACCGCGCCGTGCCGGTCGAGGCCCACATGGCAGTGGGCGTCGACCAGCCCGGGCAGGGCCCAGCCCTCGACGGTGCGGATGTCGCGGGCGCCGGCGGGACGGTCGTAGGAGATCCGGCCGTCGACGACCCACAGCTCGCCCCGGACCTCGTCAGGGCCGACGAGGATCCGCCCCTTCACGTGCAGCACCGCGCGTTCGCTCATACACGGCACCCTAGTCAGGCGCTACGACGACTTGCCCACCTGGTCGGAGGTCCCCTCCTCCACGTTCGCCATGGCGGGGTCGAGGAGGCGGGAGAGAAAGTGACGGGTGCGTTCGTGCCGCGGGTGGCCGATGACCTGCTCGGGGGTGCCGTCCTCGACGATCACTCCGCCGTCCATGAACACGACCCGGTCGGCGACCTCGCGGGCGAAGGTCATCTCGTGGGTGACGACCATCATCGTCATGCCCTCGGTCGCCAGCATCCGCATGACGGCCAGGACGTCGCCGACCAGTTCGGGGTCGAGCGCCGAGGTCGGCTCGTCGAACAGCATCACCTCGGGCCCCATGGCCAGCGAGCGGGCGATGGCGACGCGCTGCTGCTGGCCCCCGGAGAGGGAGGACGGGTAGGCGTCCGCCTTCTCGGCCAGCCCCACCCGCCGGAGGTTGTCGGCGGCCACCTCCGCCGCCTGCGCCTTGCCCCGCCCCAGCACCCTGCGCTGCGGCAGCGTGAGGTTCTCGGTCACCGTGAGGTGCGGAAACAGGTTGAACTGCTGGAAGACCATGCCGATACGGCGGCGTACGGCATCGATGTCGACGTCGGGGTCGGTGAGTTCCGTACCGCCGACGAAGACCTGGCCCTCGGTGGGCTCCTCCAGGAGGTTCACGCACCGCAGCAGGGTCGACTTGCCCGACCCGGACGGGCCGATCACGCAGACGACCTCGCCCTGGCCGATCTCCAGGTCGATGCCGCGCAGCACCTGGTTGTCGCCGAAGGACTTGTGCAGACCGCTGACGCGGATCTCCGGTCGGCTCGGGGTCATTTCACGGCCTCCTGGGCCTTGGCCTCCATACGGCGCACGACGAAGCCGAGCGGAACGGTGATCAGCAGGTAGCACAGGCCGGCCACCAGGATCGGGGTGGAGTTGGCGGTCTGGCTGGCCAGGTCGCGGCCGTACTTGGACAGTTCGCGCTCCTCCAGGGTGACGCCGAGGAACAGCACCAGCGAGGAGTCCTTGAAGAGCAGGACGAGTTCGTTGGTGAGCGGCGGCAGGATGATCCGGAAGGCCTGCGGGATGATGATGGAGACCATGGCCCGGGCGGGCGAGAAGCCCAGCGAACGAGCCGCCTCCATCTGCCCCTTGGGCACCGCCTGGATGCCGGCCCGGATCGTCTCCGCCATGTACGCGGCGGCCACCAGGCCCAGCGCGAGGGCGACCTTGCCGTAGGTGCCGCCGATGATCTCCGTGCCGGGGAAGGCGAGGGGCACGGCGACACCGATGAAGATGAAGATCAGCAGGGCGGGCAGGCCGCGGAAGATCTCGATGTAGATGCCGGCCAGCCAGCGGTACGGGCCGACGGACGACAGCCTCATCAGCGCGATCACCATGCCGAGGGCGAGCCCGACGGCGAAGCCGGTCACCGTGAAGAGCACGGTGTTCTTCAGCGCCAGTGTGATGACGTCCGGGAACATCCGCTCGGCGATGTCGGCCTGCGCGAACTGGTTCTGCAGCCTGCCCCAGTCGGCCGAGACCGCGAAGGCGATCACGGCCGCGACGAAGACGGCGTACTGGAGGCCGCGCGACAGACTGCGCTTCTGGCGTCGCGTCAGGCCCTTCTTCTTCGGCTGGACCGGCAGTTTCTCCGTGTCGGTCATGGGGTCAGGACGCGGCCGGCGAGGCGGCGGACTCGTCGTAGGGGCCGATCCACTGCTCGTACAGCTTCTTGTACGTGCCGTCGGCCTCGGCGTCCGCGAGCGCCTTGTTGATCGCCTCGCGCAGCGCGGTGTTGCCCTTCTTCACCGTGACGCCGTACTGCTCACCGGTGTCGATCTGCTCGGCGACCTCGAAGGCGTCGGCGTTGGCCTTGTCCTTCAGCCAGCCCTGGACGACGGGGTAGTCGATGACGACGGCCTTGACCTGGCCGGTGCGCAGACCGTTGAGGACGGCGTCGGAGGACTCGAAGGAGACGGGGTCGAAGCCCTCCTTCTTGACGTGGTCCTCGCCGGTGGTCTGCGCCTGGGCGCCGAGCTTCACGTTTTTCGACTTGACGTCGGCGAGGGAGGTGACGCCGCTGTTCTTGTCGACGAGGACGGCCTGGGTGGCCTTGAAGTACGGGTCGGAGAAGTCGACGTTCTTCTTCCGCTCCTCGGTGATGGTCATACCGGCCGCGGCCAGGTCGCACTCACCGGAGTTGAGGAAGGCGCCGGTCTTGAAGTTCTCGAACGGCGTGTCGAGGATCTCCTGCTTCACGCCGAGGTCCTCGGCGACCAGGTCGATCAGCGCGACGTCGAAGCCCTGCACCTTGCCGTCGATCTCCGACTGGAAGGGCGGGTACGGGAGGTGGGTGCAGGTGGTGAGCTGCCCCGCCTTGACGAGCTCGACCCCGCCGGCGGCGGTCTTGGAGCCGCTGCCTCCGTCGTCGCTGGAGGTGCAGGCGGTCAGGAGGACCAGCCCGGCCGTCGCGGTGGTGGCGGCCAGAACACGGGTCCGGCGGCCGAGGAGCGTCTTCACGGGAGCCTCCTGTCAGGGAACTGTGAGTTCCGATTATAAGGAGAGGTTTGAGTGCCTCAAATCAAACCGATGGCTGCGGGGCCGTCCGGCCTGAGAACCCCGTGGTCGAGCGGTGTCCGGGGCGCCGGTTAACCTCGACTGCGCCGTACCCGCGCAGTCGCCGAGCAGAGAGAGCACCGCCGTGACCCACCTCCTCCTCGACCTGCCCCCGTTGAGCGCCGCGCACTTCGCGTCGATCGAGGACCGGGTGGCACGGCTGCTGAGCACCGGGCAGGACGTCGTGATCATGCAGGGTGAGGCGCTGCTGCCGCTGGAGGGCGCGATCCGCGCGACGGCCGGTCCCGGCACGACCGCGCTGAACGTCGTCACCGGTCCCTACGGGCAGACCTTCGGCGACTGGCTGCGGGACTGCGGGGCCACCGTGATCGATCTGGCGGTGCCGTTCCACACGGCGGTGACGGCCGGGCAGATCCGGGCCGCGTTCGCCGAGCACCCGGAGATCGACTTCGTGTCCCTGGTGCACGCGGAGGCGGCGACCGGGAACACCAACCCGGTCGCGGAGATCGGCGAGGTGGTGCGGGCGCACGGGGCACTGTTCTACCTGGACGCGGTGGCCTCGATCGGGGCGGAGCCGGTGCTGCCGGACGCGTGGGGCGTGGACCTGTGCGTGATCGGGGCGCAGAAGGCGATGGGCGGCCCGGCCGGGGTGTCGGCGGTGTCGGTGAGCGAGCGGGCGTGGGCGCGGATGGCGGCGAACCCGCGGGCGCCGCGCCGCTCCTATCTGTCCCTGCTGGACTGGAGGGAACGCTGGATCGACGGCGGCCGCAAGGTGCTGCCGCACGCTCCGGCGCAGCTGGAGATGCTGGCGCTCGAGGCGTGCGTGGAGCGGATCGAGGCGGCGGGGCTCGACGCGGTGACGGCCCGGCACGCGGCGGCCGCGGCGGCGACCCGTGCGGGTGCGGCCGCACTGGGCGCGGGGCTGGAGCCGTACGTCCGTGACGCGGGGGAGGCGGCACCGGTCGCCACGACGCTGCGGGCGCCGGCCGGGACGGTGGCCTCGGAGCTGGTGGTCCGCGCGCTGGCCGTCGATCCGGCGGTTCCGCTGGCCGCGGGGGGTGGTGCGCTCTCCAAGGAGATGATCCGGGTCAACCACTACGGGCCCGGGGCGAACCCCGGCACGGTGCGTGCGTGCCTGACGGCTCTGAGTACGGCCCTGACGGACGCGGGTTCGACGGTGGACCTGACGGCGGCCCTGCGCGCGGCCGAGGGGGCCTGGCGCTGATCCCGGGCCGAGGTCTTCGGGGTTTCGGCCCCCTCCGCCCCTCCCCGTCCCGTCCCCCGGGGCTCCGCCCCGGAACCCCCGGACGGACCGACAGGAACCGTCCATTCCAGGATTCCCGAATTCCCGGAATCCTTCTCGCGCATTCTCCTGCAGCATTCTTTCTCTTATTTTTCGATTATCCAGCGGAATAGCTTCCCGTCTTCTCCTGCCCGGTTTCCTCGACCCTAAACACCACGGTTCGGCGAGCATTCCTGGGGTCGTCACGGGAGTTACACACTTGTGACCGGTTCCACATCGCGACCGTTTTGCGTTGTATGCACCAGGAGAAATGGGGCATCTTTCCGGGCCACGCGCGACCCGCCCGCCCGCGCGATAACACAGATCAAGCCAGCGCGTAACCCCGCCAGGCGATGCAATTTTGAATTTACCTGGGTAAGTTCAATTCGCATGACTGCCGCACAAGCAGACCTGCAAATCGACCGCCCCACCGTGGCGGACGGAGCCGCGCTGTGGCGGATAGCCAAGGACTCGAAGGTCCTCGACCTGAACTCGTCGTACAGCTATCTGCTGTGGTGCCGTGACTTCGCCGCCACCTCGGCCGTCGCTCGCGACGAGCGGGGAGAGCCGATCGGCTTCGTCAGCGGATACCTGCGGCCGGACAGCCCGCGCACCCTGCTCGTCTGGCAGGTCGCGGTCGACGCGTCGTACCGCGGCCGCGGCCTCGCCGCCGCCCTGCTCGACGGACTGGCCGCCCGGACCGCCGAGGAGCACGGGGTGGACACCGTGGAGACCACCATCACGCCGGGCAACACCGCGTCCGAGCGCCTGTTCACCGCGTTCGCGGAGCGTCACGGCGCCCTGCTGGAGCGCGAGGTGCTGTTCGACGCCGGCCAGTTCCCCGACGGACCGCACGACCCCGAGGTGCTGTACCGCATCGGGCCGCTCACGCGCTGACCGCGCGGCCCGCCCCCGACTTTCCGACTTCTTCCGACTCCCTCTGACCTCCCACGCCACCGAGGAGCGATTCGTCGTGACCATCACCCAGCCCGACCTCAGCGTCTTCGAGACCCTCGAGTCCGAGGTACGCAGCTACTGCCGCGGCTGGCCCGCCGTCTTCGACCGTGCGCACGGCAGCCGCATGTACGACGAGGACGGCCACGAGTACCTCGACTTCTTCGCCGGAGCCGGCTCACTCAACTACGGGCACAACAACCCCGTGCTGAAACGGGCGTTGATCGACTACCTGGAGCGGGACGGCGTCACGCACGGCCTCGACATGTCGACGACGGCCAAACGCGCGTTCCTGGAGTCCTTCCAGAACTGGATCCTGCGCCCGCGCGACCTGCCGTACAAGGTCATGTTCCCGGGCCCGACGGGCACCAACGCCGTGGAGTCCGCGCTGAAGCTGGCGCGGAAGGTGAAGGGGCGCGAGGCCATCGTGTCGTTCACCAACGCCTTCCACGGCATGTCCCTGGGCTCGCTCGCCGTGACCGGCAACGCCTTCAAGCGGGCCGGCGCCGGCATCCCGCTGGTGCACGGCACGCCGATGCCGTTCGACAACTACTTCGACGGCCAGGTCCCGGACTTCCTGTGGTTCGAGCGGCTCCTGGAGGACCAGGGCTCCGGCCTCAACAAGCCCGCCGCCGTGATCGTCGAGACCGTGCAGGGCGAGGGCGGCATCAACGTCGCCCGGCCCGAGTGGCTGCGCGCCCTGGCCGAGCTGTGCGAACGCCAGGACATGCTGCTGATCGTCGACGACATCCAGATGGGCTGCGGCCGTACCGGCGCCTTCTTCTCCTTCGAGGAGGCCGGCATCACGCCCGACATCGTCACCGTCTCCAAGTCGATCAGCGGCTACGGACTGCCCATGGCGCTGACCCTGTTCAAGCCCGAACTGGACGTCTGGGAGCCGGGCGAGCACAACGGCACCTTCCGCGGCAACAACCCCGCCTTCGTCACGGCCACCGCGGCCCTGGAGGCGTACTGGGCCGACGGTTCCGCGATGGAGAAGCAGACCCGCTCGCGCGGCGAGCAGGTCGAGCAGGCGCTGATCGCCATCACCGAGGAGAACCTCGCCGACGTCAAGGAGTACCGCGGCCGCGGCCTGGTGTGGGGCATGGAGTTCCACGACAAGGAGCGCGCGGGCCGCATCGCCAAGCGCGCCTTCGAGCTCGGACTGCTCATCGAGACGTCCGGCCCCGAGAGCGAGGTCGTCAAGCTGCTCCCCGCACTGACCATCACCCCGGACGAGCTGGACGAGGGTCTCACCACCCTCGCCCGCGCCGTCCGGGAAACCGCCTGAAACACCCCACCGAGCCGAGGAGGCATCGCAACACCGTGATCGTCCGTTCGTTCAAGGAGCTCGAAGGCACCGACCGGCACGTGAAATCGGCGTCCGGCACCTGGGAGAGCAAGCGCATCGTCCTCGCCAAGGAGAAGGTCGGCTTCTCCGTGCACGAGACGATTCTGTACGCGGGTACGGAGACGTCGATGTGGTACGCGAACCACATCGAGGCCGTCGTCTGCACCAAGGGCGACGCCGAACTGACCGACCGCGAGACGGGGAAGACGTACCACATCACGCCGGGCACGATGTACCTCCTGAACGGCCACGAGCGGCACACGCTCAAGGTCAAGGAGGACTTCCACTGCATCTGCGTCTTCAACCCGCCCGTCACCGGACGGGAGGACCACGACGAGAACGGCGTCTACCCGCTGCTCACCGAGGAGGTGTGAGTCCCCGTGACCACGATCACGAACGTCACCGATCTCTATCCCACCCGCGGCGCCACCGAGGTGGCGACTCCCCGGCAGGACCCGGTCGTCTGGGGCTCCCCGGACACGCCCGGTCCCGTCTCCGCCGGTGACCTGCAGGCTCTGGACCGCGACGGCTTCCTCGCCGTCGACCAGCTCATCGGGCCGGACGAGGTCGGTGTCTACCAGCGCGAACTGGAGCGGCTCATCACCGACCCGGCCATCCGCGCGGACGAGCGCTCGATCGTCGAGCCGCAGTCCAAGGAGATCCGGTCCGTCTTCGAGGTGCACAGGATCAGCGAGGTCTTCGCGAAGCTGGTGCGCGACGAGCGCGTGGTCGGGCGGGCCCGGCAGATCCTCGGCTCGGACGTCTACGTCCACCAGTCGCGGATCAACGTCAAGCCCGGCTTCGGCGCCAGCGGTTTCTACTGGCACTCGGACTTCGAGACCTGGCACGCCGAGGACGGCCTGCCGAACATGCGCACCATCTCGGTCTCGATCGCGCTCACCGAGAACTACGACACCAACGGCGGTCTCATGATCATGCCGGGGTCGCACAAGACGTTCCTCGGGTGCGCGGGGGCCACGCCGAAGGACAACTACAAGAAGTCCCTGCAGATGCAGGACGCGGGGACGCCGTCCGACGAGGCGCTGACGAAGATGGCCTCGGAGCACGGCATCAAGCTGTTCACCGGCAAGGCAGGCTCGGCGACCTGGTTCGACTGCAACGCCATGCACGGCTCCGGGGACAACATCACGCCGTTCCCGCGCAGCAACGTGTTCATCGTGTTCAACAGCGTGGAGAACACGGCGGTCGAGCCGTTCGCGGCACCGATCCGGCGGCCCGAGTTCGTCGGGGCGCGGGACTTCACTCCCGTGAAGTAGGCGCGACGACGGTGTGCTGGGCGCACCACAGGACTGCGGGCCGGGCCTCCTCGTGTGGGACAGGGAGGCACCGGCCCGCTGCCGTGTGCCCGTGGTCAGCCGGACAGCGCGTCCAGCAGCCGGTCCACGTCGGCGGCCGTGTTGTAGAGATGGAAGGACGCCCGCAGATTGCCCGCGCGGGCGGACACCGCGATGCCCGCCCGGGCCAACTCCGGTTGAAGGCCCCCGAGTCCCGGCACGGACACGATCGGTGAGCCCGGCGAGGGCACGGGCGTGCGGCCCAGGGTGGCGAGTCCCGCGCGGAAGCGGTCGGCGAGGGCCAGGTCGTGGGCGCGGACGGTGTCCACGCCGAGCTCCTCGACGAGTTCGAGGGAGGCACGCAGTCCCGCGTAGTCGAACAGGGCGGGACTGGAGTCGAACCGCCGCGCGGAGTGGGCGAGTTCGGCGACGGGGCCGTAGCAGCTGTCCCAGGGGTTCTCCCCCGCGACCCATCCGGCCTGCACCGGCGTCAGCTCCCCGAAGTCCTCCGGTACGACGAGGAAGGCCACCCCGTGCAGGCCGAGCAGCCACTTGTAGGTGATGGAGACGCTGTAGTCGTACGCGCCGGCCGTCACCGGCAGCCAGCCGGCCGCCTGGGAGAAGTCGACATAGGTGCGCGCCCCGTGGTCCCGGGCCGCCTCGCGCAGCGCCGCGAGATCGGCGATCCGGCCGTCGGCGGACTGCGCGGCACTGACCGCGACCAGCGAGGTGCCGGGCCGGACGGAGTCGGCGAGCCGCTCCAGCGGCACGGCCCGCACTTTGAGGTCGCCGCGCATGTGGAAGGGGTTCAGTACGGAGGTGAAGTCGCCCTCCGCCGTGAGGACTTCGGCGCCCGGCGGCAGCGAGGCCGCGACCAGCGAGGTGTGCAGGGTCACCGTGGCCCCGGCGGCCACCCGCTCGGCCGGGACGCCGGCCAGCCGGGCGTACGCGGCACGGCAGGCCTCGACGTCGGCGAACAGCGGGTCCAGCGGACCGCCCTGCGCGCGCAGCCGCGCGGCGTCCTGGAGCGCGGTCACGGTACGGGCGGGCAGGAGAGCGCTGCTCGCGGTGTTCAGGTAGGTGTTCTTCGGGGCGAACTCGGCTCGGACGAGGTTCTCGAAGGTCTCCATGGAACCACTCTGCGGTCCCGGGACCTCCCCGTCCATTGCCGAATTCTGTGCGATACCGCGAAGGAAGGCTTATGTGTAAGCGCTGACCTGCGGTTCTACTGCTGCGGCACCGCGCATCCGTCCGGGCCGCACACCTCCGCGTCGCCGTCGACCAGCCGAAGCGGCGGGCGCTCGCCCCAGGCCTGCGTCAGCGCCCGGGTGAACACCTCGGCCGGCTGGGCGCCGGAGACACCGTACGTGCGGTCCAGTACGAAGAACGGCACACCGCTCGCGCCGAGCTGCGCGGCCTCGCGCTCGTCGGCGCGGACCTCGTCGGCGTACGCCTCCGGGTCGGCGAGGACCTCGCGCACGGCGCCGGCGTCGAGACCGGCGGCGCCGGCGAGCCCGACGAGCCGTTCGCCGTCGTCGAAGACGGACCGCTCCTCGGCGAAGTTCGCCTTGTACAGCAGGTCGAGCAGCTCCACCTGGCGGCCCCGCTCGCGGGCGAAGTGCAGCAGGCGGTGCATGTCGAAGGTGCTGCCGTGGTCGCGGCCCCGGGTGCGGTAGGGCAGGCCCTCGGCGGCGGCCTGGGCGCCCAGGTTGTCCTCCCCGGCCTCGGCCTGCGCCTCGCTCATGCCGTACTTCTCGGTGAGCATCGAGATCACCGGCTGGATGTCGTCCTTGGCGCGGCCCGGGTCCAGCTCGAAGGAGCGGTGCACGACCTCGACCTGCTCACGGTGCGGGAAGGCGGCCAGCGCCTTCTCGAAACGAGCCTTTCCGACATAGCACCAGGGGCAGGCGATATCGGACCAGATTTCGACGCGCATCGTGATCGGCACTCCAGGTCGTGCGGGTACGGAGACTCCCTCCGGCGACTACGTGAACATTCAACGAGCCGTGTGGATTCCCTCAGCTGCCGTCCCGCAGATCACTCGGCCAGTGGGGCCGGTACTCGATGTGGTCGTACGTCACCGCACAGCCCTCCCCCATCGGCGACTGGGTCATGAAGCCGACCAGGGCGGCCCCGGACTCCTTCTCGTCGCCGAGGGTGAAGAGGCGGACGAAGGTCCAGCGCTCGCCGTCCCGGGAGGCGTGGAAGGCGAAGGCGCGCCCGGTGCGGCTCACCCGGAGCCAGACGGAACTGCCCTCGACGGTGAAGGAGTTGACGTCGTCGGAGTGGCCCCGGGTGACCACCGTGCAGACGGTGGGCACGTCCGGCGAGTACTCCAGACAGAGCTTGGCCCACGCCCGCTCACCGACGTGGACGTAGAGCACCCCGGCGTCGAAGGCGCCGGCGAACCCGACGGTGACCCGGGCGATCAGCTGGAAGTCGCCCTCGGGCGCGCCCAGCAGACGCGGCGCGTCGGAGGCGGGGTCCAGGGCCTCGTCGGTGGGCGGCACGAAACGGTCCTGCCGGGGTCCGGCCCATCCGGTGAGGACGCCGTCCTCGTGGGACCAGTGGCCGTCGGGGCCGTAGGTGCGCAGGGAGAAGGGCAGTTCGGGGATGTCCAGGTCCATGCCGGGATTCTTCCAGGCGGGGCCCGGCGCCGAGGGCCCGGGGTCCCGGTCAGCGGCCCTGGAACGTGTCCAGGGCCACGGCCTGGGCGATGACGAGGCGCGGGTCGAGACCGGGCGCGGCCATGTCGACCACATAGCTGTCGCGCAGCCCGAACTTCTTGTCGACCTTCATCACCGGCTTGCCGTCCGTCTCGAAATCGAAGTGGTACGGCCACACGAACGGCACCAGGTCCAACGGCAGGAAGTCCCAGACGCGGCGGAGCACGGCCACGAACCGGTTGCGCTCCCGCCCGACGGCCACGGGTGAGCCCGGCTGGGCCAGCACCCACGTCGAGCGCAGCAGGGAGGCGAAGAACTTCTCCTCGAACGCGCCGATGGGGTTGCCTTCCGCGTCCCGCACGTCGTAGCCGTCGCCGACGTCGAGGAGACTGCGTTCCTCGACGGTGAAGGAGACCCGCGTCCTGGACTCGTCGGTGTAGAAGGTCATCTCCTCCTTGAGCGAGAGCCGCTTCAGCTCGGCGAAGGCGAGGACCCCGCCGTCGGAACCGTCGGGCAGCAACTCGCTCACGGTGTACCGGTCGGCCGTGAGGGCGGCCTCCTGCCGAATGGTGAAACGTCCGCTCGTCCACTGTCCCGCACCGTCCACTGTTCCGCTCCCCGAGCCGTTGGTCCCCGCGCCGCCGCTTGTGTGCGTGTCCGGCAGAACCATCGTCACCGCGTGCCCCGGCCCGGAGCAGTCTCCGTAAGTCGCCACCCGCAACGACCAAAGATGACAGGGCCCTTGGCGGCCGGGAGTCGACTTTCGTCGTTCGGGACCGCGCCGAAGGGGGGATGCGGGCGTCCGGGGGCGGCCCTCTATCGTCTGCGCGTGGACGTACCAGAGACACCCCGCGCCGGCCTGCCGCTCCGTTCCCGGCTCGCCGCCGCCTCCCCCTGGCCCCGCAAGCGGATCGTCGGGGAGGTCGTACTCACCCTGGTGCTCTCCGGGACCGCGGGTCTCCTCTACACGACGGAGACCGGGGCCGGGGCGAAGGGCGGTGCCCTGGCCCTGGTCGTCGCCGTGCTGTCCCTGGCCCGTCGCGCCCTGCCGGCGACGGTGCTGATGGTCTCGTCGGCCCTGGCCGGGGCGGTCGTCGGCACGTTCCCGCTGCTGATCTACGCGAGCTGGTCGGCGGGCAGCCGCATCAAGCGCCCGGCGCACGCGCTGGCCGCGTACGCGGCCGGGCTCGCGCTCTACTTCGTCCTCACCGCGGCCGACGACGAGCTCGGGATGTCGCTGCTGGTGACGGCCGTGCTGAGCGGGAGCCCGTTCCTGGTGCTGGCGGTCGTGCCGGGGCTCGCCTCCCGGTACCGCGCCCAGCGTCACGCCCTGCTCGACGCCTTGCGGCGGCACAACGCCCAACTGGTGCGCGAACAGGCGATGGTGGCGCACCAGGCCCGGCTGCTGGAACGGCAGCGCATCGCCCAGGACATGCACGACAGCCTCGGCCACCAGCTCGCCCTGATCGCCGTGCACACCGGGGCGCTGGAGGTGGACCCGGACCTGGGCGACCGCCAGCGGGAGGGGGTGGGCATCCTCCGGGAGGCATCCAGGTCGGCGATGCGGGAGCTGCGCGAGGCCGTGGGCATCCTGCGGGACGGCGTGGAAGCGCCCGTGCCGGGCCCCGAGGAAGACGCCGAGCCTTCGACGGCCCGTGTGGCGGCCTCCGTCGACAAGCTGGTCGCGTCGTCGCGGGCCGCGGGCGTGAGGGTGGAGCTGCACCGCTCCGGCACCGAACGGCCCCTCGCGCCCGCCGCCGACCACGCGGTGTACCGCATCGCCCAGGAGGGCCTGACCAACGCGCACAAGCACGCGCCGGGCGCCCCGATCACCGTGGCGCTGCGCTACGAACCGGACAGTCTGGTGGTCGAGGTGGCCAACGGACCGGTACCGGCCGGGGCACCGGCCGGACCGCCCGCGATCAGCGGCGGCCAGGGTCTGACGGGCCTGCAGGAGCGGGCCCGGCTGGTCGGCGGCATGGTGCACACCGGCCCCACCCCCGACGGTGGTTTCCGCCTCGCCGGTGTGCTGCCCTACGGCGACGGCGAGCGGCGGTCCCGCCCGGACGGCGCGACTTCCGTCGCTGCGGGCGACGACTTCCGGGGGCAGATCGGCGAGGGCTCCGCGGGCGACGGTGACGGCGTCATCGAACGCGCTGATCCGCAGAAGGAGTTCGCCGCCATCATGAGCAGCAAGAAGAACGTCGCCCTCGGGTGTGTCCTCACCGCCGTGGTCCTCGTCGTGGGCGTCGGAGCCCTCCTGGTGTGGGGGGTGTCGAAACTGATGGACGAGGTGGAGAACGGCGTCATCCCGGCGAGCGTGTACGAGTCGGCCGAGGTCGGCGACGCCGAGGCGGACATCCGGAAGGAGTTCCCGGAAGGTGACTCGCTGCTCACCGACGGCGTGGAGAAGGACGGTCCGCCGCTGCCCGAGGACGCCACCTGCGAACACTTCGTGGACGACGAGGAGGACATCGTCTACCGGTTCTGCTTCCGCGACGGGAAGCTGTCCTCCAAGGAGTCCTACAAGCACGAGATATGACCGACGGTCCGTGGCCGCACCCGCGACCGGATCGGGCATGATGGGCGGGCTTCGCCATCCGCTTGTCACACCGACACCGTGCAGGAGGCCGCGTGATCCGGGTCCTCGTCGCCGACGACGAGCCGCTCATCAGGGCCGGCATCAGGATGATCCTCACCTCGGCCGACGACATCGATGTCGTCGCCGAGGCGCGGGACGGCCGGGAGGCGGTGGAGACCGCCCGCGGCACCGCGGTCGACGTGGCCCTGCTGGACATCCAGATGCCCGTGATGGACGGGCTGACCGCGCTGGCCGAGATGGGCCGCGCCGCGCCGCGGGTACGCGTGCTGATCCTGACGACGTTCGGGGAACGCGACAACGTCCTGCGGGCGCTCGGCCACGGCAGTGCGGGCTTCCTGCTGAAGGACTCCGCGCCGCAGGAGTTGATCCACGCGGTCCGCGCGGCGGCGGCCGGCAACGCCTATCTGTCCCCGGCCGCCACCCGGCACGTGGTGGACACCCTCGCCTCCCCCGCCGCCACCGTGCGCGGCGAGGAGGCGCGTCGCCGCCTGGCCGGGCTGACGGCACGCGAACGCGAGGTACTGGCCCTGCTCGGCGAGGGCCTGTCCAACGCGGACGCCGGCGCCCGCCTGCACATGAGCGAGGCCACCGTGAAGACGTACGTCAGCCGCATCCTGACCAAGCTCGACTGCGACAACAGGGTGCAGGCGGCGCTCCTGGCCCGCGACGCGGGCCTGGAGCCGAGCGCGGGGTGAGCCTCAGCGCTCCAGCCGGCCGTTGAACCTCCGGGGCAGCCCCAGCGGGTTGTCGTCCTTCAGCTCCGCGGGCAGCAGGGCCTCGGGCGTCCCCTGGTAGACGACCGGCCGCAGCCACCGCTCGATGGCCGTGCCGCCCACCGACGTGGACGTGGAGGTCGTCGCCGGGTACGGGCCGCCATGGTGCTGGGCCGGGGCGACCGCGACGCCCGTCGGCCAGCCGTTGACCAGGACCCGCCCGGCCAGCGGCGTCAGCTCCTGCACCAGTTCCGCCCCGCGGCCCTCCCCCGCCGCCTCCCCGGCGGACAGCTGCACGGTCGCCGTGAGGTTGCCCGGCAGCCGCGACAGCACGCCCCGCACCTCGCTGTCGTCCTCGTAGCGGGCCACGACGGTGACCGGCCCGAAGCACTCCTCCAGCAGCAGGTCGTGCTCGCCCTCCTGGGCCAGCCGGCTCGCCGGGACGGTGAGGAAGCCCGCGCTGACCGTGTGCTCGCCGCCCGCGCCCGGGGTCACCGGGGACTCCACGTCGGGCAGCCGGCCGCGCTCGGCGACCCCGGCGACGAAGTTGTCGCGCATGCGGTGGTCGAGCAGGACACCGGCGTCGGTGTCGCTGACGGCGTCCGTCAGCGACTTGACCAGCGCGTCACCGGCCGCGCCGGCCGGCGCGAGGACGAGGCCCGGCTTCACGCAGAACTGGCCGACGCCCAGCGTCATCGAACCGGCGAGCCCGGTGCCGATCGCCTCGCCGCGCTCGGCGGCGGCGGCCTCGGTGACCACGACCGGGTTCAGGGAGCCCAGCTCACCGTGGAAGGGGATCGGGACGGGCCGGGCGGCGGCCGCGTCGAAGAGGGCGCGGCCCCCGCGGATGGACCCGGTGAAACCGGCCGCCGACACCAGCGGGTGCTTGATGAGCTCGATACCGGCCTCGAAACCGTGCACCAGACCGAGTACGCCCCCGGGAAGGTCGTGCCGGGCGGCGGCCCGGCGCAGCACCTTGGCGACCAGCTCGGACAGACCGGGGTGGTCGGGGTGGGCCTTGACGACGACCGGGCAGCCGGCCGCGAGCGCGCTCGCGGTGTCGCCGCCGGCCACGGAGAAGGCGAAGGGGAAGTTGGACGCCGAGTAGACGGCGACGACGCCCAGCGGGATCTTGTAGCGGCGCAGGTCCGGGACGGGCGGGGTCGCGGTGTCGTCGGGGTGGTTGACGACGACGTCGAGGAAGGCGCCCTCCTCGACGATGCCGGCGAAGGCCCGCAGCTGGTAGCAGGTGCGGGCGAGTTCGCCGGTGAGCCGGACCGGACCGAGCGCGGTCTCCGCGTCGGCGGCCTCGACGAGCTGGTCCCTGGCCGCCTCGAGCTCGTCGGCGGCCGTGCGCAGGAAGGCCGCGCGGACGGTACGGTCCGTCAGCGCGCCGCGCGCGTCGTGCGCGGCGCGGACGGCGGCGTCGACCTCCTGGGCTGTGGCCTCCACCGCAACCTGTTCACGCTGCTTCCCGGTTCGGGGGTCGACACTCCAGACTGGTGCTGCTGCCACCGCGGGTCCCTCCACTTGATTGCCGTATGCAATGCCGCAGTATGTACGCCACCCAGCAGGGATGTTCGATATGCTGAACACTGTCTCTGTGGGTGAATGTGCTTCGGAGACTATTTCCAGGCGAACGAAGGGGTCAAGGGCGATGTCGGCTGGCGAGACGGGCGGCGGGGCACAGGTCAAGTCCGCGGTACGGACCGTTGAACTGCTCGAATACTTCGCCGGGCGCCCCGGTATGCACTCCCTGGCGGCGGTCCAGGAGGCCGTCGGCTACCCCAAGTCGAGCCTCTACATGCTGCTGCGCACCCTCGTGGACCTCGGCTGGGTGGAGACGGACGCGACGGGCACGCGGTACGGCATCGGCGTGCGGGCGCTGCTCGTGGGCACGTCGTACATCGACGGCGACGAGGTCGTCGCGGCGGCCCGCCCCACACTGGACCGGCTCTCCGACGACACCACGGAGACCATCCACCTCGCCCGGCTCGACGGCACCAACGTGGTCTATCTCGCCACCCGCCAGTCGCAGCACTACCTGCGCCCGTTCACCCGGGTCGGCCGCCGGCTGCCCGCGCACTCGACGTCGCTGGGCAAGGCGCTGCTGAGCACGTACCCGGACGAGCAGGTGCGCAAGATGCTCCCGGAGACGCTGCCCGCGCTGACCGAGCACACCATCACGGACCGGGAGAAGCTCATCGAGGAGCTGCACCTGGTGCGGGAGCAGGGCTTCGCCGTGGACCGCGAGGAGAACACGCTGGGGCTGCGCTGCTTCGGTGTGGCGATCCCGTACCGCACCCCCGCGCGGGACGCGATCAGCTGCTCGGTGCCGGTGGCGCGGCTCACGCCCGCGCACGAGCAGATGGTCAAGGACGCCCTGTTCGACGCCCGCGACCGGCTGACCCTGGCCACCCGGAGGCTCTGACCCGTGGACATCGCCCTGCGGCCGGTGCACGACAGCGATCTGCCGGTCTTCTACCGGCAGCTGAACGACCCGGAGGCGCTGCGCATGGCGGCCTTCACCCCCCAGGACCCGGCCGACCAGGACGGCTTCGACGCCCACTGGGCGCACATCCGCAGCTCGCCGGGGATCGTGGTGCGCACGGTCCTGGGCGACGGCGACGTGGTGGGGCACGCGGCGGTCTACGGGGAGCCGGGCGAACGCGAGGTGACGTACTGGGTGGACCGCGCCCACTGGGGCAAGGGCATCGCCACCACCGCGCTGCGCGGGCTGCTGGCGGAGGTGGGCGAACGCCCGCTGTACGCGCGCGTGGCCGCGGACAACGCGGGATCGCGGCGGGTGCTGGAGCGGTGCGGCTTCGAAGTTTCCGCGCGGACCGCGGCGTACGCGCCCGCGCGGGGTGCGGAGATCGACGAGCTGGTGCTCACGCTGGACGGATGACCCGGCGCTCCCCCGCGCGGCGGAGGCGGATCGTCGGCGTGCAGGAGGTGCGGGCGGGCGGCCGGACGGGAGTCTGAGGGCATGCCGCAGACACTCTCCTCCGCCGTCCCCGCCGGCGTTCCCGCGCTCCCCCGCTCCCGCGGGCTGCTGCGCGCCGTCGCCGTCGTGGCCTGCGTGCCCTACCTCGCCCTCAAGACGGCCTGGGTGGCGGGCAGTCACGTCGGCGTGCCGGCGGGCAGCCCGCTCCTTGACCACCGCGCCGAGATGATCGCCGCCAACGTCCTGACGATCCTGATGGACGGCGCGGTGATCGTGCTCGCGTTCCTGCTGACCCGGCCGTGGGGCCGCGGGGTGCCCCCGTGGCTGCTCGCGGCGCCGATGTGGGCCGCTACGGGACTGCTGGCGCCGGTCATGGCCGGCTATCCGCTCCAGATGCTGGTGCGCGCGCTCGGCGGGAGCTCCGCGGGCAGCTCCGGCGGCGAGGACGAACCCTTCCTGCGCGCATGGGTGTTCGCCGTCGTCTACACCGGGTTCATCGTCCAGGGCCTCGCGCTGGGCACGCTGTTCGCGCTGTACGCCCGGGACCGCTGGGGTCATCTGTGGCGCGGCCGGATGTGGGACCTGCCGGCCGCGCCGGCGGGGGTGGCGCAGCGGGTCACCGCGGTGGTGGCGGCCGTGCTCGCGCTGTTCCCGCTGGCGACGCGGATCATGTGGGCCTGCGGGGGCACGACCGGGCTGAGCGCGGGCGCCGCCGCGGACCGGGGCAGCGACTTCCACGTCCTGGAGTCGCTGTACGTCGTCTTCCTCCTCGCCGCGGTCACCGGCGGAGCGCTCCTGGCCTTCCGGCGCGCTCCGGCGCTGCCGGTGCTGGTGCCGCTCGCCCTCGCCGGGGTCTGCTCCGCCGCCGTGGCCTGCTGGGGCGGCTGGATGGCGATGGCGGCCCTGATGTCCGGCGGGGATCCCGCCGACCGCCCGACGGGGCTGATGCTGCTGACCTACGCTGGCCAGATGATCGTCGGTCTCCTCGTCACAGGCGTCTGCGCCCGTTTCCTCGTGGCGCGGTCCACGAGGACCGTCAAGCGCCCGGTGACATGAGGGCGTTCGCGCGGCTGCTGTTCGGCCGGCGGGCGCGGCTGCGCTGGATCCACCTGATCCTGGGCGGGGCGCTCGCCATGCCCTACGTCTTCGTCGGCGCGGTCGTCGTCGGGCCGTTGTCCGACGGCACCGCCGTCTTCACGTCGATCGGCCTCCAGCTCGCCTCGTTCGGCATCGGTCTGCCGCTGGCCGCCGTCACGTCCCTGTTCCCGCTGACCCGGCCGCTGGAGAGCGCCGCGGTGCGCTGGTTGTGCGGAGTGGGGGCGGACCGGCTCGCCGACGGGCCCGCCCGGGGCCGGACCGCCAAGGGCCGCACGGCGCTCTGGTTCACGCTGCACCTGGGGTTCGGCGGGCTCGTCGCCGGAATGTCGCTAGCGGTACCGCCGTTCGCGGCCGTACTGATCGTGATGCCGCTCGTGGCGGGGCCGGGCGACTCCCGGCTGGGCCCCTGGGAGGTCTTCGACCACACCTGGGCGTGGGCACTGGCGCCGGTCGCGGGCGTGGCGTTCCTTCTGACGCTGGCCGGCTGCGCGGCGGGGGCGGGCGCGCTGCTGGCCCGCTGGGCGCCCGCGCTGCTCGGCCCCACCCCCGAGGACCGGCTCGCCGCCGCCGAGGCACGCGCCGCCGACCTCGCCGTACGCAACCGGCTGGCGCGCGAGCTGCACGACTCCGTGGGGCACGCGCTGAGCGCGGTGACCCTGCAGGCGAGCGCGGCCCGCCGGGTCCTCGACAGCGACCCGGAGTTCGTCCGCGAGGCCCTCTTCGCGATCGAGGACACCACGCGGCGCACGGTGGGCGAACTCGACGCGGTGCTCGGCGTCCTGCGGGACGGCGACGCCCCCGGTACGGCCCCGGCGCCCACGCTCGCCGCCGACCTGGACGGCCTGCTGCGCCGCACCCGGGCGGGCGGGCTGACGGTGACGGCCACGATCGGGGCACCGCTGGAGGCCCTGCCGCCGGTGCTCTCCCGCGAGGCCTACCGGATCGTGCAGGAAGGCCTGACCAACGCCGTCAGACACGCCGGCGAGGGGGTCACCGTGACCCTGCGCGTCGAGGTACGGGACGGCCACCTGGAGATCACCGTGGAGAACCCCCTCACCGCCCCGTCCGGCACCCGCCCCGGCGGCGGCCACGGCCTGCCCGGCATCGGTTCCCGCACCCACCTCCTGGGCGGCACGACCCACGCGGGCCCGACGCGGGACACCTGGCGTCTGCACGTACGCCTCCCGGTCGGGGCGCCACCGTGATCCGGCCCTCTCACGGAGGACCGGGAGCCGGACGCCCGGCGGAGACGCCCCCGCGCGGAGAGGTCCGCTCCGGCGCGCACGCGTGCCCGCCGACAAGCACGCCCACCGCCGACCGGGCGACCGGCCCCCGGCGGCGCGGCCGGACCTCCGCGGAAAACCCCGCCCCGGCACGCGTGCCGGCCGCCGCCGAGCGGCCCGGGAGCCACTCCCGCCGCCGGGAGGCACACCCGCGCGCCCTGTACCCGTCCCGCACCGCCCAGCACCCCCGACCCGCCCAGCACCGCCCCGAGCCCCCGCCCCGCCCCGCGCCGGACGCGCACGCCGAAAGGACCCAGATGACCGGCCCCGCCCTCATCCGTGTCGTCATCGCCGACGACGAGCGCATGGTGCGTACCGCGTTGCGGGCCATCCTGTCCGCCGAGCCGGACATGGAGGTGGCCGGTGAGGCGGCCACCGGGGCGGAGGCGGTGTCCGTCGTGCGGGAGCGGCGGCCCGATGTCGTGCTGATGGATGTGCGGATGCCGGAGATCGACGGCATCCGCGCCACCGAGCAGATCCTCGCCGGTCTCGACGAGCCGCCCCGGATCATCGTCGTCACCACCTTCGAGAACGACTCCTACGTGTACGACGCCCTGCGTGTCGGAGCCGCCGGTTTCCTGCTCAAGCGGGCGGACGCCGACGCGCTCGTCGGGGCGGTGCGGCTGGTGGCCCGCAGCGACACCCTGCTGTTCCCGGCGGCCGTCCGTGCCCTCGCCACCGAGCACGCGCGCGCGTACCCCGCGCCTCCCGCGTGGGTGGCGCGACTGACCGGACGCGAGAGCGAGGTGCTGCGGCACATGGCGGGCGGGCTGACCAACGCGGAGATCGCCCGGCGGATGGGGGTCGGCGCCGCGACGGTGAAGACACACGTGGCGTCGGTGCTGGCCAAGACGGGCGCCCGGGACCGTACCCAGGCCGTGATCGCCGCCTACGAGGCGGGCTTCCTGCGCGGCACGTGACCGGCCCGGCACGTGAGCGCCGGACGCGGGCCGGCTTCATGAACGCCCCATGAGAAACCGGTCGGAAGGGAACGATCCGGCCCGTCCCGTTCGTCTGTCCGAACGGAATGAACAAGACGATCAGGCGTGCCTCCGTCTTCACCCTGCTCCTGGTGTTCTCCCTGCTGATCAGGGCGACCTGGGTGCAGTTCCACGAGGGCCGGGCACTCGCGGACGACAGTGACAACCGGCGCAACGCGATCGAGACGTACGCGGAGCCGCTCGGGAACATCGTCGTGGCCGGTGAGTCGATCACCGGCTCGGCGCGGACGAAGGGAGGCGACCTCGCGTACAAACGCACGTACGAGAACGGCCCGCTGTACGCGGCGGTGACGGGCTATGCCTCGCAGGCCTACGCGCCGACGCAGCTGGAGGGCATCTACCAGGATCTGCTCAACGGCACGGATCCCCGGCTGAAGACGGTGACGGACACCGTCACCGGCCGGCGCGCCGACCCGGGCACCGTGGTGACGACCGTCGACCCGGCGGTGCAGAAGGCGGCGTACGAGGCGCTCGGCGACAAGAAGGGCGCGGCGGTCGCGATCGACCCGAGGACCGGCCGGATCCTCGCGGCGGTGTCGACCCCGTCGTACGACCCGACGTCGCTGACCGACGCCAACACCGCGGGCGAGGCCTGGAAGGAGCTCAACGCGGATCCGGACAAGCCGCTCACCAACCGGGCGCTGCGCCGGCCGCTGCCGCCGGGCTCGACGTTCAAACTGGTCGTCGCGGCGGCCGCGCTGGAGGACGGGCTGTACGCGTCGGTGGACGAGAAGACCGACAGCCCCGACCCGTACACGCTGCCGGGCACGGTCACGGACCTCACCAACGAGAACCCGGACGCGCCCTGTGAGAACGCCTCGATCCGCGTCGGGCTCCAGTACTCCTGCAACAACGTCTTCGCGAAGATGGCCGTGGACCTGGGCCAGGACAAGGTGCGGGCGACGGCCGAGAAGTTCGGCTTCAACGACGGGACGCAGGACGTGCCGGTGCGCGCCTACACCAGCGTGTACCCGTCGGACATGGTCCCGTCGCAGACCGCGCTCACCGGTATCGGCCAGTTCGACGTGACCGCGACCCCGCTGCAGATGGCGATGGTGTCGGCCGTGATGGCCAACGACGGCGAGCTGGTGTCGCCCCACATGGTCAGCCGGATCACGGACGGCGATGGCGGTGTGCTGAGGGACTACGACGACGGGACCGGGACCGAGCGGATCGTCAGCTCCTCGACCGCCGAGCAGCTCCGGTCGGCGATGCGGACGGTCGTCGACGACGGCACGGGGTCGAACGCGCGGATCTCCGGCGCCACCGTGGGCGGCAAGACGGGCACCGCGCAGCACGGCGAGAACAACAGCAAGACGCCGTACGCCTGGTTCACCTCGTACGCGAAGTCGGACTCCTCGGGCGAGGAGGTCGCCGTGGCGGTCGTGGTGGAGCAGTCCGACGCGGCCCGCTCGGAGGTCAGCGGCAACGGTCTGGCGGCCCCGGTCGCCAAGGCGGCGATGGAAGCGGCGCTGCGGGACTGAACCCTCCCGGCCGACAGGCCGTCTGTACGGACGACGGGCCGTCCCCTCCCCCCGGGGGCGGCCCGTCGCCTTGCGCCGGCGGCTGTTTCACGCCGGGAACCGGCTGGATCGGGCCCGCGTTGAACCTCGTTCCGCCGCGGCCCGTGTGAGGGATGTGCATACCGGCCGGCCAGACACCGTTCGACCCTCCGCACGAACCTGTGAATGACCACTGCTACGCTCCGGAACTCACGCCGGTCACTCCGGACATCCACATGTCATCTACATGACACACACCGTCATCGGTGCCCGACGGGCGCCCGACGCCGCTGCGAGGGGAGGTCGCCCGTGGGCACCGTCGTCGACGACGCCGCCTCCGTGGAGTTCCACGCGTTCTTCGAACGCCACTACGCCGAACTGTCCCGGCTGGCTCATCTGCTGACGGGTGAGGCGGACACCGCCGACGATCTGGCGGCGGACGCGCTGCTGGCGCTGTGGCACCGCTGGGACCGGGTGCGCGCCGCCGACCATCCGGCGGCGTACGCCCGGGGCGTGGTGGCCAATCTGGCCCGTACCCGGATCCGCAGCGCGGTGCGCGAACGGCGGCGGATCGCGCTGTTCTGGTCACCGCGCGAGGAACGGATCGAGAACCCCGACGTGCCGGGGGTGGTGGACGTGCAGGAGGCGCTGCGCCGGCTGCCGTTCCGCAAGCGGGCGTGTGTGGTGCTGCGACACGCCTTCGACCTGTCGGAGAAGGACACCGCGCTGGCTCTGGGTGTCTCGGTGGGTACGGTGAAGAGCCAGACCTCGAAGGGGATGACCGAACTGCAGCGGCTGCTGGGCACGCGGGAGGTACCGCGTCGGGTGCACGCGGCGGTGGCGGCCACCGCGGGCGGGAAGACGGCCGAGAGCGTGCACGAACGCCCCGACGGGGCCACGGGAAGGGACCGATGACGATGCGGCGGGACGTGCACGAGGAGCTGCGCGCCCGGCTGCACGAGGCGGCCGGGGCGCACGAGCCCGACCGGGAGCACATGCTGGCCCGGGTGGAGCGAGGCATGGCCGGACCGGCCCGCCCGGAGCACCGGGCCACGCGTCCGCCGCTGTTCGGCTGGGTCCGGGTGGCGGGCGCGACGGCCGCGGTGGCCGGGGTGCTGGCGGTGGGCGGTTACGCGGTCGCGTCGTCGGTGCAGGGCGAGGAGACGCCGCAGCGGCAGGTGGCCGTCTCTCCGACGCCCACGCCGTCCCCGGAGGCGACGAGCCGGCCCGAGCCGCCGGTGAACCCCGATCCGGACACCCCGGAGCGGTCGCGGAACACGGCCACCCCGCCCGCGAGGACGCCGAGTTCGTCCGACGGTCCGTCCCGGCCGCCGGCCGGGGTCGAGGACGGGCCGCTGTGGTCGGACGGTTCGGTGGACCCGCACAGCAACGAGTTCTGGGCGCAGAGCAACGTCACCCTGAAGACCACCGAGCGGCTGACCTCGCTCACCGTGGAACTGCGGATCGCACAGACCGGCGGGGTGACCTCCACGGGTGCCTGGCGCTCGCTGCCCGAGGACGACTTCGAGCTCTCGGTGGACGAACGGGACGGCTTCCTCGTCTACACCTGGACCCTCGAGGACGGCCGTACGGTCGAGCCCGGCGAGTGGCTCTTCGCCGGGCAGTACGACCACGAACGCGGCGGCCGGGACGCCGGGGAGGACACCTACGCGGCGAGGGCCGGTACCGGCTCCGGACAGCTCGCGGTCGACGGCGATTTCGCGGCTCAGGACGACAAGGACGCGGCGGACGAAGAGGACTCGTAAAAAAAGATCGTCCGAGGCGGCAACCCTTTCCGGAGCGGCGGCGACCAGAAGACGCAAAGACCCCTCCATGCAAGGACATTGCGCATGACTGCACGACCCGAACAGCGCGTCTCCCACCGCCGCCGGACCACCAAGCGGCGGGCCGTGATCGCCGGAGTCTCCGCGCTCGGCATCACAGGGGCGGCGATCGTCACCACGACGATGCTGTCCACCGCGGGCGCCGCCTCGTCCTGGCCCTCGGACACCGGCAGCAAGCCGGTGTCGAAGACCGTTCCGGTCTCCGGGACGTACGACGGCGGCATGAAGAAGTTCTACGGCACCGGCGCCCTGGGCGGCGACGGCCAGGACGAGGGCCAGGACCCGGTCTTCGAGCTGGCCGACGGCGCCACGCTGAAGAACGTGATCATCGGGACCCCGGCCGCCGACGGCGTGCACTGCAAGGGCAGTTGCACGCTGCAGAACGTGTGGTGGCTGGACGTCGGCGAGGACGCCGCCAGCTTCAAGGGCACGTCCTCGTCGGCCCGGTACAAGGTGATCGGCGGCGGCGCGAAGAAGGCCGACGACAAGGTGCTGCAGTTCAACGGCGCCGGCACGCTGACCGTGAGCGGCTTCCGGGTCGAGGACTTCGGCAAGCTGGTGCGCTCCTGCGGCAACTGCAAGAAGCAGTACAAGCGCACGATCGTGCTGAAGGACATCGACGTCGTCGCACCCGGCAAGTCCCTCGTCGGCATCAACACCAACTACGGCGACACCGCCACGCTGTCGGAGATCCGCATCCAGGGCGACAGCAAGAAGAAGATCAAGACCTGCACCCGCTACCAGGGCAACAACACGGGCAAGGAGCCGAAGGACCTCGGCTCCGGCGCCGACGGCACGTACTGCAAGTTCTCGGCGTCGGACATCACCTACAAGTGACCCCGCCGGGCCCATGACCCCGGGCCGCCGTCTCGACGTCCGGCGGCCCGGTGACCGGTACCGTCCGAGCCCCCCTCGGACGGCCGGCACCCCGGCGGTCCGGACCCCCATCCGGACCGCCACCAGGACGCCCCGCCGGTTCACATCCGGCGGGGCGTTCGTCGTTGTCCGAGGCCCCGAACAGCGAAAACACCCGAAAACTTTCGGCACTCCCCGCCCCGCCCGCATCTGTTGACGCCCCTCACTCCACTGGTGACACTCCGAGAAACAACAGAATCCCTCAGACTTCGACAGGAAGTGTCATGCGCCGCCACACCGCCCGTCGCACGCTTCTCGTCCCGTTCCTCGCCCTTCTCCTCACCCTGCTCGCCGACCCGCCGGGCACCGCACACTCCGGAGCACCGCCCGTGAAGAAGCCCGCGTACGCCGGTTACCTCTTCGCCTACTTCACCGGCGAGGGCACCGCCGACGGCGAGCAGATCCGCTACGCCCTCAGCCGCGGCAACGACGCCCTGCACTGGCGCGAGCTGAACGCCGGCCGGCCGGTGCTGACCTCCACGACCGGCGAGAAGGGGCTGCGCGACCCGTTCGTGATCCGTTCCCCCGGGGGCGACAGGTTCTACATGATCGCCACCGACCTGCGGATGTACCGCGGCAGCAGCGGCAGCTGGGACCAGGTCCAGCGGCACGGCAGCAAGTCGATCATGGTGTGGGAGTCCACCGACCTGGTCCACTGGACCGACCAGCGCCTGGTGAAGGTCTCCCCGGACAACGCGGGCAACACCTGGGCCCCGGAGGCCTACTGGGACGACGAGCTGGACGCGTACGTCGTCTTCTGGGCGTCCAAGCTGTACGCCGACGACGACCCGGACCACACCGGTTCGACGTACAACAAGATGCTGTACGCGACCACGAAGGACTTCCGCACCTTCAGCGAGCCGGAGGTCTGGAACGACCCGGGCTACTCGGTCATCGACTCGACCGTCGTCGCGCACGAGGGCACGTACTACCGCTACACCAAGGACGAGCGCGACCCGGCCTCCGGCTCGCCCTGCTCGAAGTTCATCACCGGCGAGAAGTCGTCGTCGCTGACCGACACCTCGTACGACTTCGTCTCCGACTGCATCGGCAGCGGCGCGATGAGCCGGGGCGAGGGGCCGACGGTGTTCAAGTCGAACACCGAGGAGAAGTGGTACCTGTTCATCGACGAGTACGGCGGCCGGGGCTACCTCCCCTTCGAGACCACCGACCTCGGCTCGGGCGAGTGGACCCCGTCGACGGACTACCAGCTGCCCGCGAGCCCGCGGCACGGCACCGTCATCCCGGTGACGCAGGCGGAGTACGACCGGCTGCTGGCCGCGTACCCGGAGAGCCCCACGTCGCTCGTGGACGCCACGGTCCCCGGCCAGAAGGGGTACGCCGTCGTCAGCGAGGAGACGAGCAAGGTCGTGCTGCCGATGGAACCGGGCGCGAACCTGCGGCACCTCGCGCCGAAGCTGTGGGTGGGCGAGGGCGCGACGGTCGGCCCGGGGCCCGGTGCGCGCCGTGACTTCCGCGAGCCGCAGGCCTACACGGTGACGGCCGCCGACGGCACGAGGCGCACCTGGACGGTGGAGGCGGTGCCCACCCGCAGCCCTGTGCTGCCCGGTCTGTACGCGGACCCCGACGTGCGGTACATGGACGGCCGGTACTGGATCTACCCGACCACGGACGGCTTCCCCGGCTGGGGCGGGACACGGTTCAAGGCGTTCTCGTCGAAGGACCTGGTCCACTGGAAGGACCACGGCGTGATCCTCGACCTGGGGCCGGACGTGTCCTGGGCCGACAGGAACGCCTGGGCGCCCGCGATCGCGGAACGCGACGGGAAGTACTACTTCTACTTCTGCGCCGAGCAGCAGATCGGCGTCGCGGTGGCCGACTCCCCGGCCGGCCCGTTCAAGGACGCGCTCGGCACACCCCTGATCGGGAAGACGCAGTTCAGCGGCCAGATGATCGACCCGGCCGTGTTCACCGACGACGACGGGCAGTCGTACCTGTACTGGGGCAACGGGCACGGCTACGTGGTCCCGCTCGACGACGGCATGGTGTCCTTCGACGCGTCCGAGGTGAAGGACATCACCCCGGGCGACTTCCGCGAGGGCTCCTTCGTCGTGAAGCGCGACGGCACGTACTACTTCATGTGGTCCGAGGACGACACCCGCAGCGAGAACTACCACGTGGCCTACGCGACCGGCCCGTCCCCGCTCGGCCCGTGGACCGAGCGGGGCACGATCCTGTCCAAGCGCCCCGAGTACGGCATCCTCGGCACCGGTCACCACTCCGTGGTCAACACCCCCGGCACCGACGACTGGTACATCGTCTACCACCGGTTCGCGCTGAACGGCCCCGGACAGTCCGGCGGGGACGGCACCCACCGGGAGACCACGATCGACCGTCTGGAGTTCGCGGCCGACGGCAGCATCGAGCCGGTGGTGCCGACCCTGGGGTCGGTCAGGCCGGCGCGGCGGTGACCGACTCCAGCCAGGCGTAGGCCTCGTCCTGCATCGCGGCGTCGAAGACGTGGCCGCGCTCCGGCCACGTCTTCAGCCGCAGCCGCTCCCCGGCGCCGCGCGAGCGCCAGACGGCCCGCAGCCTGTCGTACGCGACCCGCACCCCGTCAGCGGGGAACAGGGCGTCGCGCCCGCCGTGGAAGAACAGCATCGGCTTCGGCGCGGCGATGCTCGCCACGTCGGGGATGTCGAGGTGCCGGGCGAGCCCCGGGTGGAGCATGTGGAACGCCGACTGCCCGCGCAGGGTGTTGTTGCCGGGCACCATCATCTCCTTGAGCCCCGTCATCCAGCACACGCTGACCGCGGCGGCGATGTGGTCACTGAGCGCGGCGGCCTGCCAGGCGCGGTGGCCGCCCATGGAGAACCCGACGGCGGCGACCCGGCCGGCGTCCACCCGGTCCAGGCCGGCCAGGAAGGCCGCGGCCCGCTGGTCCTCGCGGGCGTGCAGTCCGGCGAGCGAGGAGCCGAGGTGGTAGAGGGTGCTCGCCAGGGCCTGCTGCCGCTCGTAGGCGAGCGGCTCGCGGTCGCCCCAGCCGAGGGCGTCCGCACAGAACACCACGTACCCCCGCCGGGCCAGTTCGTCGCCGACGAAGCGCCCGTCGAAGCACCGGTCCGCCCACTCCTCGGCGGAGGCGAGGCGGCTGTCGTCGTACCAGGGCCGGACGCCCTTCTCCTTGCCGATGTCGAACCGGGACCCGTGGTCGTGCAGCAGCAGGACCGCCGGGAACGGGCCGGCGCCCCGCGGGGTGAGCAGGGCGCCGCGGACCCGTCCGTGGCGGGTGAGGGAGAGGGTGACCAGCTCCCGCGTGTATCCGTCGCCGTCCGTACGGGCGGTGAACTCCGGGGCGTACGGCGTCCCGTCCTGCCGGTCGACGAGGAGGTGTTCCTCGACCACCGCGCGGGCCGTGCGCCGCCACGCTTCGAAGTCCCGGACCGGCGAGGTGCCCCAGGCGAGCGGGAAGGTCAGCTCGTCCTTGAGCGCCGTGTGGAATCCGGGCAGGTCACCGGTGGCGGGCATACGGCCGCCAGTCGCCGAGGTACGCCTCGCGCGTCTGAGAAGCGGCCTCCGCGCGGGTGAGCTGAGGCCTGTTCTCGGGGACGGTGATCACGGCGCCGGGGCCGGTGTTGCGGTACTCGGCGAACCTCTGGTCCTGCCAGGGGTAGCCGCTCGCCATGTCGGTGTACGGCGCGACCGCGTCGATGCCGGCGCCGAGCCGGGTCTCGCGGACGGTGAGCATCGGGCGGGCGGTGCGGTCGGAGCTGGGCACCCAGGGGCGGGCCAGCTTGTAGAAGCCGTCGGGGGCCTCGCTGCTGATCCTGCTCCGGGTGACCAGGTAGCCGCGCGGGTTGGCGCCTGCGGTGGAGGGCGCGAACACGAAGCCGTACGGCGCCGCCGCCAGGTCGGGGCGGACCAGGGTGCGGAAGTGGCAGTGCTCGAAGACGGCGGTGGCCCGGCCGAAGACGAAGTCGACGTCGCCCTCGGCGTAGCAGTGGGAGAAGTACTGTCGGGCGAAGGTGTCCAGGGACAGGGAGTCGGCGTACAGGGTGTCCTGGTGGCCGAGGAACCGGCAGTGGGTGAAGGCGCTGCGGTCGCCCTGCACCTTGAGGGCGACGGCCTGGGTGCCGCTGGTGCCGGGGAGGTCGGTGCGCAGCCAGTCGTTGGCGAAGGTGATCCAGCGGGCGGTGAAGCCGTCGGGGCGCACGGTGGTGGTGGCGGAGCCGGAGGTGCCGTAGGTGCCGGAGCCGTCCGGTTTGGGGGTGCCGGCCGCGTTGTCGTGGACGATCACCACGTCGCGGGGGTCCTCGGAGGCGCCGAGCCAGGTCATGCCGGTGCGGTCGGCGTCGACGGAGACCGTCTCGCGGTAGGTGCCCGGGGCGATGACGAGGGTGCGTCCGGTGCCGGTCGCGGCGGTGACGGCGGCCTGGACGCCGGTGAAGTCACCGGCGCCGCGCGGATGGACGTACAGGGTCCCGGGGGTGAGCCGGGCGGACGGTGAGCCGTACCGGCCGAACGGGCGGCGGGGCCGGTGGCCGGCCTGCGCCGGGGCGGCGGACAGGGCGAGCGCGGCGGCGGACGTGGCACCGGTGAGCAGGAAGTTCCTTCTGGACAGGGGCGAGGGCATGCGGGTGCTCCTTGGGTGACGTCGGACGGGCCGGGACGGTCCGCGGTGGGGGCGGACCGCCCCGGCCGGCTGTCGGGGAGGGTCAGCGGATACGGCCGGCGCCCGCGCCGTGCCCGACCAGGAACGGGACGACCCGGGCCGGGTGGACGGCGGTGCGCAGGGTGGGCGTCCAGCCGGCGCCGGACCGGAGGGTCTCGGCCGGGATCTCCGCGTTGTGCACGGCGATCAGGTCCACGCGCCTGCCGTTGACCACGTTGTGCTCGGCGGTGAGCGGCGCCTCGCTCCACTTCTTGAGGATCTTCGCCGGGCTGATGCCCTTGGCCAGGGTGAACGCGTTGTGTTCGGCGACGAGCTGGGACTCCTTGCCGACGCCGAAGCTGTAGGCGTAGCCGGTCTCCGCCACGAAGTGGTTGTTGTACACGTCGACCTGTCCGAAGCGGACGCGGGGCGCGCGCTCGACCAGGCCGGAGAACAGGTTGTGGTGGAAGGTCGCCTTCAGCCTGCCCCGGTCGCCGACGGCGGTGGACTCGCTGTCGCTGTTGCCGATCAGGATCGTCTTGTCGTGCTCGGTGAAGACGTTCCAGGAGGCGGTGACGTAGTTGGCGCCCTTGACGATGTCCAGCTCGCCGTCGTGCTGCTGGTACAGCATGCCGAAGTGGGTCGGGGCCTCGCTGTCCGGGTGCTCGCCGTCGGTGAACGTGTTGTGGTCCAGCCAGACGTGGGTGGAGCCGTGGACGACGGCGGTGTCGTACTCGGAGTTCCAGTTGCCCTGGTCGCCGTCGGTCGGGTCCCACTGCGGGAAGCAGTCGATCGGGCTTTCGAGGGCGAGGTTGCGGACGATGACGTTGTCCACGCCCTTGATCTGCAGGCTGGCACCCTTGATGCCGGCGTTCCGGCCGACACCGATGATCGTGGTGTTGGAGGGGACGGTCGCCTTGATGGCCGTGTCCTGGGCGGCGGCGGAGGTCCTGCGCAGGCCCTCCTGGCTGTCGTCCGGCTCGGCGCTCAGGTCCTGCTCCAGGCCCCAGGTCTCCGGCGCGTACGCCTCCAGGTAGGCGTCGAAGTCGTAGCCGGGCGCGGCGAACGCCTCGCAGCCCTCGGAGACCGCGTCGATGGTCCCCTTCACCTTGATGATCTTCGGTGCGTCTCCGCCGTCCGCCAGGGCCGCCTTGAACTCGGCCCAGGTGCGCACGGTGTGGACGTGTTCGCGGTCGGCGGCGGCGCCTCCGGTGGTGCCGGTGCCGTAGGAGGCCCAGCCGTCGCCCGCGCCCAGCGTCTGCCGGGCGGCGTCACGGTGGTGGTGCGACGGGGAGTGGGCCTGGGCGCCGGTGCCGGTCAGGGCCAGCACGAGGGCGGTGCAGCCGGCCAGCGAGGCGGCTCTCACTGTGGCATGCCCATGCCATCCAGATGTGCTCATGGTGCGGCTCTCCTTTGTTCACGGTCCAGGGGGTGTTACGCGACGGCTTCCGGCCAGGTGATCCACGCCTGAGGGATCTCCGCGTCCAGTCGGCGCACGTCGCGCGGCGCGAGCACCCGGGTGCGCAGCAGTTCCCGGGCGACCAGCCGCGCCACGGCGATCGCGCCCGGCGGATTGAAGTGCGTGTTGTCCTGCTCGGCCGCCGTCCAGTTGAAGTACTTCTTGGTCTCCTCGCCCCCGAGCTCCTGCCACAACGCCAGCGACAGTGCCTGGATGTCGAGCAGCGCGACCCGCTCCTCGGCGGCCAGCGCCCGCATCGCCACCGGGTACTCCCCGTGGCTCGGCACGGCACGCCCGTCCGCGTCGAACCGCCGCCGCTCCACGGCGGTGGCCAGCACGGGCCGCGCCCCACGGGCCCGCGCCCCCTCGACGTACATCCGCAGATACTCCTGGTACGTCGACCAGGGCTCGGTGTGGCGGGTGGGATCGGCGGTCTTCTCGTCGTTGTGCGCGAACTGGACGAGGAGGAGGTCACCGGGCCGGATCGAGGAGAGGATCACCCCGAGGCGCCCCTCGTCGACGAAGCTCTTGGAACTCCGCCCGTTCACGGCGTGATTGGCGACCGTGAGATGCCGGTGGAGCAGGAAGGGCAACGCCATCCCCCACCCGGTCTCGGGCGCGGCGTCGGCGTACTTCTGGGCGGCGGTGGAGTCACCGGCGATGTAGAGGGTGCGGGAACGCCGACCGGGCGTTGCTTCCGCGGTCCCGTTCATGGCGAGAGCGAGAGGAACGCCGATCCCGGCAGCGGCAACCTGTCTGCGCGTGAGTGACACAAGCTGTGCCTTTCAACAGGGGGCTGTGGAGCGCCCCTTCAGGGGCGCGGGGCCGCATCGATGTGCGGCCCCGCCGCGTGGACGCGACAAGCCGGGGACGGCCCGCAGCCCGAGAACCACGGGCCGTCCCACGGCGAAACCGTTGCTTAACCCATCTGCTCCTGCCACTCCGCCTGAGCCTCGTTCAGCTGCCCGGCCATCGTGTCCAGGAATTCCTTCGCACTCATGTCCCCCAGCAGAACCTTCTGGAAGTTCGGCTCGTTGTCCGCCTTGGAGATCGTGTTCCAGTCCGGCAGGTAGTACGGCAGCTGGACGATGGTCGTGGACCCGTCGTTCAGCGCCTCGGCCGCCAGCTTCGTGGGCTCCGCCTTGCCGATCCACTCGTCCTTCGCGGCGTCCGCGTGCGCCGGCACCTGTCCGGCCGACTCGTTGAACTTCGAGTTCGACTGCGCGGACGTGGCGAACTCGATGAACTTCCAGGCGGCCTCCTTGTTCTTGGAACCCTTGAACAGGCCGATGCCGTCGACCGGGTTGGAGACCTGGACCCGCTTGCCGCCGGGTCCGGTCGGCTGCGGGATGCCCCGGAACTTGTCGGTGGTGAGCGCCTTGACGTGGTCCTGGTACGAACCGAGGTTGTGGTTCAGCATGCCGATCGTGCCGGTGTCCCACTGCGCGGTCATCTTGGTGAAGTCGTTGTTCAGGTCGGCCGCGGGGGTGGCCTTCTTGAACAGGCCCGCGTACTTCTCCAGGGCCTCGACGTTCTTCGGGTCGTTGACCGTGGTCTTCTTGCCGCTGGAGTCCCAGAACGAGGTGATGCCGGACTGCCCGTACATCGCGTCCAGGGCCTGGGCGATGGAGCCGGCGCCGCCGCGGATGGTGTAGCCGAACTCGTTCTTGCCCTTGTTCGTCAGCTTCTCGGCGGCCTCGTAGAACCGGTCCCAGGTGGTCGGCTCCTCCAGGCCCGCCTTCTCGAACAGGTCGGTGCGGTAGTACAGGACACCGTTGTTCGCCGAGGTCGGGATCGAGTACAGCTTGTCGTCCCCGCCGCCCGCGGCGCGCAGCGACTCGATCATGTCCTTGTTGAGCTTGCCGTTCAGCGGGGACTTGGCCAGGCGGAAGTCCAGCGTGTCGAGCGCTCCCTGGGCGGCGAAGCCCGCGAGCATCGAGGCGCTGATGCCGCCGACGTCCGGCAGGCCGCCGCCCTGGATGGCGGTGTCGACCTTGGACTGGTACTCGGTGGAGGCGATACCGACGTACTGGACGTCGATGTCCGGGTTCGCCTTCTCGAAGTCGGCGATGACCTCCTTCCAGATCTCGGTGCGGACACCGCCGTTGTTGTCCCAGAAGACGATCTTGCCCTTGCCGCTGCCCTCGGCGCCGTCGTCGCCCGCGCCGCCGCCGCCGTCGCCGCAGGCGGTGGCGGTCAGGGCGAGCACGGCCCCCAGGGCGACGGCGGCCGACGCGCGGCGCCCGCCTGTGCTGTTTCTGAGAATGCTGATCTTCATTGGTCGGCTCTCTTCTTCTGGATCCAACGGACTATGAAGTTGTGGGGGGTCGGTCGGGGACGTACGGCCGTGTTCAGCCGTACGCCGAGGTACTGATCCGGAACCGTGTGAACGTGGCGGCGCCGGCGTGTCCCTGGCCGGTGGGTGCCACGGCGACCAGGCCGAGCAGGGCGCCGACCCAGCGCCAGGGGGTGGCGGCGAAGACCTGGCCGGTGGGACGGAAACCGTCCCCGGTGTCGCAGGAGAAGCGGCAGCGCGCCCCGGCGCCGATGTCGACGCGCAGCAGGGCCCGGCCGCCGGGGGCGGGCCTCGGGTGGTCGGCGTCGCGTTCCCTGTCGGCGACCGTCTCGGCGAACCGGTGCACCAGGTGCACCGTGCCGTCCGTGCCGCGCTGGAGACCGATCCAGCGGTAGGCGTCCCCGAGGACCGCGAGCCCGGCGCGTGCTCCGGGTTCCTCGCTGTCGAGCCGCAGTTCCACCTCGACGGTGCACGGGGTGCCGGGCAGCCGCTGGGTCAGGACGTGGGGCAGTGTGCGCAGGTCGTGCGCGTCGGCGGAGCGGACGCAGGTCAGCCGCAGCCCGTCGGCGGAGTGCTGGGTGGCCCAGCCCTCCTTCGGGTTGGCGGTCCACTGCCACTGGCGGCCGTGGCGTCCACCGGGGAAGTCGTCGTCGGTGGCCGGCGCGGCGGGCGGCTGCGGCGGCAGGTCCGGGCGGCGGTGTCCCGCGACGGGGGCGCCGTCGTCCCCGAGGACCGGCCAGCCCTCCGGGCCCCAGCCCATCGGCTGGAGGTGCACGACACGGCCGTACGGTCCGCGCTGCTGGAAGTGCAGGAACCAGTCCTCGCCGGACGGGGTGCGCACCCAGCCGCCCTGGTGGGGGCCGTTGACGTCGGTGTCCTTCTGTTCCAGGACGACCTTCTCCTCGTACGGCCCGAAGAACGCGCGGGAGCGGAAGGCGCCCTGCCAGCCGGTCTCCACTCCCCCGGCGGGGGCGAGGATCCAGAACCAGCCGTCGTGCTTGTAGAGCTTGGGGCCCTCCAGGGTGAACCAGCCGGGGATGCGGTCGGCGTCGACGATCACCTTTCCCTCGTCGAGGAGTTCGGTGCCGTGGGGGTGCATCCGGTGGCCGGTGAGGCGGTTCTTGACGCCGGAGCGGGACTTCGCCCAGGCGTGCACGAGGTAGGCCTCACCGGTCTCGTCGTCCCACAGGGGGCACGGATCGATCAGGCCCTTGCCGGCCTTCACCAGCAGCGGCCGGGTCCAGGGGCCGCGGATCTCGGGGGCGTTGATCTGAAAGATGCCCTGGTCGGGGTCGCCCCAGAAGATCCAGAACCGGTCGTCGTGGTGGCGCAGGGAGGGGGCCCAGACCCCGCAGTCGTGCCGGGGCGTCGTGAACTCGGCTTCCGGCTCCAGGCGTTCGAGAGCATGGCCGACGAGGGTCCAGTTGACCAGGTCGCGGGAGTGCAGCAGGGGCAGTCCGGGGGCGCGGCCGAAGCTGGAGGCGGTCAGGTAGAAGTCGTCGCCGACGCGGATCACGTCCGGGTCGGACCAGTCGGCGTTCAGGACCGGGTTGCGGTAGGCGGTGTCGGTCTGCTCGGCGGTCATGGGCTCACCGCCTTGCGGACCAGGGCGGCGGCGGTGCTCCGGTCGAGGCGGCCGTCGGCGACGACGGTGACGATCCGGCGGACCACGGTCTCGCCGGGCGGGAGGGGCAGCCGTGCGGCGTGGGCGAGGGAGGAACCGACGCCCGGGTATTCGGCGGTGCGGACGAACCAGGGGTCCTGCCGGGTCTGTTCGGTGGCCCCGGCGAGGACGAGCGTCCAGGTGGCTCCGGCGAGCGCGATCCAGTCGGCGGGCCGGCCGTGGACCTCGCTCTCGCCCTCGGCGCGGGCGGTGAAGACGTCCGGTGCCGTCTCCTCCTTGCGGGCCCGCCAGAAGAAACCGCCGTACGCGGCTTGGGGGCGGCCGTTGGTGGCGGGGCTGCCGATGGAGAGCGGCGCACTTGTGACGTTGGTGAGGGAGAAGGTGAAGTCCAGCGCCCAGGCGGTGCTCGTGAGTTCGGTGGCGGCGACCGTGCGTCGCTCGCGCAGCAGCTCGCCCGGCGCGGCCATCCAGCGCAGTTCCTCGACGAACCCGTCGGGGTCGCGCAGCTGGTAGGCGGTGTGCCGCTGGGAGCCGTGGTTGTCCAGCTCGGTCGGTCCCCGGTCGCGGACGTAGGTGCGTCCGCCCCAGAAGTTGAACCCCTCGACGTCGGGAACGGCGACACCGACGCCGAGGTGGTGTGCGTGGTCGGCGGGGCTCAGCTCGGTGACCGCCGTGCCGGCCAGGGTGGTGACGGGGTGCAGGTACGGCCGCGGGGAGAGCCGGGCCGGCAGTTCGGGCCGGGTGACGTACCGGCCGACGGGCCGGCCCGCGACGCGCAGCACCACGGAGTCGTTGCCGGTCATCGGGTGCTCACCTCTTTCGGCAGGTGGTGGGCGGGCAGGGCCCAGGAGGCGCCCAGCTCGGAGTAGAGGGACAGGGTGTCGGCGGCGGCCGCGACCAGACCGTCGACGCCGGGCACGACCCGGCGGTTCTCACCGGGGACGCGGTGCCAGGCGCCGGCGGGCAGCGGGACCGGGTCGGGGGCCTTGCGGATCGCCTCGACGACCTGCATGAAGGCGCCCGTCCCGTCCGGGGTGACCAGCAGGGGGGTGCCGTCGGTGAGGTGGGCGACGAGGTTCTCCAGCAGGTCGGTGCGGTCGAACCGCATCTCCTCGGGGCCGTGGCCCGCGCGCTGGAGCAGGACGCGGTCCTGCTTGTACCAGAAGGTGATCCGGCCGGTGGTGCCGTGCACCAGGACGTACGGCTCGTCGGCCCGCTCGGCGCACAGGGTCACGGCGACGGTGACCGAACCGCCCCGCGCGGTGGTGATCCGTACGCAGGAGGTGTCGTCGGACTCGATGTCGTTGGCGCGCAGCAGCTCGGTCTCGATGCCGGCGACGTCCTCGGCGCGGGTGCTCCCCGCGAGCGCGAGGGCGGTGGCGACGGCGTGGGCGAGCGGGTTGGTCAGCGCACCGTCGACCACGTCGACGCCGTTCAGCCGACGCCGGCCCGCCCAGGGCGCCCTGCGGAAGTACTCCTCGGGCCGCACCCAGGCACCGGCGCCGCCGATTCCCACCACCCGGCCGACGGCACCCTCGGCGACCAGTTCGCGGATCGCGGGCACGGCGTGCGAGCCCAGCGACTGGAAGCCGATCTGGCAGGCCACCCCGGCCGCGGCGACCCCGTCGGCCATCCGGCGGTACTCGGTGTACGACGGCGCCGGCGGCTTCTCCAGCAGGATGTGCACGCCCCGCTCGGCCGCCGCGAGGGCGAGGTCGGTGTGGGTCGGGATCGGGGTGCAGATCACCGCGATCCGGGCGCCGGTGGACTCCAGCAGCGCGCCGAAGTCGGCGGACTGCTCGGGGAGTTCACCGCCGAACTCGTCCTCGGTGAGCGGGGTGAGCTCGCAGATCCCGGCGAGCCGCAGGAGTCCCTCCGCTTCGAGGCGGCGGATGTTCGCCACGTGCCAGCGGCCGTGGCCGCGGGCGCCGGCGAGGACGACGGGCAGGGGTGCGCCGGGCGCGGTCCGAGGTCCGGTCATCCCTTCACCGCCCCCGCGCTGAACCCGGTGATCAGCCACTTCTGGATGAAGGCGAACACGATCACGACGGGGACGGCCGCGATGATGCCGCCCGCGGCGAGTGCGCCGAGGTCGACGCTGTCCGCGCTCATCAGGGTGTTGAGGCCGACCGGGATGGTCTGCTTCTCCTGGTTGTTGAGGAACATCAGGGCGAACAGGAAGTGGTTCCAGGAGTGGACGAAGGCGAAGGAGCCGACGGCGATCAGACCGGGCCGCAGCAGCGGCAGGACGACCATCCGGAAGGCCCTGAACCGGTTGCAGCCGTCGACCCAGGCGGCCTCCTCCAGGGAGTACGGCACGTTCTTGATGAAGTTGCTGATCAGGATGATCGACAGCGGCAGCTGGAAGACCGTCTCGGCGATGATGACGCTGCCGAGGGAGTTGATCATCTGCAGTTCGGCGAAGATCTCGAACAGCGGGACGAGCAGCAGCGCGCCGGGCACGAACTGGGAGCAGAGCAGGGCCAGCATGAACGCCCGCTTGATCTTGAAGTCGAACCGGGCGAGCGCGTAGCCGCCGGCCAGGGCGACCAGGGTCGTCATGATCAGGGTGGCGACGCCGACCAGCACGCTGTTGTAGAAGAAGGTGCCGAAGGCACGGTCCGTCCAGACCTTCTCGAAGTGGACGGTGGTCATCGGCCAGGGCACGAGCGAGGTCGAGCCGGCCGGGCGGAGCGCGAAGAGCAGGATCCAGTAGAAGGGGATGAGGGTGAAGACGAGGTAGATGCCCAGCGGCAGGTAGATCTGCCAGCGGGGTGCCTCGTCCCAGGCCCGGCGCTTCTTGTTCGGTCGGGGCGGCTCGGGGGTGGTGCGCGCGGGGGCGGGGGCGGCCATGGGGGCCTCTTTGGTGATCACTTCTCGCCTCCGAACTTGCTCAGCCGCAGGTAGACCATCGAGCAGAAGAGCAGGATGAGGAACGCGACCGTGGTCAGGGCCGACGCGTAGCCGAAGTTGTGGGCGTCCACCGAGGTGTTGGCGATGTACAGCGGCAGTGTCGTGGTCTCGCCCGCGGGTCCGCCGCCGGTCAGCGTGTAGAGCAGGTCGACGTTGTTGAACTCCCACACCGCGCGCAGCAGCGTGGACAGGATGATGGCGTCCTTCAGGTGCGGCAGCGTGATGTGCCAGAACTGCTTGATGCGGCTGGCCCCGTCGACCTCGGCGGCCTCGTAGAGGTCCTTCGAGACGGACTGGAGGTCGGCGAGGATGAGGATCGCGAAGAAGGGGACACCGCGCCACAGGTCGGCGACGACCACCGCCGGGAAGACGGTGGAGGTGTCCGACAGCCAGCTGACGCCGTAGTCGCCGATGCCCATGTCCGCGAGGTAACGGGTGATGCCCGTCTGGGAGTTGTAGAGCAGCACCCAGATCGCGGAGGTCAGCACGCCGGAGACGGCCCACGGCGAGAAGACCATGGCGCGGCCCATGGCGCGGCCGACGAAGGTCTGGTTGACGATGAGGGCGAGGGCCAGGCCGAACAGCAGCTGCAGTCCGACCTCGACGAAGACCCACTTGGCGCTGAAGACGAGGGTGTCCCAGAACAGCGGGTCCTCGGTGAAGATGCGGGTGAAGTTGTCGAAGCCCGCGTAGCCGTTCCGCCAGGGCTTGGTGGGGTTGTAGTTCTGCAGGCTGTAGTAGAAGACGCTGATGACCGGGTAGGCGATGAAACCCAGCATGAGCAGGGCGGCCGGCCCGATCAGCAGGTACGGGAGCCTGCGGGGCGTCGCGGAGGCACGGCGCCGCCGGGATGGCCTGGGCGGTTTCGCCACGGCTGCGGCATGGGCCATGACTGTTCTCCGTTTCTCGGTACGTCGTGCTGTGTGGTGCGTGAGCGGGGTGAAGCGCTTTCTTCCTAGGTGTGCGAGGGCCGGGGACGTGCGGCCGGTCAGCCGGCGTACGGGTCCTGGACCGTGCCCGGGCGGGCGAGGAACTCGAAGTCGCAGCCGGTGTCGGCCTGCGTGATCTGCTCGTTGTAGAGCGCGCCGTAGCCGCGCTCGTAGCGCACGGGCGGCGGTGTCCACTGCGCCCGGCGCCGCGCCAGCTCCTCGTCGTCGACGTCGAGCCGGAGGGTGCGGTTCTCGACGTCGAGGGTGATCGAGTCCCCGGTGCGTACCAGGGCCAGCGGTCCGCCGACATACGACTCGGGGGCGATGTGCAGCACGCACGCGCCGTAACTCGTCCCGCTCATCCGGGCGTCGGAGATCCGCACCATGTCCCGCACCCCCTGCTTGAGCAGGTGGTCGGGCAGCGGCAGCATCCCGTACTCGGGCATGCCCGGGCCGCCCTTGGGGCCGGCGTTGCGCAGGACCAGCACGCTGTCGGCGGTGATGCCGAGCGCCGGGTCGTTGATGGTCCGCTGCATCTGCTTGTAGTCGTCGAAGACGACGGCGGAACCGGTGTGCTTCAGCAGGTGCGGTTCGGCGGCGACGTGCTTGATGACGGCGCCGTCCGGGCAGAGGTTGCCGCGCAGTACGGCGACCCCGCCCTCGTCCGCGACCGGGTTGTCCCGGGGCCGGATGACGTCGTCGTCGTGCACCTGCGCGCCGGCGATCTGCTCGCGCATCGTGTCGTGGGAGACGGTGGGACGGTCCAGGTGGAGCAGGTCCGGGATCCGGGAGAGGAACCCGGGCAGTCCGCCCGCGAAGTGGAAGTCCTCCATCAGGTACGTCTGTCCGCCGGGCCGCACGTTGGCCAGCACCGGGACGGTGCGGGCGATGCGGTCGAAGTCGTCGAGGGTGAGCTTGACCCCCGCGCGTCCGGCCATGGCGATCAGGTGGATGACGGCGTTGGTGGAGCCGCCGAGTCCGAGGACGGTCGTCACCGCGTCCTCGAAGGCGTCCGCGGTGAGGATGTCGCTCAGCTTGCGGTCCTTGTGGACCAGCTCGACGATCGTCATGCCCGCCTTGGCGGCCATCCGGTCGTGCCCGGAGTCGACGGCCGGGATGCTGGACGCCCCCGGGACGGTGACGCCGAGGGCCTCGGCGGCGGCGGTCAGCGTGGACGCCGTACCCATGGTCATGCAGTGGCCGGGTGAGCGGGCCAGGCCGCTCTCCAGCTCCTGCATCTCGCAGTCGCCGATGACACCGGCGCGCTTGTCGTCCCAGTACTTCCACATGTCGGTGCCGGAACCGAGCACCTCGTTGCGCCAGTGCCCGGGCAGCATGGGCCCGGCCGGCACGAACACCGTCGGCAGGTCGACGCTGGCGGCGCCCATCAGCAGGGCGGGCGTGGACTTGTCGCAGCCGCCCATCAGTACGGCGCCGTCGACCGGGTAGGACCGCAGCAGTTCCTCGGTCTCCATGGCGAGGAGGTTGCGGTAGAGCATGGGGGTCGGCTTCTGGAAGGTCTCGCTGAGGGTGGAGACCGGGAATTCGAGGGGGAAGCCGCCCGCCTGCCAGACGCCCCGCTTGACGGCCTGCGCGCGGTCGCGCAGGTGCACGTGGCAGGGGTTGATGTCGGACCAGGTGTTGAGGATCGCGATGACGGGCTTGCCCAGGTGCTCCTCGGGCAGGTAGCCGAGCTGGCGGGTGCGGGCGCGGTGACTGAAGGAGCGCAGGCCGTCGGTGCCGTACCACTGGTGGCTGCGGAGCTGCTCGGGGGACTTCATATGGACCACCCCGCGGCGATCGCGGCGACCTCGGCTCGCTCGCTCTCGGGCAGCGGCCTGCTCGGCGGGCGGACCTCGCGGCGGCACAGGCCGAGGGAGGCGAGGGCCTCCTTGACGACGGTGACGTTGTTGGCGGAGCCGTTGGCGGCACGCAGTTCCTCGAAGCGGCGGATCTGCTCCCACACCTTCATGGCGGTCGGGTAGTCGCCGGAGCGCAGCGCCTCGATCATGTTCAGCGAGACGGACGGGGCGACGTTGACCAGGCCCGAGGTGAAGCCGGTGGCGCCGGCGGAGAAGTAGGAGGGGGCGTACGGCTCGGCGAGACCGGCGACCCACACGAACCGTTCGAGTCCCGCGTCCCGGGAGAAGGCGGCGAACTTCGACGCGTCCGGCACGGCGTACTTCACGCCGATCACGTTGGGGCAGGCGTCGGCGAGTTCGGCGAGCCGGGCGCCGGTGAGCTGCGCGTTGCGGATGTAGGGGACGACGCCCAGTTCGGGGACGGCCTCGGCGATCGCGCGGTGGTAGTCGACCCAGCCGCTCTGGGAGACATAGGGGTGGACGGGCTGGTGCACCATCACCATCTGCGCGCCGAGTTCACGGGCGTGCCGTGCGGAGGCGACGGCGGTGGGCACGTCGTGGCCCACGCCGACCAGGATCACCGAGCGGGCGCCGGCCTCCTCGACGGTCAGCTCGGTGACCAGCCGGCGCTCGTCGGGGGTCAGGGCGTAGAACTCGCCGGTGTTGCCGTTGGGGGTGAGGGTCGTGATGCCACCGTCGAGGAGACGACGCAGCAGGGCCCGGTAGGTGCCTGGGTCGACGGAGCCGTCCTCGGCGAACGGGGTCACCGGGATCGCCACCACGTCGGCCAGGGCCGCCCGCTGGGTCTCGAACGTCGTTGTCATGCCTGACCGTCCTCTTTCTGGGCTTCCGGGGCCGCCCCGAAGTCCGCTTCGACTTCGGGGAAGGCCCGTCGCACGAACGACGCGATGTGCGAGTGCAGGGCGCGCGCCGCGCCGTCCGCGTCGCCGTCGAGCGCGAGCCGCAGGATCTCGCGGTGCTCGCTCGCCTCCCGTTCCCAGGAGGGGTCGGCGGCCCAGGCGACGGCCGAGACGAGGGCGGCCTGGTCGCGGACCTCGTCGAGCATCCGGCCGAGCAGCGGGTTGCCGCAGGGCACGTAGAGGGCGCGGTGGAACGCGCGGTTGGCCAGGGACCGTTCGGCCGTGTCGTCGGCCTCGTCGGCTCGGGTCAGCGCGTCACGTGCGGCGTCCAGGGAGGCGCCGCGGCGCACGGTGCGCTTGAGTGCCTCCGGTTCCAGGAGCAGCCGCACGTCGTAGACCGCGAGTGCCATGTCCGCGTCGACCATGCGCACCGTGACGCCCTTGTACTGGCTCATCACGACCAGACCGGTGCCGGCCAGGGTCTTGAGCGCCTCGCGCACCGGGGTCTTGGACACCCCGAACTGTGCGGCGAGGTCGGTCTCGACCAGGGCCTGGCCCGGTGTGAACCGGCCGGTGAGTATGCGGCGTTTGATCTCCTCCAGCACGTACTGCGTGCGGGAGGGGATCGGCGTGGGCACAGAGGTCATGCGCGCCTCTCGGATCTCGCGTATCGGATCTCACGTATCGGATCTCGCGTATCGCGTCTCATATATGACGTACGAAGTACGACGCCGATGACCGTAGGAGCGGCCCGGAGTTTCGTCAATGCTTCTGACAAAGGAACTTGCCGTTGCCTCACACGGCGTACGTGCGACCCTCCCGGGCGGTGGTGGTGGATCCGCCGAAGGCGGAGGCGGCCCGGACGGTCGCGGCCTCGGGGGTGAGCGTGGGGCCGACATGGGTGACGAGGAGTTCGCGCACGCCCGCCCGCCGGGCGGTGTCACCGGCGTCCTCGGGTGTCAGGTGAACCCGTTCGCTTTCGCGATGCTCGTCGATGTCCGTCTCGCAGAGGAACAGGTCGGCGTCACGGGCGAGCCCGGTGAGGGCGGCGCACGGTCCGCTGTCCCCGGAGTGGGCGAGGACGCGTCCCGCGCACTCGGCGCGCAGCCCGTAGGCCTCGACGTCGTGGACGACGGCGGTGGGGGTGAGGGTGAGACCGCCGTCGCGGACGGTCTGCCCGTCGTGCAGCGGCTGGAAATCGAATACGCCGCTGAGGAAACCGGCGTCGGGGCGCCCGGGGAACCCGGCGAGCCTCCCCCACTGCTCAACGCGTGGGAGGTGCCCCCGGCGCGCGGCCGGCCGGCGCGTGGACGGGGATCGGCGCGGGCGGGGTGAGCCCGCCGTACGCCAGGCCGTACACGGCCGCGAGGAGGTCGGCGATGGGGGCACCGCCCGGTCGAGCGAAGCCGGGACCGGGGGAGATCGGCGTGCGGATGGGAGATCCACACGGCGTCGATGCGCGCCGGATCCGTGTGCCGCCGCAACTCCGCGAACGTCCCGAATCCCGCGTCGACCCACACCTCGGCGCCCCCGCCGCGCAGGAGGTACCCGGAGCTGGGACGGTCCGGGCCGGGACGCGGGGAGGCGGTGCCGAGGATGGTGAGGGTGGGACCGGAAGTCATGCGGGGAGGCTAAGGGGCGCTCCCCGGCCCTCGCGCCGGCTTCACACGGGCCGTGTCCAGTCCGGGGCCCGGCCGCTCAGCCCGATCGTCCGGTCCAGGAGCGGGGCGCCGGGCGGGACGGGGACGACGGGGCCGAAGATTCCGCCGCCCCGGCCGGGCTCCTCGACGGCGGCCAGGAGGAAGGCGTGCGCGGCCTCCAGCGCGGCGGGGTCGGGCGTGTACGGCCGGCCGGTCGCGCGGGCCAGGTCCCAGCCGTGGATCACCAGTTCGTCGGTGACGACGGCACCGGCGACCGCGCCCGGCAGGTCGACGCCGCCCGCGCGGGTCATGCCGGTCCAGGCCGCCGGGTCCCGCCAGACCTCGGCGAGCTCGTCGAGCACCTTGGGCAGCTCCTCTCGCCAACCGGGCCCGATGTCCGGCAGCGCGGCCTCCGGGCTGGTGTCGGTGGTGACGCCCAGCTTCTTGCGGCCCGCGTCCCGGAAGGCGACGGTCAGTCCGAGCAGGTGGCCCAGCATGTTGCGTACGGCGTACTGCGGGCAGGGTGTCCCGTCCGCCAGCCGCTCGTCGGTGACGGCCTCGGCGAGGCGCGCCACGATCCTGGTCTGCGGTCCGAGGTCGAGCGTGGGGTCGGTCATCGAGTGCTCCTCCTGAGGATGTTCCTGGGAGGTAGACCTATGCCGACCGCGGAACTCATCGCTCGGCCGTCCCGTGTCCAGGGCACCTGCCCGATCCCCGACGACGGTCCTTAGGCCCACGATGACCGGGTATGACGACGACATGGACGGCGGCCCGCGTGGTGCGGGACCGCAACGCGGGCCTCTGTCTCGCCGGGGTGGTGATCTCCGGCTTCGGCACCTCCGCGCTGTGGCTGGCCTCGGGGGTGTGGGTGAAGGACCTCACCGGCTCGGACGGCCTCGCGGCCCTGTGCATGCTGGCGATGTGGGTGCCCACCCTGGCCGGCCCGCTGCTGGGCACCCTGGCCGACCGGTTCCGCCGCAGGCCGCTGCTGATCGCCGCGAGCCTGCTCATGGCGGTGCTGTTGCCCACCCTCTGCACCGTCGGCTCGCCGCGCGGGCTGTGGCTGCTGTACGCGGTGCTGCTCGTGTACGGCGCGACGGGTGTCGTCCACGACGCGGCCGAGTCGGCACTGATCGCCACCGCCGTGGACCGCTCCCTGCTCGGCGACTTCAACGGCCTGCGGATGACCGCCGGCGAGGGCATGAAACTGCTGGCCCCGCTGGCGGGCGCGGGCCTGTACGCGGCGTACGGCGGGGCGGCCGTCGCCGTCCTGGACTCGGTCACCTTCCTGCTGGCCACGGTGGTGTACGTGTTCCTGCGGGTACGGGAGGACCGACCGGCGCCCCCGACGGGCAGCCGCCGGGAGCGGACGGCCGAGGGTGTGCGTCATCTGTGGTCTCATCCAGTGCTGCGCCCACTCGTGTCGGCAGGCGGCGCCACGATGCTGTGCGCGGGCCTGAACGGGGCGCTGGTCCACGCCGTGGTCGACGCCCTCGGTCACTCCCCCGCGTACGCCGGTGTGCTGTACGCCGTCCAGGGTGCGGGGTCGGTGGCGGTCGGCCTGTTCTCCGGCCCGGCCCTGCGCCGTTTCGGCGAACGGCGCTTCGCCGCGTGCGGCATCACCGTGCTGGCCGCGGGGGTGGCGCTGCGCGCGGTGCCGGACGACCCGCTGGCGTGGGTGTGCAGCGCGGCGATCGGCGCGGGCCTGTCCGCCGTACTGATCGCCACGCTGACCGCGGTGCAGCACGAGACCCCGCCACCGCTGCTGGGCCGGGTCACCGCCACCGCCGACACCCTGGTGTTCACGCCGAACGTCCTCGGCCTGGCATCGGGCGCGGCCCTGGTCGGACTCCTCGACCACCGGCTGCTGCTGGTCGCCCTGGGCTGCGCCCTGACGGCGACGGCGGCGACACTGCTCGGGCACCCGGCGGCCGCCGGCCCCCTCACCTCAGGACCACCGTCCGACACCGGCCCCGTGTGACACCGACCCCGTACGCGGGCGCGGTGAGCGGCGGGCGCGCCGTGTCAGATACCGGCCAACGCCGAGCGCACCGCCGCCAGGTCCCCGTCCGACGCCAGCCCCGCGTGGTAGAGGCGCAGTTCCGTCGCGCCCAGGCGGCGGGCCTCCGCCGCGTCCGCCGCGAGGGTGCCGGGACTGCCACCCATGCCGGAGACGACGGTGAGGTTGGCGGCGAGGACGGTGTCCGCGCCGGCCTCCCGCGCGAACGGTGTCAGCAGGCCGGAGCCTCCGGTGCAGGGCACGACCACTCCGTCGGCGACGGAGAGGATGTGGGCCGGGTCGACGCCGGCGTTGGCGCCGCAGTGGTACGGGACCGGGTCCGCGTGCAGGAGGACCTGGAAGCCCTCGGGAGCGGCCTGCCGTACGGCGGCGACCGCGGCCTCCTGCAGCGTGCGGGCCGTTTCGTCGCGCCACGCGCGCGTGGCGTTCGCCGGTGTCCCGCCGAGGAGCTTCTCGACGCCCGCCCAGCCCCCGTCGGAGGGCGCCCCCCGCCACACCGGTTCCAGCGCGGCGCGTACGGCGGCGGCGAGTTCGCCGGCGTCCAGGCCCTGGGTCCCGTAGCCCTCGCGGCAGGACGGGCAGAAGCACAGGGACATCAGGTACTGCCCGGCGTCCCCGAGGCCGACCCCGGCGATCTTGTCGTGGGCGTGCAGATGGGCCAGCCCGTACCAGCCGAGGGACTCCAGCTCGGTGCCGCGCGCCCCGGGCCGTACCGCCGCCTCGGCGGCCAGGTCGGTCAGGTACGCGCGCGTGGCGGGCTGGGCGATGCACGGCGCCCAGGGGTAACGGTCGCCGTAGGCGTTGACCACCGACGTGTCCGGATGTTCCGCACCGAGGCGGGAGTTGTGCGCGAGTACCACCCAGGTGTGCACCTGAAGGCCCGCGTCCGTGAGCGCGGCGGCGGCCTCGCCGAAGGCGTCCCCGGGCGCCCAGTCCCCGGCCGGGTACGGGCGCAGGGCGCGGCCGGACCAGCGGTCCCCCATCGGGTACAGCACGGCCGCGTGTTCCGCGGTGACGACGCGGTGGCGCGGGTGGCGCGGGGTCAGCGCGCGGGTGGAGTGGTAGGCGGAGGCGAGCGTCACCTGCGCCGTGCCGAGCGCGGCGATCCGCGCGGGTGCCTCCGGGTCCCCGTTGACGTCCCAGGGGTAGACGAACGCCGACGTCTTCACTGGCTCTCCTCCAGCAGTGCGTGTCCCCGCTCGATCAGCTGAGCGAGCTGCTTGACATGGTCCCCGGCCGGTTCGTGCAGCGGCGGCCGCACCTCCCCCACGTCCAGTCCGCGCAGGCGTACCCCGGCCTTGACGAGGGAGACGGCGTAGCCGCTGCCCCGGTCGCGCAGTTCGACGAACGGCCGGTAGAAGCCGTCGATCAGGTGGTGCGCGGTGGCCGTGTCGCCGGTGCGGAAGGCGGTGTGGCAGGCGAGGGCGACCTCGGGCGCGAAGCAGAACACCGCGGACGAGTAGAGGGTGACGCCGATGCCGCCGTAGGCGGGCTGGGTCAGTTCGGCGGTCGGCAGTCCGTTGAAGTACAGGAAGTCGGCGGGGCCTTCGGTGCGTACGGCGCTGACGATCCGCTGCATCAGGTCGAGGTCGCCGAGGCCGTCCTTGAAGCCGACGATCCCTTCGGTGCGGGCCAGTTCGACGACGCTCCCGGGGGTGAAGACTGCGTTGTCGCGCTGGTAGACGATGACCGGCAGGGAGGTCGCGGCGGCCACCTGCCGGTAGTGCCGCAGCAGTCCCTCCTGCGCGGCCCGCACCAGGTACGGCGGCATCGCGAGCAGCCCGTCGGCCCCGGCGCGCTCGGCGAGGCGGGCGTAGCGGACCGCGAGCGCGGTGCCGTAGCCGGCGCCCGCGACGACCGGGACGCGCCCCTCGGCGGCCTCCACGGCGGCCGTCACGCACAGCTCGAACTCCTCCGGCGTCAGCGCGTGGAACTCACCGGTACCGCAGCAGGCGAACACGGCGGCGGCCCCGGCCTCCACCCCGCGCCGCACATGGAGGCGGTAGGTGTCGAGGTCGACGGAGCCGTCGGGTCCGTAGGCGGTGACCGGGAAGAACAGCGGCCCGCTGGGGACACCGAGTCGGGCGGCGAGAGGGGCTGACGTCACAAGCTCTCCCTGGTCCATATTCCTGATTCACGTCCATATTCCTGAACATGTTCACGCTAAGACGCCCCGGGGACCCCGGTCAAGCACTGCACCCCGCCACACACCAGCGGATTCTTCCGTTCCACAGGAAGTCGCGGAATACTTGACGCGCCGCACCCCGCCTCCTTAGCGTGTCCACGAATATGAATGCAGTGCGCCCATATGTATGAACTCATGAGTACGGGCGACACGGCCGACGATGCAAGGAGACCCGAGGATGCCCGCTCCCCGCACCGTTCTGCTCACCGGCGCCGCCGGCGGCCTCGGCACGCTGATGCGGGGCCTGCTCCCGGACCACGGCTACGACCTGCGCCTGCTCGACCTGCGCCCCATCGACGGCGAACCGGACGCGATCGTCGCGGACCTCGCCGACCAGGACGCCGTGCGCGAGGCGGTCCGCGGTGTCGACGCGATCATCCACCTCGCCGGCATCTCCCTGGAAGCCCCGTTCGAGAAGATCCTGAAGGCCAACATCGAGGGCACGTACAACCTGTACGAGGCCGCCCGCGAGGAGGGCGTCGGCCGCATCGTCTTCGCCTCCTCCAACCACGCCGTCGGCTACACCCCGCGTCCGCGGGGCGACGACCCCCTCATCCCGGTCGACACCCCGCGCCGCCCGGACACCTTCTACGGCCTGTCCAAGTGCTTCGGCGAGGACCTCGCCCAGCTCTACTGGGACAAGCACGGCATCGAGACCGTCTCCGTGCGCATCGGCTCCTGCTTCCCCGAGCCGACCAGCGTGCGCATGCTCTCGGTGTGGATGAGCCCCGCCGACGGCGCCCGTCTCCTCCACGCCGCCCTGACCGCCGAGAACGTCGGCCACACCGTCGTCCACGGCTCCTCCGCCAACACCCGGCTGTGGTGGGACCTCACCTCCGCGCGGGCGCTCGGCTACGACCCGCAGGACGACTCCGAGCCGTACGCCGAGAAACTGATCGCCGAGCAGGGCGAACTGGACCCGGACGACCCGGCGCACGCCCGTCTGGGCGGCCACTTCGTCACCGACCCGCCCATCTGGCCGTACTGACGGCGGGACCCGGACGGGAACAGACGGGAAATCGACGCATACGACGGCGGGCGGGCACCGAACGGGCCCGCCCGCCGCCGCATGCGGGCATCCGCGCTGCCCGCTCCCACCCGCTCCCCCGCCCCCTCCCAGGTCCGAGCCGGGCACGACCCGAGCCGAACGGGCACAACCGGGCAGGAACGGACCCGCAACAGACCTGGTCAGCAGCGAAAGCCCGCTGTAGAACTTCCTGCATGGGCCCCACCGGGCCCGAACGGGCAGCGAGATCAGGAAGCGGGTGTCCGGCCATGAACAACAGGACGGCCGAAGAGCGCCAGCGGGAGATCGTACGGGTGGCGCGCACCACCGGTTCGGTCGACGTCACCGCGCTCGCCGCCGAACTGGGCGTGGCCAAGGAGACCGTACGGCGGGATCTGCGCGCCCTGGAGGACCACGGTCTGGTGCGCCGCACCCACGGCGGCGCCTATCCGGTGGAGAGCGCCGGCTTCGAGACGACGCTCGCCTTCCGCGCCACCAGCCACGTGCCCGAGAAGCGCAGGGTCGCGACCGCGGCGGCCGAGCTGCTCGGGGACGCCGAGACGGTCTTCGTCGACGAGGGCTTCACCCCGCAGCTCATCGCCGAGGCCCTGCCCACCGACCGGCCGCTCACCGTGGTCACCGCCTCCCTGCCGGTCGCGGGCGCGCTCGCGGAGACCGGCACCGCGTCCGTCCTGCTGCTCGGCGGCCGGGTCCGTTCCGGAACCCTCGCCACCGTCGACCACTGGACGACGAGGATGCTCTCCGGTTTCGTCATCGACCTGGCGTTCATCGGCGCCAACGGGATCTCCCGCGAACACGGTCTGACCACGCCCGACCCGGCGGTCGGCGAGGTCAAGGCGCAGGCGGTCCGGGCATCCCGCCGGGTGGTGTTCGCCGGCGTCCACACCAAGTTCGGCGCGGTCAGCTTCTGCCGGTTCGCCGAGGTCGGCGCGCTGGAGGCGATCGTCACGAGCACCCTGCTCCCGGCGGCCGAGGCCCATCGCTACTCCCTGCTGGGGCCGCAGGTCATCCGGGTCTGAAGCAGATCAGACCAGCGCATCGGCACACCGTTCCACGCCCCCATCGGGCCGACCCCTACCGGTCGACGCCCGCTATGTCCCTGTACGTCCGCCTTGTCGAGGAGTGATCCATGCAAACCCAGAGCCGGCGGAGGCCGCGAGCCACACTCGCCGCGGTCGCCGCAGGGACGCTGCTCGCCCCGCTGCTCTCCGGCTGCTGGGTCGGAGCGGGCGGGGCCGGATCCGGCGGTGACTCCATCAACGTCCTGATGGTCAACAACCCGCAGATGGTCGAGCTGCAGAAGCTGACCAAGGACCACTTCACCGAGGACACCGGCATCGAGGTCAACTTCACCGTGCTGCCGGAGAACGACGTCCGCGACAAGATCAGCCAGGACTTCGCCAACCAGGCCGGCCAGTACGACGTGGCCACGCTGTCCAACTACGAGATCCCCATCTACGCCCGCAACGGCTGGCTGCAGGAGATGGACTCCTACGTCGGCGAGGACAGGGCCTACGACGAGCAGGACGTCCTGGGGCCGATGCGCCAGTCCCTCACCGGCGACGACGGCAAGCTCTACGGCCAGCCCTTCTACGGCGAGTCCTCCTTCCTGATGTACCGCAAGGACATCTTCGAGAAGGAGGGCCTGGCCATGCCCGCGAAGCCCACCTGGCAGCAGGTGGCCGACCTCGCCGCCGAGCTCGACGGCGCCGAACCGGGCATGAAGGGCATCTGTCTGCGCGGCCTGCCCGGCTGGGGCGAGGTCATGGCCCCGCTGACCACCGTGGTCAACACCTTCGGCGGCACCTGGTTCGACAAGGACTGGAAGGCCCGCCTCGACTCCCCCGAGTGGAAGGAGGCCGTCGAGTTCTACGTCGGCCTGGTCCGCGAGCACGGTGAGGCCGGCGCCCCCCAGGCCGGCTTCGCCGAGTGCCTGAACAACATGACCCAGAGCAAGGTCGCCATGTGGTACGACGCCACCTCCGCGGCCGGCGCCCTGGAGGCGGACAAGTCCCCCGTGAAGGGCAAGCTCGGCTACGCCCCGGCGCCGGTCGAGAAGACGGAGTCCTCCGGCTGGCTCTACACCTGGGCCTGGGGCATCCAGGACGCCTCCCGCAACCCCGACAACGCCTGGAAGTTCGTCTCCTGGGCCTCCGGCAAGGAGTACGAGCAGTTGGTCGGCGACGAGTTCGGCTGGTCCAACGTCCCGGCCGGCAAGCGTGCCTCCACCTACGCCAACCCGGACTACCGGGCCGAGGCCGCCGCGTTCCAGGAGATGACCAAGGAGGCCATCGAGCAGGCCCGGCCCGACGACCCCGGTGTCCAGCCCCGCCCGGCACCCGGCATCCAGTTCGTCGGCATCCCCGAGTTCACCGATCTCGGCACCAAGGTCTCCCAGGAGATCAGCGCGGCCATCGCCGGACGCCAGTCCGTCGAGTCGGCCCTGAAGAAATCCCAGCAGCTCGCAGAAGAGATCGCCGAGGAGTACGAGGGACGATGACCGCCACGACAACGGCCCCCGTGGCCGCACCCGAGACACGCTCCGCACCTCGCCGGCCCTCCGCCCGGCTGCGCGCCTGGGCCACCCGCGCCCCACTGCTGCCCGCCCTGATCTTCATGATCGTGGTGACCCAGCTGCCCTTCGTGGCGACGCTGGTGATCTCCTTCTTCGACTGGAACTCCCTCTACCCCGACGCCCGCAGCTTCGCGGGCTTCGAGAACTACCAGGAGGTGCTCACCGACGCCGCCCTGCGCAAGTCCGTCTGGACGACGATCCTGCTCACCGTGGCGGTCGTCCTGGCCAGCCTGGTCCTCGGACTGCTCCTCGCCCTCCTGCTGGACCGGAGGTTCCGCGGCCGGGGCATCGTCCGCACCCTGCTCATCGCCCCGTTCCTGGTGGTCCCGGTGGCGGCGGCCCTGCTGTGGAAACACGTCCTCTACAACCCCGAGTACGGACTCCTCAACGGCCTGCTGCACTACGTCGGCGGCCCGCAGCCCGACTGGATCTCGGACACCCCGCTGCTCGCCGTCGAGGCCTCACTGGTCTGGCAGTGGACCCCGTTCATGATGCTGATCCTGCTCGCCGGACTGCAGAGCCGGGACCAGCAGCAGATCGAGGCCGCCCGCGTCGACGGTGCGAGCGACTGGCAGATCTTCGTCCACCTCACCCTGCCCCACCTGCGCCGCTACCTCGAACTGGGCGCCCTGCTCGGCTCGATCTACATCGTGCAGAACTTCGACGCGGTCTTCACCATCACGTCCGGCGGCCTGGGCACCGCCAACCTGCCCTACACCGTCTACCAGACCTTCTACCAGGCCCACGAGAACGGCCTCGCCTCGGCCGCCGGCGTCCTGGTCGTCATCGGCTCCATCATCATCGCGACCTTCGCCCTGCGCGTGGTGTCGTCCCTGTTCCGCGAGGAGGTCTCCCGCGCATGAGCAGCATCGCCGTACGCACCCGCGCCCGGTTCCGCGGCGGAGCGGGTCTCGGCCTGGCCGCCTGGCTGGCCGGGATCGTGTTCTTCCTGCCCATCGCCTGGATGGCCCTGACGTCCTTCCACTCCGAGGCGGACGCGGCCACCAACCCGCCGTCCTTCGGGGCCGCCCTCACCCTGGACGGCTACCGCGAGTTCTTCGGCGCGGGCGGTGGCGCCAGCCCCTGGCCCGCGCTGGTCAACTCGGCGGTGGCGTCGATCGTGTCGACCCTGTTCGTCCTGGTCCTGGCGCTGCCCGCCGCGTACGCCCTCTCCATCCGCCCGGTGAAGAAGTGGACGGACGTCCTGTTCTTCTTCCTCTCGACCAAGATGCTGCCGGTGGTGGCGGGCCTGCTGCCGATCTACCTGTTCGCCAAGAACGCCGGGATGCTGGACAACGTCTGGCTGCTGGTCATCCTCTACACCTCCATGAACCTGCCGATCGCGGTCTGGATGATGCAGTCCTTCCTGGCCGAGGTCCCGGTCGCGATCATCGAGGCGGCCCGGGTGGACGGCGCGAGACTGCCCACGATCCTGGTACGGGTGGTCGCGCCGATCGCCCTCCCCGGCATCGCCGCGACCTCCCTCATCTGTTTCATCTTCAGCTGGAACGAACTGCTGTTCGCCCGGGTCCTCACGGGTGTGGTCGCCGAGACCGCCCCCGTCTTCCTGACCGGCTTCATCACCAGCCAGGGCCTGTTCCTTGCCAAGGTGTGCGCCGCGTCGCTCGTCGTCTCCCTGCCGGTGCTCGCCGCGGGGTTCGCCGCCCAGGACAAACTCGTCCAGGGCCTGTCGTTGGGAGCCGTGAAATGAAGGCCGCCGTCATCGAATCCGTGGGCAAGGCCGTCGTCGCCGAGGTCCCGGACCCGACGCCAGGGCCGCGCGACGTCGTCGTCGAGGTCGCCGCGTGCGGGCTGTGCGGCACGGACCTGCACATCCTGCAGGGCGAGTTCGCGCCCAAGCTGCCGATCGTGCCGGGACACGAGTTCGCCGGCGAGGTGGTCGAAATCGGCTCGCAGGTCACGGAGGTGTCGCTCGGCGACCGGGTCGCGGTGGACCCCTCCCTGTACTGCTACGAGTGCCGCTACTGCCGTAACGGCCACAACAACCTCTGCGAGCGCTGGGCGGCGATCGGCGTCACCACGGCGGGCGGCGCGGCGCAGTACGCGATGGCACCGGTGGCGAACTGCGTGAAGCTGCCCGAGCACGTCCGCACCCAGGACGCGGCGCTGATCGAGCCACTGTCGTGCGCGGTGCGCGGCTACGACGTGCTCCGGTCCCGTCTCGGCGCTCACGTCCTGATCTACGGGTCCGGGACCATGGGCCTGATGATGCTGGAGCTGGCGAAGCGGACCGGTGCGGCGAGCGTGGACATGGTGGATCTGAATCCGGCGCGGCTGGAGACGGCGCGGGCACTGGGAGTCTCCGCGTCGGCGGCATCGCCGGACGAGCTGGACCGGCCCCAGGGGTGGGACCTCGTCATCGACGCGACGGGGAACGCGGCGGCGATCCAGGACGGGCTGGACCGGGTCGCCAAGGCGGGGACATTCCTCCAGTTCGGGGTGGCCGACTACGCGACGCGCGTGCAGATCGATCCGTACCGGATCTACAACCAGGAGATCACCATCACGGGTTCGATGGCCGTGCTGCACAGCTACGAGCGGGCGGCGGAGCTGTTCGCCGGGGGCGTCCTGGACCCGGACGTCTTCATCAGCGACCGCATCGAACTGGACCGCTACCCGCAGGCCCTGGAGCAGTTCGCGGCGGGCGTGGGCCGGAAGATCGTGGTGGTCCCCTGACCTCTCGGCCCACCGGGCCGGGTGGTGGGTGAGCACCGGCCGGGGTCCGGGGCGGAGCCCTTGGGGACGGGGCGGCGGGGGCGGAAAACCCCTGGGCCGCCCCGGCCCCCGTACCATCCGGGCATGCCCAGACCGAGCGGCTTCGCCTACGAAGCCCATGCCACCGGCACCGTCCACATCACCCATCACAACCGCCCCGCAACCACCCTCCACGGCGACCGGGCCACCCGCTTCCTCACCGAGGTCACCACCGCCTCCGTCCCTCAGCTCGTCATGGCCCGCTGGACGGGGAACTACAAGCGCGGCAACGAACGAACCGCCCGGAACCACCCCCGCAACCGCCGCTGAGCCCGGCCGAGAGCCGACTGCGCCAAACGGGCCACAGGTAAGGGAACGGTAAAACGCCCTCGCTCGTTCACCCGGCATGACAGCTATGACCCCAGGCTCGAACATCCCTCTCCCCACCGCCCGAGTGACGGTGGACGTCTCCGCGCCCGTGCGGCTCGACGTTTCGGGCCTGCTGCTCACCGCCGACGGCAAGGTGCGCTCCGACGACGACTTCATCTTCTACAACCAGCCCGCCGGCCCCGGCGTGACCTACCGCTCCGGCGGCGGCACCGCCCCCGACGCCATCACGGTCGACACCACCGCCGTCCCGCCCGGCATCGAGAAGATCGTCGTCACCGCCAGCCCCGACGCCACCGGCCAGTCCTTCCAGGGCATCGAACCGACCGCCACCATCCGCAACGCGGACGACAACGCGGTCCTGGCCACCTTCACACCCCCGAGCCTCGGCACCGAGACGGCGCTGGTGATCGTCGAGGTCTATCTGCGCAACGGTGCCTGGAAGGCCCGCGCGGTCGGCCAGGGCTACGCCAACGGCCTGGCCGGCATCGCCACCGACTTCGGCGTCACGGTCGAGGAACCCGCCGCGCCCGCCGCCCAGCCGGTCACCCCGCAGGCACCCCCCATGCCCGCCGCCGCACCCCCTGCCCCCGCCACACCCCCGGCCCCGCCCGCCGCCGCCCCCGGCACCGGGAAGATCAACCTCGACAAGGGCCGGGTCAGCCTCCAGAAGAACCAGACCGTCTCCCTGATGAAGGGCGGCCAACCACTGCTGTCCCAGGTCAAGATGGGACTCGGCTGGGAGCCGGCCTACCGCGGCAAGGACATCGACCTGGACGCCTCGGTCATCGCCTACGGCCCGCAGCGCAACCACATCGACAGCTGCTACTTCGGCAAGCTGCAGATCGTGAACGGCGCGATCAAGCACTCCGGTGACAACCTCACCGGCGAGGGCGGCGGGGACGACGAGGTCATCACCGTGGACCTCGGACGCCTCCCCCAGGAGGTCTCCGGCCTGGTCTTCACGGTCAACTCCTTCTCCGGCCAGAAGTTCACCGAGGTCGCCAAGGCGTACTGCCGCCTGCTGGACGCCACCACGGGCGAGGAACTGGTCCGCTTCGACCTCACGAGCGCCGAACCGCAGACGGGCGTGATGATGGCGAAGCTGATCCGCCAGTTCTCCGGCGAGTGGGAGATGACCGCGATGGGCGACTTCGTGAAGTCCCGCACGGTACGGGGGATGGTGAAGCCGGCCGGCCAGTCACTGTAACCACGCGCCCGCCCCGTCAGGCGCCCCCGGACCGGGGGCGCCAGGACGACGGCTACGCCCGTAGCCCTTCCATCAGCAACCCCAGATAGCGGCGGATCTGCGTGCCCTCCCCGCCCGCCAGCTCCGAGGCCGTCGCCACGCCGTGGGCCAGCCGCAGCACATCGACGGGCTCGACGTCGCGCCGCAGCACGCCCGCCTCCCGTGCCGCCCCGACCAGCCGGGACACCGCGCTCTTCAGCGGATCGCAGCACTCCGTTCCGCCGTCCCCTACGGCGGCGCCCAGCAGCGCCCGCAGCCCCCGGATCCGGAGCATCCCGGCGCCGAGTTCGTTCAGCCACTCCACCAGTGCCTCACCCGGCGGCAGCCGGCCGGCCAGTTCGCCGGCCCGTGCCGCGATCGACTCGATGCGGTCGACGTACGCGGCCTCCAGCAGCGCCTGACGGGTCGGGAAGTGCCGGTAGAGCGTGCCGGACCCGACGCCCGCCCGCTTGGCGATGTCGTCGAGCGAGGCGCCCTCACCGTGCGCGGCGAACGCCTCCACCGCGGCCTCCAGCAGCAGTTCGCGATTGCGGCGGGCGTCCGCGCGCATGGACCTGACCTGCGCCATCACCCACTCCTCACCCCGGAACCCTCCCCGTACCCTATCGAGCGGGGAACGGGGAGGGTCCCGGACCTGAGCAGCCCTTCACGCGGCCCACGGCCAGTCGGCGTCCCGGCCGGCCTCGAGCAGCGAAACCATGCGGAAAGCCGCGTCCGAGAGGCCACCGAAGGTGTGCCGGTTCGCCGTGCCCGACGGGCCGTGGCCCGCGCGGTATCCGGCGAGGTTCCAGGTGTAGACCGGCACATCGGCCGGGACCTGCTCGGTCGGGTCGCCGTGGTGGTTGTGGGCGTACTGCTCGTCGGTGACGATCAGCACGCGGTCGTGCCGCTCGTAGTGCCGGCGCACCGCCTCGGTGGTGTCGGTGCCGCCGAGGTCGCCGAACCGGCCGAGGATCTTCAGCACCGACTCGCCCCGGCGGAACGGCACCGGCCTGCTCGTCGAGCCGAACTCGACGAGGTCCGCCTTCTCCGCCCGCAGCGCGAGCGCCGTGCCGAAGACCGCCGCCGCGTCCGCGCGGGTGAGCTCGGAGCGGTCCGACATCCGCGAGTAGAACATCGAGCCCGAGCGGTCGACGAGCACCAGGGTGCGGCCGGGCAGCGCGGGCACGTTGGCCAGCGAGTGGCCGAGCGCCTGCTCCAGCGGGTACGACCAGCGCAGCGACGGCGCGTGCCGGTACGCGGCGAGGTAGCGGAAGGGGAACTGCCGCGACCGCGCGACCTCCGCCGGGTCGGCGATGCGGGCGGCGACCCGCGCGGCGGCCTCGTCGGACACCCCTGCCTCGTCGAAGTTCCGCAGGTTCCTCACGAGGGCCATCGTGCCCATGGACGGGATCACGGCCTCCCAGGCCGCCTTGTCCATCGGCCCCTGCAGCCAGCCCGCCAGCGCCTCCCAGGTGATGCCCGCGGCGGCGAGCCGCTCGGCCCCGTCGGGTGCCGTGACGACCGCGCGCCGCTCCTCGACGGGCAGCGCCATCAGTTCGCGGTGCGCGGTGAGGACACGGTTCGAGGCGGGCGGCACCGCGGTGTCCGGGTTGTGCCGGCGGTCGAGGGCGTACCGGAACAGTTCGCCCTGCCACGGCTTGTCCGGGTCGGGGGCCGCGTGCACCAGGTTGAGGATGTCGCCGAAGCGGTAGCCCTTGGACGCGGTGTCGTACTTCAGCAGGGCCTTGCCGCCGTAGAGCCGGCGCACGGCGTCGGCGACACCGCGCTTGACCGGCTTCGGGACGTTGCGGCCGTACATCGCGGTCCAGTAGGCGAGCAGTTCGCCGGGCTCGTCGGGGCGCCGCAGCACGGAGTCCACGACCTGCCGGTTCGACGGGCCGTCGGTCGCGCCGGCGTCCAGGCGGGCCTTGACGTACTCGGCGGCGCCCACGATCGACGCGGTCCGCAGGTTTCCCTCACCGCGCAGCCAGCCGAGCAGCCCGGCCGTCCAGGACGGGTCGGTCACGGCGAGTTCGCGCACGAGCTTCGCGAACCGGTCGTCACGAGCGTCGCCGCTCTCGTAGAAGGTCTGCTGGGTCACGAAGTTGGAGACTGCGAGCAGAAAAAGCTCGGAGCGCGGCTCCCGCTCGCGGCCCCGGCCGCCCTCGTACGTACGCAGCACGCGGCCGGTCGACGTCACGCGCGACGCCGGCTGCGCCTTGGCGGCCCGGGTGTTGAATCGTGCCATGTCGAATTCCCCCGAATTCGTTTCCGTTTCGGAAGGAGGCGCGACAAAGGAGGGTGCCCGAGAAACGGGTCGGCGACGGAACAGGTCAGGCGCGTCTTCCATTTCCGCCACACCGGCCCGGGGCCGATGACGGGATTCGAACCCGCAGTGAACCCGATCCGAGAAGTATCCGCTGCCTGCGCACCGGGCACCCACCAAATGCTGCGCCTCCCGAGATCAAGTCGGCGGCGGCCTGGATTCGATCACAACGAAGGAGCCGTCGCCCGCGCACCGGGAGGTGCATGAAGTTGTGGTGTCCAGAGATCAAGGCCGGCGGAACCGACGATGGTGCTCTAACCCCTGAGCTACACCGGCGCGTTGTGCCGGTGACGGGACTCGAACCCGTGACCGCCCCATTATGAGTGGAAGTAGGTCCTGCCTTCGCACCTGGACGTGCATCACTCTAAGAGGGCGGCCCTCGGTCGGGCGAGCGAATTAATCACCGGCGCTTCTGCCGCTTCCAGGGCCCGGTGATGGCGAGCATGATGCCGGGTTCCTGGATGTTGGCGTAGAGGGTCTTGCCGTCGGGCGAGAAGGTCACGCCCGTGAATTCGCTGAACTCCGGCTCGTCCTCGGTGCCGATGTTCAGTTCGTTGCGGGCGATGGGATACGTGCGTCCGCTGTCGGTGGCACCGAACAGGTGCTGCACGCCCTCGCCGTCCTCGGCGATGATCAGGCCGCCGTACGGTGAGACGGTGATGTTGTCCGGGCCGTCGAGGGCGCCGTCCTTCGACGGGTCCCGGTTGACGCCGAGCAGGACCTTCAGGGTCAGCGTGCGGCGCCTGGGGTCGTAGAACCAGACCTGGCCGTCGTGCCGTACGGGGCTCTCCTCGCGGGCGTACGAGGAGACGATGTACGCCCCGCCGTCGCCCCACCACATGCCCTCCAGCTTGCGGGCGCGGGTGACCTCGCCGGCCTCGAACTGCTCGCGCACGTCGACGGTCCGCGCGTCGCGGTCGGGCACGTCCACCCAGTCGACGCCGTACACGGTGCCGGTCCTCGTGGCGCGGGAGAGGTCGTCGACGTACCGGCCGCCGGAGTCGTAGCACTTGGGCGCCTGGAGGACGCCGGCGTCGTCGGCGAGGGTGCGGAGGGTGCCGGGGCCGTAGCGGAAGCCCTCCGGCGGGGTCCAGCGGTAGAACAGGCCGTTGGGCTCGTCGGCGTCCTCGGTGAGGTAGGCGTGGCCACGCTTGGAGTCGATGACGACGGCCTCGTGGTCGTAACGCCCGAAGAACTTCAGCGGCTTGGGGTCGCGGTTGGCGCGCCGGTCGGCGGGGTCGACCTCGAAGACGTAGCCGTGGTCCTTGGTCATGCCGTTCTCACCGGCCCGGTCGGAGTTCTCCTCGCAGGTGAGCCAGGTGCCCCAGGGGGTGCTGCCGCCCGCGCAGTTCTGGGCGGTGCCGGCGATGCCGACCCACTCGGCGACGCTGCCGTCCCGGCGCACCTCGACGACCGTGCAGCCACCGGGCGCGGCCGGGTCGTAGACCAGGCCCTCGGCGAGCGGGACGGGGAACTCGACCTCGTCGCGGGGGCCGTCGATCTCGTGGTTGTTGACCAGGAAGGTGCTGCCGCGCGGGCCGGGGAAGGTGGCCGTGCCGTCGTGGTTCGCGGGCGTGAACTCACCCGACTCCAGCCGGGTCTTGCCCGTGTGGGTGAGGACGCGGTAGGTGAACCCGGCGGGCAGGGCGAGGAGTCCGTTCGGATCCGCGACGAGCGGCCCGTATCCGACCCCACCGTGCCGCCCCGCCGCTTCTTCGGCCCCTTCGTCCACACTCTCGGTGTCGGCGGTCGCGAGGGCGTTGGGTGCGGAGGCGAGGGCGGCCACACTGCCCGCCAGCGCGACACCGGCGCCGGCGATCGCGGACGTTCTGGCGAAGTCCCTGCGGGTGAGCGACATGCTGTCTCCTGTGACGTGGACAGTACGTGGAGGGTGGCGAACCCCGTGCGCCCGCCACGCTCCCGCCCATGCCTGAACGCCGGTTGAACACCGAGGGCCACGGGGGTTCTCCCTTGTGTGAACCGCACGGGTCCCGCACGGCGACCGTCCACCGGGTCCGTCCCGCGTCCCGCGCGGCACCGGGCGCACGCCGCCACCGCAGCGCGTGGGTCTCCTCGCTCCCGCCGCCCTTTCGGACACAGCCCCGCGCCCCGCCGCCCGGCCGCAGGTCACGCGTGTGCGCGAGGAACGGCCCTCAGTTCCCGTGCTGCGACCGCGCCTTGAACGCCGCCTTCCGCGCTTCCTTCGCGATCCGCTTGTCGGGGTGCAGCCGGCCCATGGCCTCCAGCACGTCCGCGGTGGCCGGATGCTCCACCCGCCAGGCCGTGTCGAAGAATCCGCCGTGCTGCCGCGCCAGCCCTTCCACCAGGGAGCGCAGCTCCTCGGAGTTGCCCTCGGCGGCGAGCTGGGCGGCGACCGTGTCGATGGTCAGCCAGAAGATCAGGGCCTCGGACGGCGGCGGTACGTCGGTCGCCCCGTGCTCGGCCAGCCACACCCGGGCCAGCCCGCCGAGTTCGGGATCGTCCAGCACCTCCCGCAGCGCGGGCTCCGCCGACGCGCCGACCAGCGACAGCGCCTGCTGGCACCGCAGCCGCCGCAGCGGCGCGCCCCGGTCCGCCCCGCGTGCCGCCGCCAGCAACTCGCGTGCGGCCTGGAGCGGCTCACGCCGGTCCAGCCACTGCTCGGTCTCCGCGTGGGCGGCGGCCGGCGGGAAGACGGCCGTGCCGTCGAGCAGCGCGTCCGCGCCCTTGTCCACGAGGTCGCCCACGGCCGGCGCCTCGAACCCGGCCTCCAGCAGCCGGGCGCGCAGTCCGTACAGCCCGAGCGGGGTCAGCCGCACCATGCCGTAGCGGGAGACGTCGGTGTCGTCGACCGGTCCTGCGGGCTCCTCGTCGGCCATCAGCGCCTCGTCCACCGGCCGGTACTCCACGAGTCCGACCGGCTCCAGCATGCGGAACTGGTCGTCCAGCCGCATCATCGCGTCGGACACCTGCTCCAGGACGTCGTTGGTGGGTTCGGCCATGTCACCGGGCACGATCACCGACGCGGCCAGCCCGGGCAACGGCACCATCGCCCCGTCGACGCCCTCCCCGCCCACGGTCAACAGGTAGAGATTGCCGAGCACCCCGTCCAGGAACTCCGCCTCGGCCTCCGGGTCCCAGTCCAGCGCGTCGAGATCGAGTTCCCCGGACCCCTCCCCCTCGGCGAGGGCGTCGACCAGACCGCCCAGGTCCGGAACGCTCGCGTCACCGAGCACCGTCTCCAGGGCCGCGAGCCACACCCCGAGCACGTCCCGCGGCGAACCCCCGGTGAGCAGCGCCAGTTCGGCCCCCGCGGCGACGGTCCCCTCCTCCTCGTCGACCACCTCGACGAGCCCGGCGTCCACGGCGACGCGCCAGGCCTCACTGGCGTCGGCCGCGGCGGCCTCCCCGGTCAGCCCCAGCTCCGCGGCGGCCGCCGGCAACTGCTCGTCGACGAGCCCACCGCCGGCGTCGACCCTGGTCTCCGGCCCGGCCCAGCGGGCGAGCCGGACCGCCCGGGAGAACACCGGGGTGGACAGGGCGTCGCGCGCCAGCTCCGCTTCGGGACGCAGCTGCGCAGGCGGCAGGATGGAGCTGTCTGACATCGGCTGTTTCTCCTAGGGCCGTGAACTACTCAGCCGCTCAGCCTAGACGGATTTCCACCCATGCCACCCGCTTCATCTCCCCTTCAGCGGCCGTACATGGCCGAAACCTTGACAAGCGGCCCGGCCCGGCTGGAGATTGACGCGCGTAGAAATGGGCGGGTCACACGTTTCCGGAGGAAGTCCGTTGCCGAGCAAGTCGTCCGCGCGCCTCGCCGCGCTCACCGTCGCCGCCGTGTGTTCCGCGGCGTCCACCATCGTCCTCACGTCGCCCGCGCACGCCGACACGGTGCGCGTCCATGACATCCAGGGCGCCACCCGTACCTCACCGCTGGCCGGCCGGCAGGTCACCGACGTGACCGGAATCGTCACCGGCATCCGTACCTACGGCTCGTCCCGCGGCTTCTGGATCCAGGACCCCGACCCGGACGCCGACCCGGCCACCAGTGAGGGCGTCTTCGTCTTCACGGGCTCCACCCCCAAGGATGTCGCCGTGGGCGACGCCGTCACGGTCTCGGGCACGGTCTCGGAGTACGTCCCCGGCGGCACGTCCTCGGGCAACCAGTCCCTGACGCAGATCACGCGCCCCGCCTTCACGGTCGTCTCCAGCGGCAACCCGCTCCCGGCCGCGGCCGCGATCGACGCGAAGTCCGTGCCCGCCGCCTACGCCCCCACGGTGAACGGCTCGATCAACGCGCTCCCGCTGCGCCCCGCCACGTACGCCCTGGACCTCTACGAGTCCTTGGAGGGCATGAACGTCCGGGTCTCCGACACGCGTGTGGTGGGCGCCACCGATCCCTACACCGAGCTCTGGGTCACGGTGAAACCGCGCGAGAACCGCAACCGCCGGGGCGGCACGGTCTACGGCTCCTACGACGCCCAGAACACCGGCCGTCTCCAGATCCAGTCGCTGGGCAAGGCGTCCGACTTCCCCGACGCGAACGTCGGCGACACCCTCACCGGCACCACCGAGGGCCCCCTGGACTACAACCAGTACGGCGGTTACACCCTGGTGGCCAACGAGCTGGGCACCCTCGAAGCCGCGGCCCTCCGGCGCGAGACGACCCGCGAGCAGAGCGCCCGCGAACTGGCGATCGCGACCTACAACGTCGAGAACCTGGACCCCTCCGACGACACCTTCGCCGCCCACGCCGCCGCGATCGTGAACAACCTGAAGTCCCCCGACATCGTGTCCCTGGAGGAGATCCAGGACAACAACGGCGCCACCGACGACGGCACGGTCGCCGCCGACGAGACCATGGCCGAGCTCATCGACGCCGTCGAAGCGGCGGGCGGCCCCCGCTACGACTGGCGCTCCGTCGACCCCGCCGACAAGCAGGACGGCGGCGAACCGGGCGGCAACATCCGCCAGGCCTTCCTCTTCAACCCCGCACGGGTCTCGTTCACCGACCGTCCGGGCGGTGACGCCACGACCGCCACCGACGTCACGAAGATCCGCGGCAGGGCAGCCCTGACGCTCTCCCCCGGCCGGATCGACCCGGCCTCCGAGGCCTTCGACAACAGCCGCAAGCCGCTCGCCGGCGAGTTCACCTTCCGGGGCCGCACGGTCGTCGTCATCGCCAACCACTTCGCGTCGAAGGGCGGCGACCAGGGCCTGACCGCCCAGTACCAGCCCCCGTCCCGCAGCTCGGAGACCCAGCGCCACCTCCAGGCCGAGGCGGTCCACGACTTCACGGCGAAGATCCTCAAGACCCAGAAGAACGCCGACGTGGTGGCCCTGGGCGACATCAACGACTTCGAGTTCTCGGAGACCACCCGGCTCCTCGAAGGCAGGGGGACCCTCTGGTCGGCGATCAAGTCCCTCCCCCGGTCCGAGCGCTACTCCTACGTCTACCAGGGCAACAGCCAGGCCCTGGACCAGATCCTGATCAGCCCGTCCATCCGCCGCGGCGCCTTCACGTACGACAGCGTGCACATCAACGCGGAGTTCCACGACCAGATCAGCGACCACGACCCGCAGGTGCTCCGCTTCCGGCCGTAGGACCGGGGCGAAGCCGCCCACGGCGGTGAGGGGACGGGGCGGGGGCACCCGCCCTCAGCGGCCGGCGCGTCGACCCGGGCACTCGCAGACGCCCGACGGTGTGCCGGACCGAGGACGGGCACCCCCGGCCCCACCCGGCCGAATGCCGCGCCGCAGGCACCGGCACCTCAACAACGATGGCGCCGCACCATCACCGCGCCCACGACGACCGCGACCACCGCGCCGGCGATCATCACCGGCTTGCGGTGCCGCAGGCCGGCCTCTCCGGCGTGCGCCGCGCTGCTCCGCATCTGCACGGTCATCGCCCCGGCCCGGTCCCGAAGATCGTCGGCCCGCGCCCGCGCCCGCGCCTTGACATCCATCTTCCCGGCCAACTCCTCCACGGTGTCGCCGAGTTCATGTCGCGTCCGCTCGATCTGCTGCCGCAGCTCGTCCGGCCCCTTGGCCCCCCGCCCCGTCGCGGCGGCCTCTGCGGCCGCATCCACATGGGACCCCGCGCGCCTCATGTCGTGCGTCATCGGTGCGCCCTTCCCTTGATCTCCTCGACATCGGCCTTCACGCTGCCCATGGTCCGCTCGGGCCTGGGCGGCGTGGCCCGGCGCAACTGCCCACGGCCGGCAAGAGCGAGCACACCGGCGATGGCGAACAGCAGCCCCGTGACGATGAGCGCCGCCGCCCACAGCGGCAGCACCAGGTCCAGCGCGGCGACACCCGTACCGGCCAGCGCGAGCAACCCCGCATAGCCGAACGCCCCCGCCGCACCCAGCATGCCGCCGCCGCGCCCCGCGCGACGCCCCTTCTCGGTCAGCTCCTCCTTGGCGAGCGCCACTTCCTGCCGTGCGAGCCGGGAGATCTGTTCGGTGGCCTGCCCGACGAGCTCACCCACACTGTGCTCGTCGCGCACCGGCCGTTGCTCGATGGTTCCGGTCACGATGTGCCTCCTCTCGTGTCGGGAAACCCGAGTACCCCCGCCGTCCGGACGCTATCCATAAAGCAACGCTTACCGGTAATGACCACAACATTTAAGTGGACCTTCACAAGGCACCGGCAGACACTACCCCCATGACCCCCAAGTCCCCACCCCTCGGCCGCACCCTGTGCGCGATGATCACCCCGTTCACCCCCACCGGCGCACTCGACCTGGACGGCGCCCAGCACCTGGCCGACCACCTGGTCACCCACGGTTGCGACGGCCTGGTCCTCTCGGGAACCACGGGCGAGTCCCCCACCACCACCGACGCGGAGAAGTCGTCCCTCATCAGGGCGGTGCGCCAAGCCGTCGGCACCCGGGCCACGATCGTCGCGGGCATCGGCACCCCCGACACCCTGCACACCACGGAACTGGCCCGCGAGGCGGAAAAGGCCGGCGCGGACGCCCTCCTGGTGGTGGCCCCGTACTACAGCAGGCCCCCGCAGGACGCGATCGAGGCCCACTTCCTCGATGTCGCGGAGGCCACGGCCCTTCCCCTCGCCCTGTACGACATCCCGTCCCGCACAGGGGTCCGCATCGAACCGGACACCCTCCTCCGCCTGGCGGAGCACCCCCGCGTCCAGGCGGTCAAGGACTGCTCGTACGACTTCCTGGCCGCCCAGAAGGTCATGTCCCGCACCGGCCTCGCGTACTACGCGGGCTGCGACGAACACAACCTGGCCCTCTACGCGGTGGGCGCCGCCGGCTGCGTCAGCACGGTCGCCAACGTGGCCCCGGCCCACATCCGCGCCGTCCTGGACGCCTTCGACGCGGGCGACACCACAGGAGCGGCACACCTCCAGCACCGGGTGACCCCCCTGATCGAGGCGATGATGTCGAACGGCCTCCCCGGCACGGTCACCGCGAAGGCCCTCCTCACCACCCTGAACCTCCCCGCGGGCCCGGTCCGCCCACCGCTGAGGCCCGCCGACCGGAAGACGACCGACGGGCTCGGAGCGACATACGACGAACTGGACCGATGACCCACGACTCACCTCACCGCCGTACGAACACCGGCTCCCACCGCCCCTTCGTGTCGTCCTCGGGCGACCGGAACCCGCTCAGCGGAACCACCTTGTCGCTGCCCACGGTGACCAGCACCAGCCGCTGGTGGAACTCGTCGCCGTCGGCACCGATGTCCCAGGCGACGAGCGAGTCGCTGTCGGCCCAGGCCAGCAGTTGCTGCCCGCGGACCTCGGCGGCCTTCCCGCCGGTGCGGGGATCGAGGATCCAGGAGGACGTCTTCCGCGTCTCCCCCGCGAAGTCACCGGCGAGCCTCCGCCCGTCCGGCGACAGACCGGCGTCGACGTGCCAGACCCGGTGCACCTCACGGGCCGGCGGCGCCACGGCCTCGCCGGCGAGGTCGAAGTAGTCCGGACCGACCTCCTCGGAAACCCGCCCCGCCCACACGAAGCGGCCGTCGGCGCTGAAGGCGAAGTCCTGGCGGGCGTTGATGAAGCCCGCCGGCCCGAACGGATCGTCGCTGGTCTCGACCTCGGTCCAGGACCCCGCCCCCGAGGCCACGTCGATGACCTGGAACCCGTTCCGGGACGAGACCTCCCGCGACTGCCACCCGACCGACCCGTCCGGGTCCTCGGTCCTGAACAGCAGACCGGGATCCTCGCCGTACGTCGTCGCCACGAGCTTGCGACCGTCCGGCGAGAAGGCCAGGCCCCCCACCTCGTGGTCGACCGGAATCCACCGCTCGACCTCGCCGCTGGCGAGGTCGAGCAGCCCGATGCGTCCGGCGGGCAGCTCCCGCTCCAGCACGGCCGCGGTCCTCAGCCCGGGGGCCACGGCCACGAACGACCACCGGTCGTCCTGCTCGTACTTCCTGGTCCTCGGGTCGAGCAGCCAGTAGGTACGCTCGGAAACCCTCCGGTCCTCGGACAGTTGGACCTTCTCGTCGGTGAAGTACGCGCCCATCGCCACATCCCCGGCGGCCAGCAGATCCCGCGGCGGCGACTGACCGGCCCGGGCGATGACCTCACCCTGCTCCACACCACCCGGGGGCCGCGCCCCCTCCCCGCCGGAGTCCAGCACGGGCACCCCCACCGAAACGGCGATCACGGCCGCCGCCGCGGCGGCCACGGTGGCGAGCCCGCGGACACGGCGCCTCCGCCGCACCGCCAGCACCCGATCGGCGAATCCCGGTCCGGGCGCCGCCTGTTCCGCCGCCTGTTCGCACAACGTGTCACGCACGAGCTCATCGACGTTCACGACCGCACCTCCACGGGCGAGTAGTCACCGGACGGCCGTCGCTCGGCCGCGGACGGGCCGAGGGAGCGCAGTTCGGGCGCGAGGGCGCGCAGCCGGGCCAGGGAACGGTGGGTGGTGGACCGTACGGTGCCCACCGAGCAGCCGAGGATGCGGGCCACCTCGGCCTCCGGGAGGTCCTCGAAATAACGCAGCACCAGCACGCTGCGCTGGCGCGCGGTCAGCCGGGCCAGCGCGCCCCGCATCAGCAGGCGCAGCTCCGCGTCGGCCGAGGCGGAGGTCCCGTCCGCACCGGGCTCCGGCGGTTCGGCCACGCTGAGTTCACGCCCGCGCCGTTTCAGCCGCCAGCGGCTGACCTGCTGCCGGTAGAGGATCTGCCGTACGTACGCCTCGGGTTCGTCGATGCGGTGCCAGCGGCCCGCCGCCTTGATCAGCGCGCTCTGCAGCAGGTCCTCGCCCGCGTGCCGGTCGCCGCCACTCAGCAGGACCGCGGTCTTCAGCAGTGCGGGCGACCGGTTCGCCACGAACTCCCGGAAACTCTCCTGTGCTTCGGCATCCATCGTCACCTTCTCTTCGCCCGGGAGCGGGCCCTGTGTCCACTCCCCGCGCCCCTGTGGACGCGCGCGGACGCCTCCCGCTATGCCTCCGCACAGCAACATCACAAAAAGAACGGGCCGGACCGCACCCTGTGCGCTCCGGCCCGCCGAAGCGAACCCTCAGTCCCAGACGTACCCGTCCCCGAACAGCAGGAAGTGCTCCAGTACGTCCTCCGCGGGATCGTCGATCTGACCGGCGTTGACCAGTCCGACCCGGTGGCCGTTGTGGGAGGCGGCGTTGGTCTCGTCCGCGTGCGCGGTACCCGCCAGCGTGCCGAACAGCATCAGCACCGCCACCACTCCCATCACTCCGACCACACAGCGGAGCACGCCCCACACCCACTCGTTCGTCATCGCCCGTTCGTCCCCATTCCCGTATGTCAGTCGTCCCGGCTTCTGATCGGACCCTGTGTCCACCCGTTCATCTGCCAAAACGACCCCGAAGTCACGGGGAGTAACCCGTACGAGAGCGCACGGGCGTGACGGCCGGCTCAGTTGTGGCTGTGCAGGATCTCGTTCAGACCGCCCCAGACCGCGTTGTTCGGGCGGGCCTCGACCGTTCCGGTGACGGAGTTGCGGCGGTAGAGGATGTGGGAGGCGCCGGACAGCTCACGGGCCTTGACGACCTGGCCGTCGGGCATGGTGACGCGGGTGCCGGCGGTGACGTACAGGCCGGCCTCGACCACGCACTCGTCGCCGAGGGCGATACCGACGCCCGCCTCGGCGCCGACCAGACAGCGCTCGCCGATGGTGATGCGCACGTTGCCGCCGCCGGACAGGGTGCCCATGGTGGAGGCGCCGCCGCCGATGTCCGAGCCGTCGCCGATGACGACACCGGCCGAGACACGGCCCTCGACCATCGACGTGCCGAGTGTGCCGGCGTTGAAGTTGACGAAGCCCTCGTGCATGACGGTGGTGCCCTCGGCGAGGTGCGCGCCGAGCCGTACGCGGTCGGCGTCGGCGATGCGGACGCCCTTGGGGGCGACGTAGTCCGTCATGCGGGGGAACTTGTCGACGGACGTCACGGCCAGGTGCAGGCCCTCGGCGCGGGCGTTGAGCCGCACCTTCTCGAGGTCGTCCACGGCGACCGGGCCGAGGGAGGTCCAGGCCACGTTGGCGAGGTGGCCGAAGACGCCGTCCAGGTTCTGGCCGTGCGGCCGGACCAGGCGGTGCGAGAGCAGGTGGAGGCGCAGGTAGACGTCGTGCGCGTCGACCGGCTTCTCGGCCAGCGACGAGATGACCGTACGGACCGCGACCACCTCGACGCCCCGGCGGGCGTCCGGACCGGCCGCCGCGGTGGCCCCGCCGCCCAGGAGTTCCGCGGCCTGCTCGGCGGAGAGCCGCTCGGTGCCGGACGGGCCGGGCTCGTCGGCCAGTACGGGGGCGGGGAACCAGGTGTCGAGAACGGTGCCGTCGGCGGCGATGGTCGCGAGGCCGGCGGCCACCGCGCCGGAGGTGGTGTGAGCAGTCGTGTCGGTCATGAGGGCAACCTAACCAACCGGTGGCCACGGACGCGAACCGGTACGGACCACGTCTCAGCGTGCGGTCCGCGGGGCCCCACGGACGGCTGACCGGTACCGTCAGTGCGCCCCGCTCAGATTGAGCACCACCACCCCGGCGATGATGAGCGCGATGCCGGCGGCCTTGGCGAAGGTGAATCCCTCGCCCAGGAACAGCGCCCCGATCGCCGCGATGGCGGCCGTCCCCACCCCGGCCCAGATGGCGTACGCCGTCCCGACGGACAGGGTCTTCAGCGTCTGCGCGAGCAGGGCGAACGCCACCACGTACCCGATGACGGTGAGCACCGAGGGCCACAGGCGGGTGAACCCCTCGCTGTACTTCATGGCGGTGGTTCCGGCCACTTCGGCCGCGATGGCCCCGGCGAGCAGTGCGTACCCCATGATCCGATCGTAGCCAGGGGCGACGACACGCGAAGCGGCCCCCGGCATCGCGCCGGGGGCCGCTCGGCCGGGCCGTTCGCTCAGACGTTGAAGCCCAGCGCCCGCAGCTGCTCACGGCCGTCGTCCGTGATCTTGTCGGGGCCCCACGGCGGCATCCAGACCCAGTTGATGCGCAACTCGTTGACCAGGCCGTCCGTGGCGGACTTCGCCTGGTCCTCGATGACATCCGTCAGCGGGCAGGCCGCCGAGGTCAGGGTCATGTCGATGGTCGCCACATTGGAGTCGTCGATGTGGACCCCGTAGATCAGGCCGAGGTTGACGACGTCGATGCCCAGCTCGGGGTCGACGACATCCAGCAGGGCCTCACGGACCTCCTCCTCGGAAGCCGGTTTCATCTCCACGGTCTCGCTCATGCCGTAGTCCTTTCGGCGTCGGCGCCCAGCGCCTGGGCCGTCGCGTCCTTCCACGCCATCCAGCTGAGGAGGGCGCACTTCACCCGGGCCGGATACTTGGACACCCCGGCGAACGCGACCGCGTCCTCCAGGATCTCCTCCATCGCGTCATCGGGCTCGATCTTCCCCTTGGACTGCATCAGCTCCAGGAAGGTCGCCTGGATCCGCTGCGCCTCGGCGAGGTCCTTGCCGACCAGCAGGTCGTTCAGCACGGAGGCGGAGGCCTGGCTGATGGAGCAGCCCTGCCCCTCGTAGCTGACGTCGCTGATCTTCGTGCCGTCGTACTTCACGCGGAGCGTGATCTCGTCACCGCACGTCGGGTTGACGTGGTGCACCTCGGCGTCGCCATCCCGAAGACCCCGGCCGTGCGGGTTCTTGTAGTGGTCCAGGATGACGTCCTGGTACAGGGAGTCCAGCTTCACGCCTCAGCTCCTCATCCGAAGAAGTTCCGTACGTGCTCCAGGCCGTCGACCAGTGCGTCGATCTCGGCCGGCGTGGAGTACAGATAGAACGACGCTCGCGTGGTCGCGGGAATTCCGTACCGCAGGCAGACCGGGCGGGCGCAGTGATGACCCACGCGTACCGCGATGCCCTGTTCGTCGAGGACCTGGCCCACGTCGTGCGGGTGGATGTCGCCGAGCGTGAACGAGATCGCCGCTCCCCGGTCCTCGGCCGTGGCGGGGCCGATGATGCGCAGGTCCGGGACCTCGGCCAGGCGCTTGACCGCGTACTCGGTGATGGCGTGCTCATGGGCGAGGATCTTGTCCATGCCGATGGCCGACAGGTAGTCGATCGCCGCGCCCAGACCGACCGCCTGGGCGATCGGCGGGGTGCCCGCCTCGAACTTGTGCGGGGCCGGCGCGTAGGTCGACGAGCTCATCGACACGGTCTCGATCATCTCACCGCCGCCGAGGAACGGAGGCAGGTCCTCCAGCAGTTCCTGGCGGCCCCAGAGCACGCCTATGCCGGTCGGGCCGCACATCTTGTGGCCGGTGAAGGCCACGAAGTCGGCCTGGAGGGCCTGGACGTCCATGGGCATGTGCGGCGCGGCCTGGGAGGCGTCGATGCACACCAGGGCGCCGACCTCCTGGGCGCGGCGCACGATCGCCTCGACCGGATTGACCGTACCCAGGATGTTGGAGACCAGCACGAAGGAGACGATCTTCGTCTTCTCGGTGATGATCTCGTCGATGTTGGAGAGGTCGAGCCGGCCGTCGTCGGTCAGTCCGAACCACTTCAGCTTCGCGCCCGTGCGCTGCGCGAGCAGCTGCCACGGCACGATGTTGGAGTGGTGCTCCATCTCCGTGATGACGATCTCGGTCTCGTGGTCCACCCGGTAGGGCTCGTCGGCCCAGCCGAGCATGTTGGCCACGAGGTTGAGCGACTCGGAGGCGTTCTTGGTGAAGATCACCTCGTCGCGCGAGGGGGCGTTGACGAACTCCGCGACCTTGTCGCGCGCGCCCTCGTACAGCGCCGTGGCCTCCTCGGCGAGCACATGCACACCGCGGTGGACGTTGGCGTTGTAGCGCTCGTAGTACTCGCTCATGGCGTCGAGCACCTGGCGGGGCTTCTGACTGGTCGCCGCGTTGTCCAGGTACACGAGCTTCCGGCCGTCGTGGACCTGGCGGTCCAGGATGGGGAAGTCCTTGCGGATCGCCTCGGTGTCGAGGAGGCCCGGCAGCTGTGTCACTCGGATGCGCCACCCTTCGCGTATGCCTCGTACCCCTCGGCCTCCAGCTTGTCGGCGAGCTCGGCGCCGCCGGACTCGGCGATCCTACCGGCCGCGAACACGTGGACGTAGTCGGGCTTGATGTAGCGCAGGATGCGCGTGTAGTGCGTGATCAGCAGCGTGCCGACCTCGCCGGACTCGCGGACCCGGTTGACACCCTCGGAGACGACACGCAGGGCGTCGACGTCCAGGCCGGAGTCGGTCTCGTCGAGGATCGCGACCTTCGGCTTGAGCAGCTCGAGCTGGAGGATCTCGTGACGCTTCTTCTCACCGCCGGAGAAGCCCTCGTTGACGTTGCGCTCGGCGAAGGCGGGGTCCATGTTGAGGCGCTCCATGGCCTCCTTGACCTCCTTCACCCAGGTACGCAGCTTGGGGGCCTCGCCACGGACGGCGGTGGCGGAGGTGCGCAGGAAGTTGGAGACGGAGACGCCGGGGACCTCGACCGGGTACTGCATGGCGAGGAAGAGGCCGGCGCGGGCGCGCTCGTCGACGGACATCTCCAGGACGTCCTCACCGTCGAGGGTGACGGTGCCGCCGGTGATCGTGTACTTGGGGTGACCCGCGAGGGAGTAGGCGAGGGTCGACTTGCCGGAGCCGTTGGGGCCCATGATGGCGTGCGTCTCGCCCTGCTTCACGGTGAGGTCGACGCCCTTGAGGATCTCCTTCGTGGCGTTGTCGGCCTCGACGGTGACGTGCAGGTCTCGGATTTCAAGCGTTGCCATGGGTGCCTCAGGACTCCTGGGTGAGGGAGACGAGCACGTCGTCCCCTTCGATCTTTACGGGGTATACGGGGACGGGGCGCGTCGCCGGAAGGGCGTCGGGCTTGCCGGAACGGAGGTCGAAACGCGAGCCGTGCAGCCAGCACTCGATGTGGCAGTCGTCCACCTCGCCCTCCGAGAGGGAGACGTTCGCGTGCGAGCAGATGTCGTTGATCGCGAACACCTCGCCCTCGGTCTGCACGATGGAGACCGGCGTGCCGTCGAGTTCCACCCGCTTCGGGGTGTCCTCCTCCAGCTCGCTCAGCCCGCAGGCGCGTACGAAGGTCATGCGACCGCCGCCTCCAGCTCTTCCTCGATCTTGGCGAGCAGGCGCTCCTCGATGTCCGGGACGCCGATCTGCTGGACCAGCTCGGCGAAGAAGCCGCGGACCACCAGACGGCGGGCGTCCTGCTCGGGGATGCCGCGGGCCATCAGGTAGAAGAGCTGCTCGTCGTCGAAGCGGCCGGTCGCGGAGGCGTGGCCGGCGCCGACGATCTCGCCGGTCTCGATCTCCAGGTTGGGCACGGAGTCGACGCGGGCGCCGTCGGTGAGGACCAGGTTGCGGTTCATCTCGTAGGTGTCGGTGCCCTCGGCCTTGGCCTCGATGAGCACGTCACCGATCCACACGGCGTGCGCGCCGTCGCCCTGGAGCGCGCCCTTGTAGGCGACGTTGGACTTGCAGTGCGGAACGTTGTGGTCGACCAGGAGACGGTGCTCCTGGTGCTGGCCGGCGTCGGTGAAGTACAGGCCGAACAGCTCGGCCTCGCCGCCGGGGCCCGCGTAGGTGACGCGCGGGTGGAGGCGTACGACGTCGCCGCCGAAGGTGACGATCACCGACTTGAAGGAGGCGTCGCGGCCGACGAGGGCGTCGTACTGGGCGGCGTGCACCGCCTTGTCGTCCCAGTCCTGGACGGAGACGACGGTGAGCTTGGCGCCGTCGCCGAGCACGTACTCGACGTTGGCGGCGAGCACCGCGTCACCGGTGTGGTCGATGACCACGACGGCCTCGGCGAAGGCGCCGAGCTCGACCACCTGGTGGGCGTAGGCGGTGCCGCCCTCGCCGTGCACCGCGATACGGACCGGCTCGGTGAGGACGGTCTCCTTGGGCACGGTCACGACCGAGGCCCGCTCGAAGGCGGAGTACGCCTGGGCGGCGACCCGGTCCGCCGGCGTGCCGGCGCGGCCGAGCCGCGCGTCGTCACGGCCGACGGTCTCGACGACGACGCCCTCGGGCGCCTCGACGGTGACCTTGACGCCGCCGGTGGCGGTGGCGGTGCCGTCGTGCAGGCCGCGCAGCCGCTCCAGCGGGGTGAACCGCCACTCCTCCTCGCGGCCGTGGGGAACGGGGAAGTCCGCCACGTCGAAGGACGGGGGCGCGCTCATGCGGGTCGCGACGGTCGACTCCGCGGCGACCGCGATCGAGCCCGCGGTGGTGGAACCCACGGGGATGTTCTGAGCCTCAGCCATGGCTGTCGTAGTGCTCGCTTTCCTTTGCGTAAGGGGCTTGACGGAACGGCGTGGTGTCAGCCGACCGCGCCTTCCATCTGCAGCTCGATCAGCCGGTTGAGCTCGAGTGCGTACTCCATCGGCAGTTCCTTGGCGATCGGCTCGACGAAGCCGCGCACGATCATCGCCATCGCCTCGAACTCGCTCAGGCCGCGGCTCATCAGGTAGAAGAGCTGGTCCTCGGAGACCTTGGAGACGGTCGCCTCGTGGCCCATGGACACGTCGTCCTCGCGGACGTCCACGTAGGGGTAGGTGTCCGAGCGGGAGATGGTGTCGACGAGCAGCGCGTCGCACAGCACGTTGGACTTGGAGCCCGGGGCGCCCTCGCCGATCTCGATCAGACCGCGGTAGGACGTACGGCCACCGCCGCGCGCCACCGACTTGGAGACGATGTTGGACGAGGTGTTCGGGGCCATGTGGACCATCTTGGCGCCCGCGTCCTGGTGCTGGCCCTCGCCGGCGAAGGCGATGGACAGCGTCTCGCCCTTGGCGTGCTCGCCCATGAGGTAGACGGCCGGGTACTTCATCGTCACCTTGGAGCCGATGTTGCCGTCGACCCACTCCATGGTCGCGCCCTCGTAGGCCACGGCGCGCTTGGTGACCAGGTTGTAGACGTTGTTCGACCAGTTCTGGATGGTCGTGTAACGGCAGCGGGCGTTCTTCTTGACGATGATCTCGACGACCGCGGAGTGCAGCGAGTCCGACTTGTAGATCGGGGCGGTGCAGCCCTCGACGTAGTGCACGTAGGCACCCTCGTCGACGATGATCAGGGTCCGCTCGAACTGGCCCATGTTCTCGGTGTTGATCCGGAAGTAGGCCTGGAGCGGGATCTCGACGTGCACGCCCGGCGGGACGTAGATGAAGGAGCCGCCGGACCACACGGCGGAGTTCAGCGACGCGAACTTGTTGTCGCCGACCGGGATGACCGTGCCGAAGTACTCCTTGAAGAGCTCCGGGTGCTCCTTCAGGGCGGTGTCGGTGTCCAGGAAGATGACGCCCTGCTCCTCCAGGTCCTCACGGATCTGGTGGTAGACGACCTCCGACTCGTACTGGGCGGCGACACCGGCGACGAGGCGCTTCTTCTCGGCCTCCGGGATGCCCAGCCTGTCGTAGGTGTTCTTGATGTCCTCGGGCAGGTCCTCCCAGGACTCCGCCTGCTTCTCCGTGGAGCGCACGAAGTACTTGATGTTGTCGAAGTCGATGCCGGAGAGGTCGGAGCCCCAGTTCGGCATGGGCTTCTTCTCGAACAGGCGCAGGCCCTTGAGGCGGAGCTTGGTCATCCACTCCGGCTCGTCCTTCTTCCCGGAGATGTCCCGGACGACGTCCTCGTTCAGACCGCGGCGCGCCGACGCACCGGCCTCGTCACGGTCGGCCCAGCCGTATTCGTAGGTGCCCAGACCATCCAGCTCGGGGTGGGCGGTCTCCGTGGGGAGAGTCATGCGGGGTTCCTCCCGGACGTGCTTTCAGATGCTTGGTGGGAAATCTTGGGGATGAACGTCGTGCAGACACCGTCGCCGTGCGCGATGGTGGCCAGTCGCTGCACATGCGTACCGAGAAGCTCGGCGAAAAATTCCGTCTCGGCCTCGCACAGCTGCGGGAACTTCTCGGCGGCGTGGGCGACCGGGCAGTGGTGCTGGCAGAGCTGCTCGCCGACCGGCGCGTGGCGCGCCGTCGCAGCGTACCCGTCCGCGCTGAGAGCCTTGGCCAGCGCTTCCGTCCGCTCCTCGGGGGCCGCGGCCTCGACCGCCTTGCGGTACGCGTCCGCCTGGGCGGCGATCCGGGCGCGGGCGAACGCGGCGATCGCCTCGCCGCCGCCCTCCCGCTCACCGATCCAGCGCAGGGCGTCCATGGCCAGCGTGTCGTACGACTGGTCGAAGGCGTCCCGCCCGCAGTCGGTGAGGGCGAACACCTTGGCCGGGCGTCCGCGCGTGCGCGCGCCGTAGACGCGCCGCTCGCGGGCTTCCACGACGTTGTCGACGGCCAGCGCGTCCAGGTGCCGGCGTACGGCCGCCTGGGTGAGGCCGAGGCGCTCGGCGAGCTCGGCGACGGTCGACGGGCCGTGGTCCAGGATGGAGCGGGCGACGCGGTTGCGGGTGGACCGCTCACCGGTTGCCAGTTCCTCGTGGGGAGGCCCCGTCGGATGCTCGCCGTTTTTCACAACGCCATTGTTGCGTAATTCATCCGAACCGGGCAAGCCGCGCCCGGACAGCCCGAAGGTGCGCTACATCACTTAGGTATACCTAATGTGACCTGCGGAAACGATCTTTGATCGATCAAGGAGGTGGCGTCCGACGGCGTCTTCCGGAACGCTCCGGGACCATGCCCACACCCCCTCCGACCGGCCCTCTTGTCACCCGGGCCCCCCTTCACCGCGCGGCTGCGCGAGCTCGGTGTGCGGCCCGGCGAGACCCTCCTCGCGCACTCCTCGCCCAACTCCCCGGGCCGGGTCGGGGCGGCCGGGGCGCGGCTGTTCCCGTGGTGGACGCGGTGGCCTGCGCCGAACGCCGGCCGGCGACGCACCGTCCCCGTGAGGGGGAGTTCCCGTACCCGGCGCTCCGACGTCCCGGCCGTCTCCCTAGACTCGTGACCCATGCGAAGTGAGCCCGTGGTCCAGGTGCAGGCCCTGGTGAAGCGGTACGGCACGAAGACCGCGGTGGACGGCCTCGACCTGGTGGCCCGGCAGGGCGTGACCGCCGTGCTCGGCCCCAACGGGGCGGGCAAGACGACCACGGTCGAGACCTGCGAGGGCTACCGGCGGCCGGACTCCGGCACGGTGCGCGTCCTGGGCCTGGACCCGGTGAGGCAGTCGGCGGCGCTACGGCCCCGCGTCGGCGTGATGCTCCAGTCCGGCGGCGTCTACTCGGGCGCGCGGGCCGACGAGATGCTGCGGCACGTGGCCAAGCTGCACGCGCATCCGCTGGACGTGGACTCGCTGATCGAGCGGCTGGGGCTCGGCTCCTGCGGCCGCACGTCGTACCGGCGGCTCTCCGGCGGCCAGCAGCAGCGGCTCGCGCTCGCGATGGCCGTGGTGGGGCGCCCGGAGCTGGTGTTCCTGGACGAACCGACCGCCGGTCTCGACCCACAGGCCCGCCGCGCCACCTGGGACCTGGTCCGGGACCTGCGCGCGGACGGCGTCTCCGTCATCCTCACCACCCACTACATGGACGAGGCCGAGCAGCTCGCCGACGACGTGGCGATCATCGACGCGGGCCGGGTGATCGCCCAGGGCTCCCCCGAGGAGCTGTGCAGGGGCGGCGCCGAGAACACGCTCCGCTTCTCCGGGCGGCCGGGGCTGGACGTGGTGTCCCTGCTGAAGGCGCTGCCCGCCGGCTCCTCGGGCGCCGAGGTGGCCCCGGGCTCGTACCGGGTCGTCGGCGAGGTCGACCCTCAGCTGCTCGCCACGGTGACGTCCTGGTGCGCGCAGCACGGGGTGATGCCGGACCGGATCTCGGTGGAACGGCACACCCTCGAAGACGTCTTCCTGGAACTCACCGGCAAGGAGCTGCGCTCATGACTCCGGCCCGGACGGAGACCGGCCGGGGGCCCGGGGGTCGCCCCCCGGAGAAACACAGCCTGGAACTCACCGGCAAGGAGCTGCGCTCATGACTCCGGCCCGAACGGAGACCGGCCGGGGGCCCGGGGGTCGCCCCCCCCGGAGAAACACAGCCTGGAACTCACCGGCAAGGAGCTGCGCTCATGACTCCGGCCCGGACGGAGACCGGCCGGGGGCCCGGGGGTCGCCCCCCGGAAAAACACAGCCTGGAACTCACCGGCAAGGAGCTGCGCTCATGACGGCCACCGGCACCTACTCACCGAAGCCGGGTGCGGCGCCCCTGACCCGCATGATCGCCACGCAGGCCGCGCTCGAGACGAGGATGCTGCTGCGCAACGGCGAGCAGCTGCTGCTGACGGTGATCATCCCCACCCTGCTGCTGGTGCTCTTCAGCACCGTGGACGTGGTGGACACCGGTGAGGGTGAGGCGGTGGACTTCCTCGCCCCCGGCATCCTCGCGCTCGCGGTGATGTCGACGGCGTTCACCGGGCAGGCCATCGCCACCGGCTTCGAGCGCCGCTACGGCGTGCTGAAACGGCTGGCCTCGTCACCGCTGCCGCGCTGGGGGCTGATGACCGCGAAGACGCTGTCGGTGCTGGTCACCGAGGTGCTCCAGGTGAGCCTCGTGACGGTGATCGCGCTCGCGCTCGGCTGGTCGCCGCAGGGCGGCCCCGTCTCCGTGTTCCTGCTGCTGGTGCTGGGCACGGCCGCCTTCTCCGGGCTCGGCCTGCTGATGGCGGGCACCCTCAAGGCCGAGGCGACGCTCGCCGCCGCCAACCTGGTGTTCCTGCTGCTGCTCGTCGGCGGCGGGGTGGTCGTGCCGCTGGACAAGTTCCCGGACGCGGCCCAGGACGTCCTGGGCCTGCTGCCGATCTCCGCGCTGTCGGAGGGGCTGCGGGACGTGCTCCAGCACGGGGCCGGGATGCCGTGGGGCGACCTCGGGATCCTCGCCGTGTGGGCGGTCGCGGGTCTCGCGGCGGCCGGGAAGTTCTTCCGCTGGGAGTAGACGTCATGGCCGGGACGGACCCTCGTGAAAGCGTGCACAAGCGGCGGCCTACGATGGGACGCGTGCCAAACGTGACCCGCGCCGACGCCCAGGCGGCCCTGCGCAACCCGCTCGCCTTCATCGCCGCACGCTGGACCCCGGATCCCCGGACCGTCCGGCGGGCGGCCCTCGCCGCGCTCGTCATGGCGGTGGTCATCGTGGTCACCGGCGGTGCCGTACGGCTCACCGGCTCCGGCCTTGGCTGCCCGACCTGGCCCAAGTGCACCGACGACTCGCTCACCACCACCAGCGCGATGGGCCTGCACGGCGTCATCGAGTTCGGCAACCGCCTGCTGACGTACGTGCTGTGCGCCGCCGTCGGCTGGGCGATCATCGCCGCGCGCTCCGAGAAGCCGTACCGGCGCGGCCTCACCCGGCTGGGCTGGGCGCAGTTCTGGATCGTCATGGGCAACGCGATCCTCGGCGGCATCGTGGTCCTCGTCGGCCTGAACCCGTACACGGTCGCGGCGCACTTCCTGCTCTCCACCGCGCTGATCGCGGTCGCCACGGTGATGTGGCAGCGCACCCGCGAGGGCGACGGGGAGCCCCGGCCGCTGGTCGGCAAGGCCGTGCAGCAGTTGGTGTGGTTCATGGTGGCCGCCTCCGTGCTGCTGATCGCGGTCGGCACGGTGGTGACCGGCGCGGGCCCGCACGCGGGCGACTCCAGCGAGGTCCCGCGGATGCCGCTCGACTGGGAAATGGTCAGCAAGCTGCACGCCGTACTGGCGTGGATCGTGGTGACGCTGACGTTCGCCCTGTGGTTCGTCCTGAAGGCGGTCGACGCCCCCAGGGCCCCCCTGGCCCGCACCCGCGAGCTGTTCCTGGTCCTGCTCGCGCAGGGCGCCATCGGCTACGTCCAGTACTTCACGGACCTCCCCGAGGTCCTGGTCGGCCTGCACATGTTCGGCTCGTGCGTGATGTGGATCTGGGTGCTGCGGGTGCTGCTGTCGCTGCGCGAGCGCCCGGAGGCGGCAGTGCCGGACGTGGCCGTACCGGCTGCTCAGGAGCCCGCCACGAGCACGTCGATCGCCGGTCCCAGGTAGTCCCGGGTCAGCCGGGCCCGACGTACGGTCCACTCCTCGGCGGGCGGCGCGGGATCGTCGTAGCGCCGCGCCCGGATGTCCGCGACGACCTCGCCGGGCGCGCCGAGACCGGGCAGTACGTCCAGCGCCTCCCGCTTGGTGACGAGTCGGCCCTCCCGCAGGGTCACGGTGGCGCGGGCGAAGGTCAGCAGGCCCAGGTCGACCCACACGTCCTGTGTCCAGTTGGCGGCCCGGTCCACCTCCCGCCGCCAGAAGTCGCGCTGGTCGCGCACCACGAACGCGGCGAGTTCGCCGTCCGGCACCGGCGGCAGTACGTCCGCGGGCGGCACCCCGTGCAGGACCCGGCCGAAGGTGTGCAGCTCGGTCCGGGTGACCGGGGTGACGGGACGCCCGAACAGCTGCTCGTGCGCCCAGGTGGGATGGCGCCGCCCGGCGCCTGCCGCGGTGTCCGGTGTGAGGTAGGTGCAGTGGAGCCGGCCGGCGAGCGGCTCGGCCCGCAGCCGGGCGTGCAGCAGCGCGATCCGCCACACCGTCCGCGTGCTGATCGGGTGGTCCAGGACCGTGATCAGGTCCAGGTCGCTGCGGCCCTCCACGTAGTCGCCGCCGGCCAGTGAGCCGTGCGCCCACACGGCCACGGGGGCGAGCGGCGCCAGATCGGTGAGGAAGCGGTCGAGCAGGGCGTCGGTCGGCATCCGTCCAGTCTTCACAGCTCAGTCCAGGCTGTACACCCTGCCCGCGTTCCCCGAGGCGATCAGGCCGGCCACCCGCTGGGCGTCCGCCGGCGACCACGCGCCCTCGGCCACCCAGGTGCCGAGCACCCGGCCGAGGGCCTCGCGGAACAGGTGGGCGCCGACCACGTGCAGTTCGGGCAGGCCGCGGGCGCCGCTGGAGAAGAGGATCTTGCCGAAGGGGGCGAGTTCCAGGATCTCCGCGAGGACGGTCGCCGCGCGGGCACCGGTGCGGACCAGGGCGGCGCCGCAGTCGGCGTAGACGTGCGGGAAGACACCGGCGAGGTGGGCGGCATGGCGGTGGTACGGGTAGCCGTGCAGCAGCACGAGGTCGGTGCGGAGACCGGCGGTGGCCCGGACGAAGTCGGTCAGCAGGGCCGGGTCGGTGCGGTCGATGCGGGCGCCCGGTGCGGCGAGACCGGCGTGCAGCTGGAGGGGCCGGCCCGAGGCGACGGCGATCCACAGCAGATGCCGCAGCAGCACGGGGTCGCTCAGTTCGTCCCCGACCCGGCGCCCGGCCAGCCAGCGCCCCGCCGCGCCGCGCACCTCGCCCGGTCCTGGCGGCTCGGGGGCGAGCGCCAGGCCGTGCCGTACTCCGGCGACGGAGGTGAAGGCGACGGCGTGCGCGGCGGCCGCGTGCACCGACTCGGCGAGGTTGGCGAGGAAGGAATCGACGGTGCCGGAGGTGTCGGCGACCTGTTCGGCCAGCTGTTCGAGGCGGACGATCTCATGGGCCTCGGCGTCCCCGGCCACGCCCAGCTCGGTGGGGCCGGTGAGGTCGCCGGGCAGCCCGGTGTCGACGAGGTAGGCGGTGATGCCGCTGCCCCGCAGCAGCCGCCGCCCGGCCTCCAGCACGCCGAGTTCACGGCGCCGGGCGAGATAGCGGGCGGGCGGGCAGTGCGGCTCCAGGCCGAGCAGGGGCGGGCACCAGCGGCGTACGGCGAAGCCGGTCTGGGTGTCGAAGAGGGTGGTGCCGGGGGCGGGCGGGCCCTCGGTACGGGACAACTGGGCCTCGAACGTGCCGAGGCCCAGTTCCGTGCGGAGCACTCCGTGGCAGTACTGGTCCACGAGTGAGGGTGTTTCGATCATCCGGAGCTCCCCCGGGACGGGACCGTGTCGATGCTTCACAGGTCCTAACGGGTGAACCCCGGGGGAGGTGGCGCGTTTGCCGGGTGCGGGTCGTCCGGCGGGTGCGCACCGTCTCGGGTTGTTCGCGCCCGCGCGGTGGAGCCGCGTACCGATACAGCCCCGCGCCCCTGGGTGGGCTGCTGCTCAGCCGTTGGAGGAGCCGCCGAGTTGGATTCCCGCCATGCGGCTCCATTCGTACGGGCCCGTCTTCACCTTTGCCGCGAACTCGCCGTCGAAGTTCTCGTGGACGGTGATCCCCGCCTTCTCGACGGCCTTCCCGGCGATCTCCATGGACGGGGCGAAGACATCGCCCCAGTCGCCGTCCTCGCCGACGAGGACGATGCGGGCACCGCGCTGCCCGAGGTACGCGATCTGGCCCTCGGCACCGCCGTGTGCCGCGGCGAAGCCGCTGATCTGCTTGGCGAGCCGGGCCGCCTTCTGCTCGGCCTTCGGGTCCACCTGCTGCGTGTCTGCCATGCACAGGATGCTACCGACGGGTAGATCGAACGGCGACGGGCGGGGTCCGTGGCCTTGACCACGTACCCCGCCCGGTCGGCGTTCGAAGAGCGGTTACCGCAGGAACGGGTCCACCGCGATGGCCACGAAGACCAGCGACACATAGGTGATGGACCAGTGGAACAGGCGCATCTCCTTCAGCTTGCCGCCCGTCGCCTCGGCCTTCGCGCGGTTCAGCAGCGCGTGCGCCTCCCACAGCCACCAGCCGCCCGCCGCCAGGGCGACCGCCGTGTAGAACCAGCCGGTGTAGCCGAGCGGGGTGAGCAGCAGCGACACCGCGACCATGACCCAGCTGTAGAGCACGATCTGCTTGGCGACCACCTTGTTGGAGGCGATGACCGGCAGCATCGGCACGCCGACGCGCGCGTAGTCGTCCTTCACCTTCATGGACAGCGGCCAGTAGTGCGGCGGCGTCCAGAAGAAGATGACGAGGAAGAGGATGACCGGCGCCCACGACAACGAGTTGGTGACCGCGGACCAGCCGATCAGCACCGGCATGCAGCCGGCGATGCCGCCCCACACGATGTTCTGCGACGTACGCCGCTTGAGGATCATCGTGTAGACGACGACGTAGAAGAGGAGTGCGCCGAGGGCGAGCCACGCGGACAGCCAGTTGACGGCGAGCCCGAACAGCAGGGTCGAGACGACCGCGAGGGCGATGCCGAAGGCCAGGCACTCGCGCGGGCCGACCATGCCGGTCACCAGCGGACGCTGCGAGGTGCGGTCCATCAGCGCGTCGATGTCGCGGTCGATGTACATGTTGAGCGCGTTCGCGCCGCCCGCGGACAGATAGCCGCCGACGCAGGTCAGCAGCACCAGCTTCAGGTCGGGCACGCCCTGCTGCGCCAGGAACATCACCGGGACGGTGGTGATGAGCAGCAGCTCGATGATCCGCGGCTTGGTGAGAGCCACGAATGCCATCACACGGGCCCCGAACGGCCGATGAGCAGGGCTCCGACTCTTCCCCAGCACCCCCGCTGGACGGGATTCAACGGCCGTCACGCACACCCCTACAGAGACATCCCAGCAAGCCTCACCAGGCGAACTGGCGGTAAAGGCTCACGCGTACCACGCCACTGTAGACGTTGCCCAGACCCGGACATTCGCGGGGGTCGGCTCGTGTTGGGCGGTGCTCTCCCCGGTGCGCCCGGAAGCTCGATTGAGCACCCGGATGAGCGGCTCCGTATTCATCTGCCGAATGGGGAGAACAGACCGGTCAGGAGGCGGATCCACAGGAGTGCCCGCACTCTGGAACGACCCGGAAAAAGGCACGTCCTACGGGGGTAGGCTCGACCTCGCCGGTGGGCATTCACCGGCATCCGACATGTGGAGAGGAGCCCTGACTCAGGGTGAGCACCAAGCCGACCACCACAGACCTCGAGTGGACCGAGCAGGACCAGCGGGCCGTCGACACCGCCCGCGTCCTGGCCGCCGATGCCGTACAGAAGGTCGGTAACGGCCATCCGGGTACGGCGATGAGCCTGGCACCTGCCGCCTACACCCTCTTCCAGAAGGTGATGCGGCACGACCCGGCGGACGCCGACTGGGTCGGGCGCGACCGTTTCGTACTGTCCGCCGGCCACTCGTCCCTGACCCTCTACACCCAGCTGTACCTGGCCGGTTTCGGCCTGGAGCTGGACGACCTGAAGGCGTTCCGCACCTGGGGCTCGAAGACGCCGGGCCACCCGGAGTACGGGCACACCACGGGCGTGGAGACCACGACCGGCCCGCTGGGCCAGGGTGTCGCCAACGCCGTCGGCATGGCGATGGCCGCGCGCTACGAGCGCGGTCTGTTCGACCCGGAGGCCGCCGAGGGCGAGTCGCCCTTCGACCACTTCGTCTACTGCATCGCCGGTGACGGCTGCCTCCAGGAGGGCATCTCCGCCGAGGCGTCCTCCCTCGCGGGCCACCAGAAGCTGGGCAACCTGGTCCTGCTGTGGGACGACAACCACATCTCGATCGAGGGCGACACCGAGACGGCCGTCTCGGAGGACACCGTCAAGCGGTACGAGGCGTACGGCTGGCACGTCCAGCGCGTCGCCCCGAAGCCCGACGGCGACCTGGACCCGAACGCGCTCTACGACGCGATCCAGGAGGCCAGGAAGGTCACCGACCGGCCGTCGTTCATCGCGATGCGCTCGATCATCGCCTGGCCGGCGCCGAACGCGCAGAACACCGAGGCCGCGCACGGCTCGGCGCTCGGCGACGACGAGGTCGCGGCCACCAAGCGCGTCCTCGGCTTCGACCCGGAGCAGAGCTTCGAGGTCACCGACGAGGTCATCGGCCACACCCGCAAGGCGCTGGAGCGGGGCCGGGCGGCCCGCGCGGTGTGGGAGAAGTCCTTCCAGCAGTGGCGGGACAACAACCCCGAGCGCGCCGCCGACTACGACCGGATCGCCGCCGGTGAGCTGCCCAAGGGCTGGCAGGACGCCATCCCGGTCTTCGAGCCGGGCAAGGGCGTGGCCACCCGTGCCGCGTCCGGCAAGGTGCTCCAGGCGCTCGGCGCGGTGATCCCGGAGCTGTGGGGCGGCTCGGCCGACCTGGCGGGCTCCAACAACACCACGATCGACAAGACGTCCTCGTTCCTCCCGGCCGGCAACCCGCTGCCCGAGGCGGACCCGTACGGGCGCACGATCCACTTCGGCATCCGTGAGCACGCCATGGCCGCGGAGATGAACGGCATCGCGCTGCACGGCAACACGCGTATCTACGGCGGCACCTTCCTGGTGTTCTCCGACTACATGCGCAACGCGGTGCGCCTGTCGGCGCTGATGCACCTGCCGGTGACGTACGTGTGGACGCACGACTCCATCGGTCTGGGCGAGGACGGCCCGACGCACCAGCCGGTCGAGCACCTGGCCGCGCTGCGCGCCATCCCCGGCCTCAACGTGGTCCGCCCGGCGGACGCGAACGAGACCGCGATCGCCTGGCGGGAGATCCTCACCCGCTGGACGAAGGAGTTCGGCAAGGGCGCCCCGCACGGTCTGGCGCTGACCCGCCAGGGCGTGCCGACGTACGAGCCGAACGAGGACGCGGCGAAGGGCGGCTACGTGCTGTTCGACGCCGAGGGCGGTGAGCCCCAGGTCGTGCTGATCGCGACCGGTTCCGAGGTGCACGTCGCCGTCGGGGCGCGCGAGCGGCTGCAGGCCGACGGTGTGCCCACGCGTGTGGTGTCCATGCCGTCCGTGGAGTGGTTCGAGGAGCAGGACCAGGGGTACCGGGACAGCGTCCTGCCGCCGGCCGTCAAGGCACGCGTGGCCGTCGAAGCGGGCATCGGTCTCACCTGGCACAAGTACGTCGGGGACGCCGGCCGGATCGTCTCCCTGGAGCACTTCGGTGCCTCCGCCGACGGCAAGGTGCTGTTCGAGGAGTTCGGCTTCACGGCCGAGAACGTGGCCGCGCAGGCCCGGGAATCGATCGCCGCAGCCCAGCGCTGACGCTCACATACGACACGTAGGAGATGGAATTTCCATGACAGACGCACTGAAGCGCCTCTCCGAGGAGGGCGTCGCGATCTGGCTGGACGACCTGTCGCGCAAGCGGATCACGTCCGGCAACCTCGCCGAGCTGATGGACCAACAGCACGTCGTGGGCGTCACCACCAACCCGACGATCTTCCAGAAGGCGATCTCCGAGGGCGACGGCTACGACACGCAGCTGACCGACCTGGCCGCCCGCAAGGTCACCGTCGAAGAGGCCATCCGCATGATCACCACGGCGGACGTCCGCGACGCCGCCGACATCCTGCGCCCGGTCTTCGACGCCACCGACGGCCGTGACGGCCGGGTCTCGATCGAGGTCGACCCGCGTCTGGCGCACAACACCAGGGCGACGGTCGCCGAGGCCAAGCAGCTGGCGTGGCTGGTGGACCGGCCCAACACGCTGATCAAGATCCCGGCGACCGAGGCCGGTATCCCTGCGATCGCCGAGACCATCGGTCTGGGCATCAGCGTCAACGTGACGCTGATCTTCTCCCTGGAGCGCTACCGCAAGGTCATGGACGCGTTCCTGACCGGCCTGGAGAAGGCCAAGGAGCGCGGCCTGGACCTGTCGAAGATCCACTCCGTGGCGTCCTTCTTCGTGTCCCGGGTGGACACCGAGATCGACAAGCGGATCGACGCGCTCGGCACCGACGAGGCCAAGGCGCTGCGCGGCAAGGCCGCCATCGCCAACGCGCGCCTGGCCTACCAGGCGTACGAGGAGGTCTTCTCCACCGACCGCTGGAGCGCGCTGGAGCGCGAGGGCGCCAACAAGCAGCGTCCGCTGTGGGCGTCGACCGGTGTGAAGGACAAGGCGTACAAGGCCACGATGTACGTCGACGAGCTGGTGGCGCCGAACACGGTGAACACCATGCCGGAGGCGACGCTGGCCGCCACCGAGGAGCAGGGCGAGATCCGGGGCGACGCCATCGCCGGCACCTACGAGCAGGCCCGCGCCGACCTGGACGCGGTCGAGGCGCTCGGCATCGCGTACGACGACGTGGTGCAGCTTCTGGAGGACGAGGGCGTCGACAAGTTCGAAGGCTCCTGGAACGACCTGCTGAAGTCGACCGAGGCGGAGCTTCAGCGCCTCGCCCCGTCGGAGGGCTGAAACCTTGTCGAGCAGCAACCCGCTGCGTGACCCTGCGGACCGACGGCTCCCGCGTATCGCGGGGCCGTCGGGCCTGGTCATCTTCGGCGTGACGGGCGACCTGTCCCGCAAGAAGCTGATGCCGGCCGTGTACGACCTCGCCAACCGGGGCCTGCTGCCGCCGGGCTTCTCGCTGGTGGGGTTCGCCCGCCGCGAGTGGGCGAACGAGGACTTCGCCCAGGAGGTCCACGACGCGGTCAAGGAGCACGCCCGCACCCCTTTCCGCGAGGAGGTCTGGCAGCAGCTCATCCAGGGCATGCGCTTCGTGCAGGGCACCTTCGACGACGACGAGTCGTTCGAGCGGCTGCGCTCCACGATCGAGGAGCTGGACAAGGCGCAGGGCACGGGCGGCAACTTCGCCTTCTACCTGTCGGTGCCGCCGCGTTCCTTCCCGGTGGTCATCCAGCAGCTGAAGAAGCACGGGCTGGCCGACCAGTCCGGCGGCTCCTGGCGTCGCGCGGTGATCGAGAAGCCGTTCGGGCACGACCTGAAGTCGGCCGAGGAGCTCAACGCGATCGTCCACGAGGTCTTCGCCCCGGACCAGGTCTTCCGCATCGACCACTACCTGGGCAAGGAGACGGTCCAGAACATCCTGGCACTGCGTTTCGCCAACACGATGTTCGAGCCGATATGGAACCGGTCCTTCGTCGACCACGTCCAGATCACCATGGCCGAGGACATCGGCATCGGAGGCCGGGCCGGCTACTACGACGGCATCGGCGCCGCCCGTGACGTCATCCAGAACCATCTCCTGCAGCTTCTCGCGCTGACCGCCATGGAGGAGCCGGCCTCCTTCGACGCGGACGCGCTGGCGGCGGAGAAGACCAAGGTGCTCGGTGCCGTACGGCTGCCGAAGGACCTGGGCCGGGACACCGTGCGCGGGCAGTACGCGGCCGGCTGGCAGGGCGGCGCGAAGGCGGTCGGGTATCTGGAGGAGGACGGCATCGACGCCTCCTCGAAGACCGACACCTACGCCGCGATCCGGCTGGGCATCGACAACCGCCGCTGGGCGGGCGTCCCCTTCTACCTGCGCACCGGCAAGCGGCTCGGCCGCCGGGTCACCGAGATCGCGGTGGTCTTCCAGCGGGCGCCGCACTCCCCCTTCGACTCCACGGCCACCGAGGAGCTGGGCTCCAACGCGATCGTCATCCGCGTCCAGCCGGACGAGGGCGTCACGGTCCGGTTCGGTTCCAAGGTGCCGGGCACGTCGATGGAGATCCGGGACGTGTCGATGGACTTCGCCTACGGCGAGTCGTTCACCGAGTCCAGCCCGGAGGCGTATGAGCGGCTCATCCTGGACGTTCTCCTGGGCGACTCCAACCTCTTCCCGCGCACGGAGGAGGTCGAGCTGTCCTGGAAGATCCTCGACCCGATCGAGGTGTACTGGGACAACAACGGCAAGCCGGCCCAGTACCCGGCCGGAACGTGGGGACCCGTCGAGGCGGACGAAATGCTCGAGCGAGACGGACGGAGCTGGCGCCGGCCATGAAGACAGACCTCACGGACACCACGGCCAGCAAGATCAACAAGGCGCTGGTGCAGGGCCGCCGCGCCATCGGCACACCGGCCGTCGGCATGGTGCTCACGCTGGTCATCGTCACGGACGAGGAGAACGCCTACGACGCGCTGAAGTCGGCCGGCGACGCCTCGCACGAGCACCCTTCGCGCACGCTGGTCGTCATCAAGCGCGTCTCCCGCTCGCCCCGGGACCGCACCCAGTCCCGCCTCGACGCCGAGGTGCGGGTCGGCGCGGACGCCGGTACCGGCGAGACCGTCGTGCTCCGCCTCTACGGCGAGGTCGCCGACCACGCCCAGTCGGTGGTGCTGCCGCTGCTGCTGCCGGACGCCCCGGTGGTGGTGTGGTGGCCGGTCAACGCCCCGCTGGACCCGGCGCAGGACCCGCTGGGCGCGCTGGGCCAGCGCAGGGTGACCGACACCTACGCCTGCGAGAAGCCGGTGGAGGAGCTCGCCGCCCGCGCCGACGCCTACACCCCCGGCGACACGGACCTGTCGTGGACCCGCATCACGCCCTGGCGTTCGATGCTGGCCGCGGCGCTGGACCAGGTCGCGTGCGAGGTACAGAGCGTGGAGGTGGAGGGCGAGGAGTCCAACCCGAGCTGCGAGCTGCTGGCGATGTGGCTCGCGGACCGGCTGGACGTCCCCGTCAAGCGCTCGCGGTCCGGCGGCCCGGGGCTCACGGCGGTCCGTATGGACACCGACTGCGGGCCGATCGTGCTGGACCGCGCCGACGGTTCGCTGGCGACGCTGTCCATCCAGGGCCAGCCGAAACGTGCGGTGGCGCTGAAGCGCCGCGACACGGCGGAGCTGATCGCGGAGGAGCTGCGCCGTCTGGACCCGGACGACACGTACGCGTCGGCGCTGCGCTACGGCGTGGAGCGCCTGAAGTCGCCGAAGGGGGCTGACGCACCGGCCAAAGGAGAACGGGAAGCGCTCCCCGCTCCCGTCGAGTCGGCTGCGAAAGCTCCCGCGGCCCAGGCGGCGGCGCAGGCCCCGGTGAAGAAGGCGGCGGCGAAGTGAGTACGGCACCGCAGCTGGTCGTGCACCGGGACAAGGAGCTGATGGCGCAGGCCGCGTCGGCCCGGCTGATCACGAAGATCGTGGACGCGCAGGCCTCGCGGGGTTCGGCGTCCGTGGTCCTGACCGGCGGCCGCAACGGCAACGGCCTGCTGGCCGCGCTGGCCGCGGCCCCGGCGCGGGACGCGATCGACTGGGCCCGCCTCGACCTGTGGTGGGGCGACGAGCGGTTCCTGCCGGAGGGCGACCCGGAGCGCAATGTCACCCAGGCCCGTGAGGCGCTGCTCGACGCGGTGCCGCTGGACCCGAAGCGCGTGCACGCCATGCCCGCGTCGGACGGCCCGCACGGCACGGACGTGGACGCGGCGGCGGCGGCCTACGCCGAGGAACTGGCCGCCGCCGCGGACCCGTCGAACCACGGCCCGGTTCCCACCTTCGACGTCCTGATGCTGGGTGTCGGCCCGGACACGCACGTGGCGTCCCTCTTCCCGGAACTCCCGGCGGTCCGGGAGACGGAACGCACGGTGGTGGGCGTCCACGGCGCCCCCAAACCCCCACCGACCCGAGTCACCCTGACCCTCCCGGCGATCCGCGCGGCCCGGGAGGTCTGGCTCCTGGCAGCCGGTGAGGACAAGGCGGAGGCCGCGGAGATAGCCCTCTCGGGCGCGGGAGAGATCCAGTCCCCGGCAGCGGGCGCATACGGCCGCACCCGCACGCTGTGGCTCCTGGACAAGGCGGCGGCCTCACAGCTGCCACGAGAGCTGTATCCACAAGCGTCGGCCTGAACCAGCCCGTCCGGCGTCCGAGGGCAAGGCCCGTTCAGGGTCGAAGGGGGGTCTGGGGGCACAGCTCCCAGGGAAGGGAAGGGGCGGCGGGGGCGAAAGACCCTCCCGCCCCACCCCCTACTTCACGGACCCCGCCATGACCCCCTGCACGAAGTGCCGCTGGAAGGCGAAGAACACGACAACCGGCACCACCAGTGACAGGAACGCCCCCGGCGCCAGCACATCGATATTGCTGCCGAACTGCCGAATCTGCGACTGCAGTTGCACCGTCAGCGGCTGCGAAGAACTGTCCGCGAACAACAACGCCACCAGCATGTCGTTCCACACCCACAAGAACTGGAAGATCGCGAGGCTGGCGATCGCCGGCCGTCCCACCGGCAGCACCAGCCGGGTGAAGATCCGCCACTCGCTCCCCCCGTCCATCCGGGCGGCCTCCAGCATCTCCTTCGGCATCTCGGCGAAGTAGTTCCGCAGCAGGAACACCGCGAACGGCAGCCCGTACGCCACATGGAACAGCACGACGCCGGGGATCGTCCCGAACAGCCCCAGCTGCCCGAAGAGTTTGGCCACCGGCAGCAACCCGATCTGCACGGGCACCACCAACAACGCGACCACGACGAGGAACACCGGCTCCCGCCCCGGAAAGTCCAGCCACGCGAAGGCGTATCCGGCCAGCGCGGCGACAACCACGACCAGCACAGTGGTCGGCACCGAAATCAGCACGGTGTTCCAGAACGCCTGCGTGATCCCCGAATTCCCCAGCAGCGCCGAGTAGTTGTCGAAGGACAACTGCCCAGGACTGCTGAACACGGTCCACCAGCCCCCCTCGGCCGTCTCCTCGGCGGACCGCAGCGAGGACAGGAACAACCCGGCCAGCGGAGTCATCCACACCAGCCCGATCACCACCAGGAACGCCTGCACCACCGCGTTGCCCAGCACACGCCGAACCGCGTTCATCGCTGACTCCTCCGAAAACGACGGACGTTGAACACCATGGCCGGAATGACCAGGAGCAGCAGCAGCACACCCAGCGCACTGCCCATCCCCTGGTTGTTGCCGCCGCCGAACGACACCAGCCACATCTGTGTCGCGAGCACGGTCGCGTCCTCCTGCACGGGCCCGGGCGCGATGATGTAGACGAGGTCGAAGACCTTCATCACGTTGATCACCAGCGTCACGAAGACGACGGTGAGCACGGGCGCGAGCAGCGGAACGGTGATCCGCCGGAAGATCTGCCACTCGTTCGCGCCGTCCATCCGCGCCGCCTCCAGCGCGTCCCGGGGCAGGGTGGACAGCCCAGCCCCGATCAGCACCATCGCGAACCCGGTCCAGATCCACAGGTACGCCCCGATGATCGCCGGGGTGACGAGCGCCGGGCCGAGCCAGGAGACGCCGTCGTAGGGTGCCGCGAAATTGGACGAAGGCAGCTTCAGGGCGTACGAGCCGCTGTCCAGCCCGGCGAAACGGAACGAGCCGTCGGCGGCGGTGGTCGTACTGGCGACCGTCTCCCCCGCACGCACCGCTTCGACCGTGACTCCGGGCAGTCCGCTCTCCTCCCGGTCGACCACCCCCGGCTCCCCTCCCCCACCGGGCGTGAAGTCGAGGTACACCACACCGCGCACCTCGTCGGAACCGGCCTTCCCCGCGGCGGAGGCGGGTTCGGTCTCCCCCGGCAGGTCCTTGGGAGCCACCCCGACCAGGCCCAGCACCGCCGTCGTCCCTCCGGGCGAGACGTCCGCGCCGGTGACGTACGACCCGTCCGCCGCCTTGGTCAGCCCCTCACCGTCACGCGCACGGGCGGTCGGGTAGGCGGAGCTCCCCTCGAAGGCGTCGTGGACGGACACGACGGCCGCGTTGAGCACGCCCTTGTCCGGGTCGTCGTCGTAGGCGAGCCGGAAGATGATGCCGGCGGCGAGGAAGGACACCGCCATCGGCATGAACAGCAGCAGCTTGAAGGCGGTGGCCCAGCGGACCTTCTCGACCAGCACGGCCAGGATCAGCCCGAGCCCGGTCAGCAGCGTCGGTGCCACGACGACCCAGATCGCGGTGTTCCGGACGGCCTTGAGGGTGGTCGGGTCACGGAACATCTCGGCGTAGTTCTCGCCGCCCACGAACGCGGTGCCGGAGGCGTCGAAGAAGCTGCGGCCGACGGAGAACAGCACCGGGTACACGACCAGGGCACCCAGCAGGAGCAGCGCGGGGAGCGCGAACAGCAGGGCGACGACGCGCCCCCGCCGGCGCAGGCGCCGTCCGTGCGCGCCGTCGGGGTGCGCCGGCGCCGGAGGGCTCGCCTCTTTCACCAGTGTGGCGGTCACGGCCGTCAGTTCCCGTACGCCTTGGCCGCGGCGCCCTCGAGCTCGGCGGCGGTCTTCTCCGGGTCGGCCGGGTCGCGCAGGAAGTCCTGGAGGATCTTCCACTCGCCGGTGCCCTTGGTGCCGCCGAAGGCCGCCGGGGCCTGGTCGGACATGTCGAAGCGGACCGAGTCACCGGCTTCGATCAGGGACTCGGCGGTGGCGCGGGTGACGTCGTCGCCGTAGGAGGAGAGGTCGAGTTTCTTGTTCGGGGAGAGGAAGCCGCCCGCCTCGGCCCATACGGCGGCGGCCTCCGGGGTGGCGAGGTACTCCAGGAGCGCCATGCCGGCCTCGCTGTTCTTGCCGTCCTTGAGGACGACGGCCGCGTCGCCGCCGCTGACCACGGGGGCCTTGCCGTCGCCGACCGGCGGGAACGGGAAGAAGTTCGCGTCGGTGCCGATGTTCTTGCCGAACTGGTCCTTGGCGACACCGGCGACGAAGTCGCCCTCGTAGACCATGGCGGCCTCGGCCTCGGGTCCGAAGACCTTCTCCACGGAGCCGGGGAAGTCGGTGTTGAGGGCCTTCTTCCGGCCGCCCGCGACGAGCTGCTCGTCCTTGAAGAGCTTGCCGAGGGTGGTGAGCGCCTCGACCACGGTCGGGTCGGTCCACTTGATCTCGTGCGCGGCGAGGGCGTCGTACTTCTCGGGTCCGGCCTGGGAGAGGTAGACGTTCTCGAACCAGTCGGTGAGCGTCCAGCCGTCCTGTCCGGCCACCGAGAAGGCGGCGAGGCCGGAGTCGGAGACGGTCCGCCCGTTCTCCAGCATGGCGTCGTACGTCTTCGGCGGGGTGACGCCGGCCTGTTCGAGGGCCTCGGGGCTGTACCAGACGGTCGACTTGTGGGCGGCCTTGAAGTAGAGGCCGTACAGGGTGCCGTCGACGCTGCCGTAGTTCTGCCACACCTCGGCGAAGTTGCCGTCGACGGTGGACTTCACCTTCTTGTCGAGCGGCTTGAGCCAGCCCTGTTCGGCGAACTGCTTGAGCACACCGACCTGCGGGACCATGACGACGTCGGGGGCGTTGCCGCCCTCGATCTTGCTGCCGACGACGGTGGAGACGTTGTCGCCGGTGGACACGAAGGCGGTCTTGGCGCCGGTCTTCTCGGTGAAGGCGTCGAGCACCTTCTGGAAGTTCTTCTGCTCGCTGCCTGACCAGACGCCGGCCACGGTGACGGTCTGGCCGTCGAGCGACTTGTCGCCGCCGCCGGCCGTGACGGGGTCGCCGCTGCCGCAGGCGGTCGCGCCGAGCGCGAGGACGAGGGCGGTGCATCCGGTGAGCAGGGTGGTACGTCGTCGCATCATCGTCGATGTCCCTTCAGGAGTGTCGGTCGGACGTTCAGGAGCCGTCGATCCACCAGGCGGCGGTGGAGCCGGGGAGCACCCCGGGCGGGCAGGGGCCGCTGGCGAGCAGCGGGGTGCCGGCGACCGGGGCGGGTACGGGGGCGGTGCCGAAGTTGACGGCGCAGACGAGGTCGTCGCCGCGGGTGAAGGCGAGGACGCCGGGCTGGGTGTCCAGCCAGTGGAGCGTGCCCTCGCCCAACTGGGTCAGTGCGGCGCGCAGTTGCAGACCGTCGCGGTACAGGTGCCAGGAGGAGCGGGTGTCGGCCAGCGCCCGGTCGGTGGCGTGCTCGGCGAACCACTCGGGCTGCGGCAGCCAGGGCCGTACGCCCTCGGCGCCGGAGGTGAAGCCGAACGGTGAGGCCTGTCCGGACCAGGGCAGCGGTACCCGGCAGCCGTCGCGTATGCGGGCGCGGCTGCCGGTGCGGCGGAAGATCGGGTCGGTGAGCACGTCGTCGGGCAGGTCGACGACCTCGGGCAGGCACAGTTCCTCGCCCTGGTAGATGTACGCGGCGCCGGGCAGCGCCAGCATCAGCAGGGCGGCGGCGCGGGCGCGGGCGGCGCCGAGGCCGCTGCCGCCGGTGGGTTCGCCGTAGCGGGTGACGGTGCGGACCTGGTCGTGGTTGTTGAGGACCCAGGTGACGGTGGAGCCGGTGCCGGCGATGTCCTGCATGGCCTCGGAGACGACCTTGCGGAAGGCGTCGGCGTCCCAGGGGGCGCCGAGGAGGTCGAAGAAGAAGGCCTGGTGGAGTTCGTCCGCGCGGACGTAGCGGGCGTGTTCGCGGGCGGTGGGGACGGAGACCTCGCCGACCAGGAGGCGTTCGCGGCCGTCGCGGGCGGTGTACTCCTCGCACACCGCGCGCCAGTGCCGCCACACCTCGTGCACCTCGGGCTGGTTCCAGGCGAGCGGGTTGACCGAGTCGCGGGTGCGGGCGTCTGCCTCCGGGTCCGGGGAGTCGGGCAGCTCCGGGTGCTTGTACAGGCCGGCGGCGACGTCGACGCGGAAGCCGTCGGCGCCCCGGTCCAGCCAGAAGCGGAGTATCCGGTCGAACTCGGCGGCGACCTCGGGTTCGCGCCAGTTCCAGTCGGGCTGCTCGGGCGTGAACATGTGCAGGTACCACTGGCCGGGGCGGCCGTCCGGCTCGGTGATCCGGGTCCAGGCGGGGCCGCCGAACATGGCGTGCCAGTTGTTGGGCGGCTCGGCGCCGTGGGGGCCCCGGCCGTCGGCGAAGTGGAAGCGGGCGCGCTCGGGGCTGCCCGGGGCCGCGTCGAGGGCGGCGCGGAACCAGGGGTGCTCGCTGGAGCAGTGGTTGGGGACGATGTCCAGCAGCACCTTGACGCCGAGCCGCCGGGCGGCGTCGACCAGCAGGTCGAACTCGGCGAGGTCGCCGAAGACCGGGTCGACGTCGGTGTAGTCGGCCACGTCGTAGCCGTGGTCGTGCTGCGGCGAGGGGTAGAAGGGGCTCAGCCAGATCCCGTCCACGCCGAGCTTCTTCAGGTACGGCAGCCCCGCCCTGACCCCGGCGAGATCACCGATGCCGTCGCCGGTGCTGTCCAGAAAGCTGCGGACGTACACCTGATAGATCACCGCGTCACGCCACCAGTGGTGCCTGTTCACCCCATCGACCCATCTGTGAGAAGCGCTCGTTATGCATGCATGTTAGGTAGCGAGGTCGCGCGGGTGTCAATGAACGTACGCAAGCTGCTGCGGAGTTGATCAGTGCATACAGGTACTTGAGTGGAGATAACGGGCACATTCGAGACGTCCGCGTTACCTAACATGTAACTAGGAAGGGTTCTATCGCGAGGAGACGGCGGCCAGCTCGGCCGCCAGCCGGCGCACCGCGGCCCCGGGCGTCTGCCGCCCGGTCATCGCGTCGTGCACCACCGCCTGCACCACCAGGCTCACCTGGTCGTAGTGCGGGCTCTTGGGGCGCGGAGCGGCGGCGAGCACGCTCTCGCGCAGGGTCGGCAGGTACGGGAACCGCCGGACCAGTTCCGGATCGTCGTACAGGCCGGCCCGTACGGGCGGCAGCGCGCCGCGGGTGAGGACCTGGCGCTGCACGCGCTCGCTGGTGAGGTACGCGATCAGACGCGCGGCGGAGTCGGGGTGCCGGGCGTGGCTGCCGACGGCCAGGTTGGAGCCGCCGAGGACGCTCGTGCCCGGACCGTCCGGCCCCGGCAGCGGTACGGCGCCGACCTTGCCGGCGACCTCCGAGCCGGGGGCGGAGGCGGCGACGTAGGCGTAGGGCCAGTTGCGCAGGAAGAGCAGCCGGCCGTCCTGGAAGGCCTGCTTGGACTCCTCCTCCTTGTACGCCAGAGCCTCGCGGGGTATCCAGCCCTCGCGGATCCCGCGCGCGAGGAAGCCGATGCCCTCCGCGGCGGCCCGCGAGTTGACGGTGACGCGTTCGCCCTCGTCACCGAGGATGGTGCCGCCCGCCGAGTAGACGGCCTCGGCCGCGTTGACGGTGAGGCCCTCGTAGGGCAGGAACTGGCCGGCGTAGCCGTCGAGGCCGTGCTCCGGGGCGAGGGTCTTCGCGGCCCGTTCGAGATCGGCCCAGGTGCGCGGCGGCGGGACGCCCGCTTCGGCGAGGACGTCCTTGCGGTAGAGGAGCAGCCCGGCGTTGGTGACGTACGGGACGGCGTACAGGCGCCCGTCGTACGTCGCCGTGTCCACGACCCGGGGCAGGAAGGTGCCGAGCGGGAAGCGGCCCCGGGGCAGCGGGCGGATCCAGCCGGCGGCGGCGAACTCCGAGGTCCAGCTGACGTCGATGTTGAGCACGTCGAACCGGCCGCGCTCGCCGCCGCGCAGGTCGGTGATCATCTGCGCGCGGGTCTCGTCGGCGGAGTCGGGCAGCTCGACGAGGGTGACCTTCTCGCCGGGGTGGGTGCGGTTCCAGCCCTCCAGCACGGAGCCGAGGTAGCCGGTGAGGTCACCGGCGGTGGCCAGGGTGAGCGGTCCGCGCCCGTCCCCGCCGGCCTCCTCGGCCCCCGCCCCGGAGGCGACGTAACCGGTCAGGACGACGACCAGGACGAGGAGGCCCCTACCCGCGGCATGGATCCACCGCATAGGTTCCTCCCTGTACACCGGCACCCGGGCATCATCGTCCGGGGTCAGTGGCCATGTATACCCGTTAGGTATGAGCGATACTAGGGCCTGCGGCACATTACCCAGGATGCGAGGAGGAGAGCGCGAGTGCGGCTGCCCCTCCTGGCGCTGCTCGCCCGTGGCCCGGCCCACGGTTACGAGCTCAAGCAGGACCTTGAGCAACTGCTGGGCTCCGCGTACCCTCAGCCGAACGTCGGCCAGATCTACGTCACCCTCGGCCGCCTTGAGAAATCGGGACTGATCGAGGGCGAGGACGTCGAGCAGTCGAGCCGGCCCAACAAGAAGGTCTACCACCTCACCGACGCCGGGCGGGAGGCGCTGCGCGCCTGGTACGAGGAGACGGCGGACGAGCCGCGGGTGCGGGACGAGTTCTTCATGAAGCTGGCCCTGGCCCCGCAGACCGGTCTCGCCGACCAGATCGCGCTGATCAACCGACAGCGGCGCCAGTACCTGAACACCATGCGGCAGATGTCGAAGCTGGCCGCCGCCGAGGACCGGGACAACCGCATCTCCCACCTGCTGATCGAGGGCGCCATGCTGCATCTGCAGGCCGACCTCGACTGGCTGGAGCGGTGCCAGGAGGAGCTGGAGGAGCTTCAGTGAGCGAGCGCACCGCTGAAGTGCTGCGCGCCGAAGGCCTGGTCAAGACGCACCATGGCGAGGGCGCCCCGGCGCACGCCGTGCGCGGCGTCGACCTGCGGGTGACGCGCGGCGAGTTCGTGGCGATCACCGGCCCGTCCGGTGCGGGCAAGTCGACGCTGCTGCATCTGCTCGGCGGGCTCCAGCGGCCCGACGCGGGCAGCATCTGGCTGGACGGCGAGTGCACGGACGGCTACGGCGAGGCCCGCTGGGCGGTGGAACGCCGCAAGCGGATCGGGATCGTCTTCCAGTTCTTCAACCTCGTGTCCGATCTGTCGGTCGCCGACAACGTGGAGCTGCCCGCCCTGCTCGCCGGGGCGCCGCCGAGGAAGGCCCGTGCCGGGCGGGAGGAACTCCTCGCCGAGCTGGGTCTCGAGGGCAAGGAGCGGAGCATGCCGGGCGAGCTGTCCGGCGGTGAGCAGCAGCGGGTCGCGCTGGCCCGGGCGCTGGTCAACCATCCGCCGCTGCTGCTGGCCGACGAGCCCGCGGGCAGCCTGGACAGCAAGGGCACCCGCGAGGTGATGCGGCTGCTGTCCCGCTTCCACACGCGCGGGCAGACGATCCTGCTGGTCACGCACGATGCCCGGCTGGCGAGCGCGGCGGACCGGGTGATCAGCTTCTTCGACGGCCGGATCGCCGACGACGCCGCACTCGACGGCGGCACACCGCCGCGCCGGGCCGGGACGTCCGGCGTGCTGGAGCTCAAGGACTGACATGCGCCTCCACGACCGACCCGCGAGGGGCTGAGGCCGGTGCGAGCCACTCTGCGCTGGGCGCACTCCGATCTGCGCACGCACCGCGGCGAGGCGCTGTTCCTGGTGCTCGCCACCGCGGGCATCGTCGCGTCCCTGCTGCTGGCCGCGGCCCTGTTCGGGTACGCCACCAACCCCTGGCAGCGCGTCTTCACCCAGGCCCACGGCACACACGTCACACTGCACACCACCGCCTCCGCCGACGCGGGGAGACTGGCCGGGCTGGACGGCGTGGAGTCCGTCGCCGGCCCCTACCCCACGGCCGCGCTCACCCTCGCCTCGGGGGGCGGCCGGGCCTCGGTGGAACTGCGCGGCACCTCCGGGAAGCCCGAGGTGGGCCGCCCGCTGATCACCTCCGGACGCTGGCTGGACCCGGCGACCCCCGACGGCGTGGTCCTGGAGAGCCGGCTCGCGCGTGCGCTGCTGACGGCCCCCGGCGACACGCTCACCGTGCCCGGTACCGCGCGGCAACTGACCGTGGTGGGCGTCGCCGACAGCGCCGAGCCGCGCTACCGGCCGGGTGAGCGGTCCGGCCTGGTGTGGGCCCTGCCGTCGGCGGTGACGGACCCGGGCGGCCAGGTGGTCGGGCTGCGGCTGACCGACCCGGGCGACACCGGGTACGCCGTACAGCGGGCGGTGACCGAGCTGGGCGCCGGGGCGATCGGCGAGGTGGCCACCTGGCAGCAGGCGCGTGCCGAGGCACAGGGCGACAACCGGCTGCTCGGGCAGGTGCTCGGCCTGTTCGGTCTGGGCGCGCTGGTCGCCGCCGGGTTCGCCGTGCACGGGGCGATCTCTACCCGGATCCGTGGGCATCTGCGGGACATCTCGATCCTCAAGGCGATCGGCTTCACGCCCGGCCAGGTCGTCCGCGTCTTCCTGATCCAGCATCTCCTCTACGCCCTGCTCGGTGCCGTGGCCGCCGCCGTGCTCACCGAGGCCCTGGGCAGTGCGGTGCCGGGACGGCTCGGGGACGCGGTCGGCGTGTGGCAGGGACTGCCCGGACACACCGCGGCGCTGTTCGTCGTACCGGTCGGGGCGGTGCTGTTCATCGGCGCGACCACCGGGCTGGCCGCCTGGCGGGCGGGGCGGGTGCCGCCGGTGCCGGTGCCGCGCCCGGCGGCACCCCCGGCCGCGCGGCTGACCGGCGTGGCACGGCGGGCGCTGGGGGCGCGGGTGCCGCCGGCGCTGGTCCTGGGCTGGCACAAGGCGTACCGGCGCCGGCCGCGTTCGCTGGGCGCGGTGGGCAGGCTGACGCTGCCGCTGCTGCTGATCGTGGTGGCGCTGAGCGCGTGGACCACCATCGACCGCTTCCACAGCAGTCCGGAGCGGATGGGGCTGCCCACGGCGCTCAGTGTCCGCGCGGACGCCTCACTGGGCGACCGGGAGACCCGCGCGCTGCTGGAGCGCGATCCGCGGGTCGCCGCCGCCTACCCGGGTGTGGAGGTGGCCGCGCTGGTCCCCGGCCAGACCGCCACCATCGCCCTGCGCGGCCTCGGCACCCATGCGGAGCCGTACCCGTTCACACTGGCCGAGGGGCGCGCCGCGCGCGGGCCGGACGAGGCGGTGGCCGGACAGGGGCTGCTCGACCTGCTGCACGTGGGGGTCGGCGACTGGGTGCGGATGACCGTGGGCGACCAGCCGCAGATCCTGCACATCGTCGGCCGCAGCATCGAACCGGAGAACGCCGGCCGGGTCATCTCCACCTCGCTGGACACCCTCCGCGCCAACGACCCCGACCTGCGGCCGGCCCTCTACCAACTCCGTCTGGACTCCGGCGCGGACCCGGCCGCGGTCGCCGAGCGGCTGGCGGCGGCCGGCCGCGGCCACCTGGACGTGCACACCGTGACCAACCCGGCCGACGGGCTGTCCCCGCTGCGCGCGGTGGTCCTCGGACTGATCGTGGTCCTCGCGCTGATCGGGCTGATCGAACTGCTGACGGCGATCGGCGGCACGGTCCGTGAGGGCGAACGCGATCTGCTGGCGCTCAAGGCCATCGGCCTGACCCCCCGGCAGATCACCGCCGTCACGGTCACCGCCACGGCCGGTACGGCCCTGGCGGCCGTACTCCTCGCCACGGCCCTGGGGCTGCCGCTGGCGCACTGGCTGATCGACGCCCAGGGGAGATCGAGCGGCATCGGCGCCGGGATCGCCCAGCTGCCCTCCCCCGCGCTCCTCGTGCTGCTCGGCGCGGCGGCGGTGCTGGGGGCCGCGGCCCTCGCCGCCCTCCCGGCGGCGCGAGCGGCCCGCCGCCGCCTCGCGGACACGCTGAGCGCGGTGGCCTGAGCGCTCCGCGCCGAGGCCGTCAGCCGCCGTAGGGGCCGTGCGGGGACTGCGGATGCCCGGCGTACGGACGGACGCGCCGGGGACGTACGAGGGCTGCGGGCCCGGGGCGCACGGCGGCTTCAGCCGCCGTAGGGGCCGTGCGGCGGCTGCGGATGCCCGGCGTACGGGTTCCCGCCCGCGCCGGGGGCGTACGGGGGCCGCGGACCGCCGTAGGGGTTCCCCTGCGGCGGTACGTGGGGCAGTCCCGTCGGCGGCATCGGCGGGGTGGGGCCCGGGACCGGCGGGAGACTCGCCGGGTGGACGCCCAGCCGGATGCCGTAGTGCCGCTTCAGCCGGCCCGTCTCCGCCAGGGCGATCGCCGTGACGGTCACCGGGGCGCCCAGGATGAAGACGATGCCCATGGTGAGGCTGAGCCCGTGCAGATCACCGGTGACGAGGTCGGGGACCGCCATCAGCCAGCTGGTCACCGTGGCGAGCAGGGCCGGCAGACAGCGGTGCACGGCGGCCGTGCCGAAGAAGTTGCCGGAGACCCGCAGGGCTCCGTAGGCCACGAAAACGAGCATCCACATCATCGTCAGGCCGACGCCCATGATCACGAGCATGTTGCCCGAGCCGTTCGTCGTCTGCACCAGCAGCACCACCGCGACCACGCAGCCGATGAACAGCAGGAGCAGCTTGAGGGAGTTGAACAGCGGCACCCGCAGCTGGCGCACGGTGCCGGTGCGCCGCCAGACGAAGAGCATCACGCCGACCGTCAGCGGGGTGAGCAACAGCAGCACCGCCGAGGCGGTCAGCGCGTTCTCCAGCAGCTCGGTGACGTCGAAGCCGCCCTCCAGGACGGTGTAGACGCCGACGGAGGCGACCGCTCCGGCGATGACCCGGAAGCGCTTGAGCCGCTCGATGGACGGGTCGAGCGACCGCGGGATCCACGCGGGGTGGAACACCGCCGCCGCGACGTGATGGGGCTTCAGGAAGGTCCGGACTCCGAGCGTGCCGCCGGTCCAGCTTCCGCGTGTACGTGCCACCTCGTGCTCCCCCGAGCGCTCGCCGTGATGATCGCGGGGGATTCTACGGGAAGCGGACGGCGCCCGGCCGCCCGCTTCCCCGCACCGTGCTCACTGCCGGCCGCGCAGCTCCCGGTAGGTGGCGACGAGGGCCTGGGTGGAGGCGTCCAGGCCCGGCACGGAGCCCGCCGCGTCAGCGGCTGATGCCGACGTGCCGGTGAGGGCTGGCTCGACGCGCTTGGCGAGGACCTTGCCGAGTTCGACGCCCCACTGGTCGAAGGAGTCGATGTTCCAGATCGCGCCCTGCACGAACACCTTGTGCTCGTAGAGCGCGACGAGCTGGCCGAGCACGGACGGTGTGAGCTCACGCGCGAGGATCGTGGTCGTGGGGTGGTCGCCCTTGAACGTCTTGTGCGGGACCAGTTCCTCCGGCACCCCCTCGCCGCGCACCTCGTCCGGGGTCTTGCCGAAGGCGAGGGCCTGGGTCTGGGCGAAGAAGTTGGCCATCAACAGGTCGTGCTGGGCCTTGAGTTCGTCGCCCAGTTCGGCGACGGGCTCGGCGAAGCCGATGAAGTCCGCCGGGATCAGCTTCGTACCCTGGTGGATCAACTGGTAGTAGGCGTGCTGCCCGTTGGTCCCCGGCGTGCCCCACACCACCGGTCCCGTCTGCCACTCCACCTCGCGCCCGTCCCGGCCGACGTACTTTCCGTTGGACTCCATGTCGAGCTGCTGGAGGTAGGCGGTGAACTTCGACAGGTAGTGCGAGTACGGCAGTACCGCGTGCGACTGCGCGTCGTGGAAGTTGCCGTACCAGACGCCCAGCAGACCCAGCAGCAGGGGGACGTTGGACTCGGCGGGCGCGGTGCGGAAGTGCTCGTCGACGAGGCGGAAGCCGTCGAGCATCTCCCGGAAGCGGTCCGGGCCGATGGCGATCATCAGCGACAGGCCGATCGCCGAGTCGTAGGAGTAGCGACCGCCGACCCAGTCCCAGAACTCGAACATGTTCGCCGTGTCGATGCCGAAGTCGGCGACCTTCTCGGCGTTGGTGGACAGGGCGACGAAGTGCTTGGCGACGGCGGCCCGGTCGCCCAGCGCGTTCAGCAGCCAGGTCCGCGCGGAGGTGGCGTTGGTGACCGTCTCGATGGTGGTGAAGGTCTTGGACGCGATGATGAACAGCGTCTCGGCCGGGTCCAGGTCGCGGGTCGCCTCGTGCAGGTCGGCGCCGTCCACGTTGGACACGAAGCGGACGGTGAGGTCGCGGTCGGTGTAGGCGCGCAGCGCCTCGTACGCCATGGCGGGGCCCAGGTCGGAGCCGCCGATGCCGACGTTGACGACGTTGCGGATGCGCTTGCCGGTGTGACCGGTCCACTCCCCGGAGCGGATCCGCCCGGCGAAGTCGGCCATCCGGTCCAGGACGGCGTGCACGGCCGGGACGACGTTCTCCCCGTCGACCTCGACCGCCGCGTCCCGGGCGGCCCGGAGCGCGGTGTGCAGTACGGCCCGGTCCTCGGTGGTGTTGATCTTCTCGCCGCGGAACATGGCGTCGCGCAGCCCGAACACGTCGGTGGCGACGGCCAGTTCCCGCAGCAGCCGCAGGGTGTCGTCGGTGACCAGGTGCTTGGAGTAGTCGACGTACAGGTCACCGACCCGGAGCGTGTACCCGGTGCCGCGGCCGGCGTCGGCGGCGAACAGCTCGCGCAGCCGCACCTCGCCGAGCTCCTCGCGGTGCTTGGCCAGTGCGGTCCACTCGGGCATCTGGTTGAGCCTGGTACGACCGTCTGCGTTCATCTCGGACTTCAGCCTTCTTCCTTGGGTGTCCCCGCTGTGCCCAACCTAATTGATCAGCGGTGAACAGGACGGGAGAAGAAGACTGAGGGAATCCGAAGCGGACCGGTCTAGATCTCGCCCCGCAGTTTGGCGAGCGCCTCGGCGAGGATCGCCTCGCCGTCCGCGTCGCTGCGCCTCTCCCGCACATAGGCGAGATGCGTCTTGTAGGGCTCGGTGCGCGGCGGGTCCGGCGGGTTGTCGCGGTCCTGCCCGGCCGGGAATCCGCAGCGGGGGCAGTCCCAGGTATCGGGCACCTGCGCGTCGCTCGCGAAGCTCGGCTGTGTCTCGTGCCCGTTGGAGCACCAGAAGGAGATGCGCAGCCGGGGCGCGGACTCGCCGCGCTCGGCCTCGCCCATCGGGCCCGCCCCGACCCGGCTTCCCCGGATCGCGTTGCCACTTGCCACGGTCGTAACTCCCTGCGTGATGGTGCCGCGAAACGAGTCGGCGTGCCGCTTCGCTGCGAGCGCCTCAGTCTACGTAAGGCCCAACGCACGTCCAGTGTGGGGAATTACCGCCCCCGTATCCAGACGTAGGCCCCATGATAGGCCGCGCTCAGCTGCGCGTACCGAACATGAGGCCTTACGTGTGGAATGCCTGGGGAATGGGTGCGATGCGCCCTCGGATCAGTTGTTCACCTTCATGGTGATGCCGAGCACGACAATGCACGCGAACCAGAGCAGACCGACCACGAGGGTGATCCGGTCGAGGTTGCGCTCGGCGACCGAGGAGCCGCCGACGGAGGACTGCATGCCACCACCGAACATGTCGGAGAGGCCGCCGCCCTTCCCCTTGTGCATCAGCACCAGCAGCATCAGCAGCAGGCTGAAGACGATCAGGGCGATGGAGAACCCCAGAACCACGGCTGGACCAACTTCCTCGGATGCGGATGGACGACGCGGGGCCCAGCACACTGCTGGACCCCGCAAGGGTACGACGAAACGCCGTTACCGCATACTCACTGGTCGCGGAAACGGACGATCTTGACGAACTCGTCGGTGTCCAGCGAGGCGCCGCCGACCAGGGCGCCGTCGATGTCGGCCTGCGCCATGATCTCGGCGACGTTGCCGGACTTGACCGAGCCGCCGTACTGGATGCGGACCTTGTCGGCCAGCTCCTGGCCGTACAGTTCGGCGAGCTTGCCGCGGATGGCGGCGCAGACCTCCTGGGCGTCCTCGGCGCCGCAGACCTTGCCGGTGCCGATGGCCCACACCGGCTCGTAGGCGATCACGACCGTCTCGGCCTGCTCGGCCGGGAGGTCCTTCAGACCGCCCTCGACCTGGGCGAGGGTGTGGGCGACGTGGTTGCCCGCCTCGCGGACCTCCAGTTCCTCGCCGACGCAGAGGATGGGGGTGATGCCGTGCTTGTAGGCGGCCTTCACCTTGGCGTTCACGATGTCGTCGGTCTCGGCGTGGTACTGACGCCGCTCCGAGTGCCCGACGGCGACGTAGGTGCACTTCAGCTTGGCCAGCATCGGGCCGGAGATCTCGCCGGTGTAGGCACCGCCGTCGTGCGCCGAGATGTCCTGGGCGCCGTATGTGATCTTCAGCTTGTCGCCGTCGACCAGGGTCTGCACGGAGCGCAGGTCGGTGAAGGGCGGCAGGACGGCGACGTCGACCGCCTCGTAGTCCTTGTCGGCGAGGGCGAAGGCGAGCTTCTGGACGTGGGCGATGGCCTCGAGGTGGTTGAGGTTCATCTTCCAGTTGCCCGCCATCAGCGGCGTGCGGGTGGTCATTGAGGTCAGTCCTCCAGTGCGGCGAGGCCGGGGAGCGTCTTGCCCTCGAGGTATTCGAGGGAGGCGCCGCCGCCGGTCGAGATGTGGCCGAATGCCTGCTCGTCGAAGCCCAGGATGCGGACGGCCGCGGCGGAGTCGCCGCCGCCGACCACGGTGAAGCCCGGGGAGTCGAGGAGGGCCTGGGCGACCGCCTTGGTGCCCTCGGCGTAATCGGGGTGCTCGAAGACGCCCATGGGGCCGTTCCAGAAGACGGTGGCGGCGTCGGCGAGCTTCGAGGCGTACAGCTTGCGGGTCTGAGGACCGATGTCCAGGCCCATGTGGCCGGCCGGGATGGCGTCCGCGGCGACGTTGGTGGGGTCGGCCGGCGCCTTGGTCTTCATGTCGGGGAACTCCGCCGCGACCAGCGTGTCGACCGGCAGCACCAGCTCGACGCCGTTCTTCTCGGCGCGCTCCAGGTACTCCAGGACGGCCGGGATCTGGTCCTCCTGCAGCAGGGACGTGCCGATCTCGTGGCCCTGGGCCTTGAGGAAGGTGTACGCCATGCCGCCGCCGATGAGGATGCGGTCGGCCTTGGCGAGCAGCTCGTCGATGACGGCGAGCTTGTCGGAGACCTTGGCGCCGCCGAGGGCGACGACGTAGGGCCGCCGGACGTCGTCGGTGAGCTTCTTCAGGACGCCGACCTCGGTGGCGATGAGGTGGCCGGCGTAGTGCGGCAGCCGCGCCGGGAGGTCGAAGACCGAGGCGTGCTTGCGGTGCACCGCGCCGAAGCCGTCGCCGACGTACAGGTCGGCGAGGGCGGCGAGCCGGTCGGCGAAGGCGCCGCGCTCGGCGTCGTCCTTGCTGGTCTCACCGGCGTTGAAGCGCAGGTTCTCGATGACCGCGACCTGTCCGTCGGCCAGGCCGGCGACGGTGGCGCCGGCGGACTCGCCGACGGTGTCGGTCGCGAACGCGACGTCGGCGCCGAGGAGCTCACCGAGGCGCGCGGCGGCCGGGGCGAGCGAGAAGGCCGGGTCCGGGGCGCCCTTGGGACGGCCCAGGTGGGAGGCGACGACCACGCGGGCGCCCGCCTCGGCGAGGGCCTTGACGGTGGGCAGCACGGCGCGGATACGGCCGTCGTCGGTGATGGTGGTGCCGTCCAGCGGCACGTTGAGGTCGGCGCGGACGAAGACCCGCTTGCCCGCGACGCCTTCGGAGAGGAGTTCGTCGATCGTCTTCATAGGGGCTCCCTGGCTAGAGCAACGTGTTCAGCGACGTGTTCGCTCGTGATCGCTCGTGATCGAAAGAGGGCGGCCGTTCCGATACGCGCGTCAGGGCTCGGACAGCGCGTTGCCGCACCGGCCGAGCCCTGCACTCATATCAGGCTGCCCGCTCCGTGATCAGAGCTGGTCGCCCACGAAGACCGTGAGGTCGACGAGGCGGTTGCTGTAGCCCCACTCGTTGTCGTACCAGCCGAGGATCTTCACCGTCTTGCCCTCCTGGACCATGGTCAGGGAGGAGTCGAAGGTGCAGGAGGCCGGGTCGCCGACGATGTCCGAGGAGACGATCGCGTCCTCGGTGTAGAACAGGAAACCCTTGAGGTCGCCGCCGTCGGCGGCCTTCTTGAACGCGGCGTTGACCTCGTCCTTGGTGACCTCGCGCTGGAGCTCCACGACCAGGTCGGTGGCCGAGCCGGTCGGGACCGGGACGCGCATCGCGATGCCGTCGAGCTTGCCCTTGAGCTGCGGCAGCACCAGCGCGGTGGCCTTGGCGGCACCGGTGGTGGTCGGGATGATGTTCTCGGCGGCGGCACGCGCGCGGCGCAGGTCCTTGTGCGGGAAGTCCAGGATGCGCTGGTCGTTCGTGTACGCGTGCACCGTGGTCATCAGACCCTTGACGATGCCGAAGTTCTCGTCGAGCACCTTCGCCATCGGCGCCACACAGTTGGTGGTGCAGGAGGCGTTGGAGATGACGTGGTGGTTCGCCGGGTCGTACTTGTCCTGGTTGACGCCCATCACGATGGTGATGTCCTCGTCCTTGGCCGGGGCCGAGATGAGGACCTTCTTCGCGCCACCGGCGATGTGCTTCTCGGCGTCCGCCTTCTTCGTGAAGATGCCGGTCGACTCGATCACGATGTCGACGCCCAGCTCGCCCCACGGGATGTCGGCCGGGTTGCGCTCGGACAGGACCTTGATGGTCCTGCCGTCGACGGTGATGGTGTCCTCGGTGTGCGAGACCTCCGCCTTGAGGCGGCCGAGGATGGTGTCGTACTTCAGCAGGTGGGCGGTGGTCGCGGTGTCACCCAGGTCGTTGACAGCCACGATCTCGATGTCCGCACCCTGCTCCAGCAGCGCGCGGAAGTAGTTACGACCGATGCGGCCAAAGCCGTTGATGCCTACGCGGATCGTCACGAACCGATCTCCTCGTTGGTACGCCGGCTCTGACGCCGGCGAGCTGTATTTGGGATGTCCCCGACCACTGTCGACCCTACCTCTCCGGGGCCCCGGCCGTGACATCGAGTTGCCCCATACCCGGCAGGGCGGCCCGTACCCGTCAGTAGGGTGCGGACCGCCCGGACCGACGGTCCGTCGTCACTCGTTCTCGTCACGGATCGTCAGCGCGCCTTGACGCGTGGTGTCACCCGTCCAGGGCGGCCAGCGCCTTCCTCAGCAGTGCGGTCCGGTCGGCCGCGGAGGTGAGGTGCTCCAGGCCGAAGCCCAGCAGCACGGTGTCGCCGGTGGTGACCGCTCCGTAGGTCTGGAACAGCGCTCCGGTGCGCGTCCAGTCCTTCAGGACGGCCGGGCTGCCCGCAGGCGGTCCGGACACCGTCCAGACGCCGAGCGAGCTCTCGAAGCCCTCGGTGCCGGCCGCGGTGCCGCCGGTCACGAGCGAGGCCTCGTCGGCGAGGACGCCGTGACCGCCGCTGCCCGGGTCGGTGACATAGGCGAGGGAGACCTCGACCGTCTTCCCGGCGTAGGCACTCAGGTCGAAGTTCACCTGCTGCCAGCCGGCGGCGGATCCGGTGAGGCTGTTCCAGGAACCGGTGGTGCCGGTCGCGGCGCAGCCGTCGTCACCCAGGGTCAGGTAGTGCTCCAGCCAGGGGTGCTCGCCCATGTAGAACCCGGCCGCGCACTCGGCCGGCACGGTGGTGCGGGTGGCGCCGCCGGCCTCGGGCAGGGTCGTCCAGTCGTCGGCGCCGGTGGTGTGCGCCTCGACGATGACGTGGTCGTAGCCCGGTTCGGTGTCCCACAGCAGCTGGGTGCGCAGGGTGGGCCGGTCGGCCGCGGCGGTGCCGGTGAGGTCGATGGTGCGGGTGAGGCGCTTGTAGCCGTCGTCGGTGTGCACGGCGGCGGCCATGTACGAGCCGGCGTAGGGCCCGTACGGGTTGACCGTGCCGGGGAACTGTCCGGCGCCGGCGCTCGCGAACCGCGGGTACTGCTCGGCGGGCAGCTCGTCGGAGGTGACGCCGTAGGTGCCGGCCTTGTCCAGCGGGTTGCCGGGCGCGTCGCCGAGCGGGCCGGTGAAGCCGCCCAGGCCGCCGGAGCCGGTGAACGCCGTGGCTCCCGTGGTGGAGGTGCGGGAGTAGGCGCCCAGGTAGTACTGGCTGAAGTCGTCGGACAGGGTGCCGCCGCCGAGGTCGACGCTGCCGCCGGCCTGCTCGCCCGCCTCGATCAGCCGGCCGCCCTCGTTGAGGAAGGCCCGCAGCCGGAGCTGGGTGGCGATACCCGGGGTGCCGGCGCCGGTGTGGTGGACGACCGTGTCGAAGTGGCTCAGCACGCCCAGCGCGTCCGGGGCCCCCTGCTCGGCGACGTCCCAGACCGCCGCGCGGCGGCCGTTGGCCTTCAGCGCGTCGACGTACTTCTGGGCCTGCGTGCTCTTCGCGCCCTCCTCGGCGACGACGAGGACGTCCGCGCGGGGCCGTTCGGCGACGGTGTAGGTGAAGTGCTCGCTGGAGACGTTCCTGCCCCCGCGGCTCTCGCCGGTGAACCACACCTCCACCTTGTCGCCCGGGTCCCCGTGCCTCACCTTGGCCCGGTACTCGTCGAAGTAGAGGTTGTCCTCGCCGCCGTACCGCTCGCCGCCCTTCCAGGGCCTGAGGTCCACGTCGTGCGTACGGCCGCCGTTGACGCGGTACTTGAGCTCCTTGTCGCGTACGGCCTTGCGGACGACGACGGAGACCTCCTGGTCGGCGCCGCGCGCGTACGACGTGCCGAAGGCCGCCGGGGTGAAGTCCGCGGCCTCCAGGCCGACCGCGGAGGACGGCCGGTCGGGACGGGCGGCGGTCTCGGCCACGGAGAGCGCGAACGGGATGTTCTTCGCGAACTCCTGCTGGATCAGTTTCTCGTCGTCGGGGAAGTTGAAGCCCGACTGGCAGTCGCCGGCGTTCCACTCGTCGTCGGGGTCGACCCCGGACGCGGTCTGGCAGGTCGACATCTCGGGGGTGAACATCGCCATGCCGTTGACGTTGGCCGCGTGGCCGTCGGCCTCACCGTTGGTGGTGTACAGCTCGGAGGAGAGCTGCGGGTGGTAGCCGGGGATCGCGGAGTTGCCGGGCGTGCCGGCGAGGGCCTCGTAGAGGACGTCGTCGGGGGTCGGCGTGGCCACCTGCCAGCCGACCCCGTAGAGGAGGAGTTCGGCCGCGGAGTGGTAGTTGATGCCGTAGGTGAAGCCGATGCGCTTCTGGAAGGCGTCGATGGCCTTGGTCTCGGGCTCGGAGCCCGGGGTCGCGCCGCGGTAGGTCTGGCTGGTGGGGTTGGGGGACGAGCCCTCGTCGTCGTAGCCCCACTTGTAGGGGAAGTTGCGGTTGAGGTCGACGCCGTCGCCGGTGCTGATGGCGCCGTCGCCGTTGACGTCCCGCAGGTTCTTGCGCCAGAGGCGGTTGTCGTCGTCGGCGAAGGTGTGGTCGTAGCCGTCGGGGTTGGCGGAGAGCACGAACCACAGTTCCGTGGTGTCGACGATCTTCTTGATCCGCTTGTCGGTCCGGTACGTGTCCAGGTAGTGGTGCATCAGCCGCCGGGTCATCTCCGGCGTGATCCACTCGCGCGCGTGCTGGTTGGACATGTAGAGGACGGCCGGTTTGGAACCGTCCTTCGTCTTCTTGGCCTTCTTGGTGAGCTTCAGGGCGAGGATGTCCTGGCCCTTGATCGTCTTGCCGATGGAGACGACCTTGGTGAGGTCGGGGTTCTCCCGCGCGGTGCGCAGGATCTCCTCCCGCAGTCCGCCCTCTCCGCTGTACGGGCGGAACACACCCTCGGCGGCGTCCTCGACGCGGCTCTCCGCCCGGGCGGAGAGCGCGTGCTCGGTGAGGTCGACGCCCTGTTCCACCAGCTTCTCGGCCTGTCCCTCGGTGAGGTAGACCTCCACGGTGGCCGTGCCCCGGTCGGGCACCCGCTCACCGAGTTCGTGGCCGTCCTGCCCCGCCGCGAGCAGCAGGGACACCTGCGCCTTGGTGACGTCGGCGCGGAAGACCTTGACCTCGTCGGTGTCGGAGGCCGCGGGGTTTCCGGGTTGTGCCTGGGCGATGGGCGCGAAGCCCGCTCCGCCGATCAGGAGCGTGCCGACAGCGAGGATCGATCTCGCTCTGTGTCTCATGAGCCCCCCTGGAAATGGTCCGCCACAGCAGCGAACAGATGCCAGGCTCATGACACATCATGATCGAGTCAAGGGTGCCGCCCCGACACGCGAAAACCGGTGCCGGTCACCCAAGTGGGTGCCGACACCGGCCTCCTGACCGGACGTCACACCATGAGTCTGTCGTCCAGTTCCTCGCCGAGGTTGACCTCCGTGCTCGGAATGCCGAGGTCGGCGGCCCGCTTGTCGGCCATCGCCAGCAGCCGGCGGATACGGCCGGCCACGGCGTCCTTGGTGAGCGGCGGGTCGGCGAGCGCGCCCAGCTCCTCCAGGGAGGCCTGCTTGTGCTCCATGCGCAGCCGGCCGGCCGCGGCGAGGTGCTCGGGGACGTCGTCGGCGAGGATCTCCAGGGCGCGCTGGACGCGGGCGCCGGCGGCGACGGCCGCGCGGGCGGAGCGGCGGAGGTTGGCGTCGTCGAAGTTGGCCAGCCGGTTCGCCGTGGCGCGCACCTCGCGGCGCATCCGGCGCTCCTCCCAGGCCAGCACCGACTCGTGGGCGCCGAGCCGGGTGAGCAGCGCGCCGATCGCGTCGCCGTCGCGGACCACGACCCGGTCCACGCCGCGCACCTCGCGCGCCTTGGCGGCGATCGACAGCCGACGGGCGGCGCCGACCAGGGCGAGCGCCGCCTCGGGGCCGGGGCAGGTCACCTCCAGGGAGGAGGAGCGGCCGGGCTCGGTGAGGGAGCCGTGGGCCAGGAAGGCGCCGCGCCAGGCCGCCTCGGCGTCACAGGTGGCCCCGGAGACCACCTGCGGGGGCAGGCCGCGGATCGGGCGTCCGCGGCCGTCCACCAGGCCGGTCTGGCGGGCCAGCTGGTCGCCGCCCGCGACCACCCGGACGACGTAGCGCGAGCCGCGTCGGAGCCCGCCCGGGGCCATCACGATCAGTTCGGAGCTGTGTCCGAAGATCTCCAGGATGTCCCGCTTGAGGCGGCGGGCCGCCATCGCGGTGTCCAGCTCCGCCTCGATCACGATGCGCCCGCTCACCAGGTGGAGGCCGCCGGCGAACCGCAGAATGGCGGATACCTCCGCCTTTCTGCAGCAGGTCCGGGTGACGGGGAGCCGGGAGACCTCGTCCTTCACCGCTGCCGTCATCGCCATGGGCCGATCCTTCCATGCATCCGAAAAATACGGTCGTACGCGGCGGCCAACAGCTCCGGGTCGTGCCGGGGGCTTCCGTCGGGCCTGGCCACCGGGGCCAGCTCGACCGCGGCACCGAACCGTTCGGCGGCATCGGTCAGCGAGTCGCGGTCGGGCACGGCGGCCTCGTCGGCCAGCACCACGTCCAGGGCGAGTTTAGGGGCGTGTCGTCCCAAAACCTCCAAATGACGCTGCGGGGAGAAGCCCTCGGTTTCTCCTGGCTGCGGGGCGAGGTTAAGGGAGAGTACCCGGCGCGCCTTGGTCTCGATGAGGGCGTCCAGCAGTTCCGGCACGAGCAGGTGCGGGATGACCGAGGAGAACCAGGAGCCGGGGCCGAGCACCACCCAGTCGGCGTCGAGGACCGCCGCGACCGCCTCGGGGACGGCGGGCGGGTCGTTCGGCACGAGGTGCACGGACTGCACCTCGCCCGGGGTGAGCGCGACGGTGGCCTGGCCGCGGACGGTGCCGGTCTCGTCGGGCCGCTCGGGGTCGTGGCCCTTGACCAGGGCCTGGAGCTCCAGCGGCACGGCGGACATGGGCAGCACGCGCCCGTGCGCGCCGAGCAGCCGGCCCACCAGGTCCAGCGCCTGGACGTGGTCGCCGAGCTGCTCCCACAGGGCGACGATCAGCAGATTGCCGACCGCGTGCTCGTGCAGATCGCCCTGGGACTGGAAGCGGTGCTGGATGACGCGGGCCCAGGTCTGGCCCCAGTCGTCGTCGCCGCACAGCGCGGCCAGGGCCTTGCGCAGGTCACCGGGCGGCAGCACGCCCAGTTCGTCGCGCAGGCGCCCGCTGGAGCCGCCGTCGTCGGCCACGGTGACGACGGCGGTGAGGTCGCCGGTGATCCGGCGCAGCGCGGCGAGCGAGGCGGACAGGCCCATGCCGCCGCCGAGGGCGACGACCTTGGGCTGGGTGCCCCGGCGGCGCGGTCTCGCGCCGCGCGCGACCGGCCGGCCCGCGCGCCCCTCGGGGACCGCCCTGCGCAGCCGGCTCAGCCGCGGAGTACGTGGTGTCATTCCCGTCCCATGTCCCGGTGGACCACCACCGTCTCCACGCCCTCGGCGGCGAGCCGGGCGGCGAGCTTCTCCGACATGGCGACCGACCGGTGCTTGCCCCCGGTGCAGCCGACGGCGATGGTCACATAGCGCTTGCCCTCACGACGGTAGCCCGCGGCGATCAGCCGCAGCAGCTCGGCGTACCGGTCGAGGAACTCCTTGGCGCCGGGCTGGTTGAAGACGTACGACGCCACCTCCTCGTTGAGGCCGGTGTACGGGCGCAGCTCGGGGACCCAGTGCGGGTTGGGCAGGAACCGCATGTCCACGACCAGGTCGGCGTCGACCGGGAGGCCGTACTTGAAGCCGAAGGACATGACAGTGGCCCGCAGCTCGGGCTCCTCCTCGCCGGCGAACTGGGCGTCCATCTTGGCGCGCAGTTCGTGCACGTTGAGGCTGGAGGTGTCGATCACCAGGTCGGCGTCACCGCGCAGCTCGCGCAGCAGCTCCCGTTCGGCGGCGATGCCGTCGACGATACGGCCGTCGCCCTGGAGGGGGTGCGGGCGGCGCACCGACTCGAAGCGGCGCACCAGGGCGTCGTCGGAGGACTCCAGGAAGACGGTCCGCCGGGTGACGCCCCGCCCCTCGAGGTCGGCGAGGGACTCGCGGAGGTTGTCGAAGAAGCGCCGGCCCCGGACGTCGACGACGACCGCGATCCGCGCCACGTTGCCCTGGGAACGGGCGCCGAGCTCCACCATGGTGGGGATCAGCGCGGGCGGCAGGTTGTCCACGACGAACCAGCCGAGGTCCTCCAGACACTTCGCGGCCGTCGAACGGCCGGCCCCGGACATGCCGGAGATGATCACCAGCTCGGGGATGGCCGTCTCGGGCACCCCGGCCTTTTCCTTGCCCGTACTCACCTGTGCTCCGTCGTCCTGGCGGGCGGCCGTCCGGCCGGTGCCGCTCCCGCCTGTCTCCTGCTGGGTCCGGTCCCGCTCCGGCGCGGGTCCCGTCTCGTGCTCGGTCATCGCTCCTGCCCCCGTCGTTCGTCCGGGGCGCCCGTGGACACGGGCTCCCCGGGAGAACCCGTCGCCTGCCCGGGTTCTTCCATGTCATCCATGATCTCGCCCGTCGCCGTGTTCACGGCGGGGGCGGCGGGTGCCGCCCGGTCGAGGGCCGCGACGATCGTCTCGGCCGTCTTGCGGCCTATGCCCGGAACCTCGCAGATCTGGTCGATTGTCGCCGATCGCAGCCTCTTCACCGAACCGAAGTGCTTGATCAGTGCCTGCTTACGGGTCTCGCCGAGGCCGGGCACGTCGTCCAGCGGGCCGGCCCGGAAGCGCTTGGCGCGCTTGGCGCGCTGGTAGGTGATCGCGAACCGGTGGGCCTCGTCGCGGACCCGCTGGAGCAGGTAGAGGCCCTCACTGGTGCGCGGCAGCACCACCGGGTCGGCGTCGCCCGGCAGCCAGACCTCCTCCAGCCGCTTGGCCAGGCCGCACACGGCGATGTCGTCGATGCCCAGCTCGTCCAGCGCCCGCTGGGCCGCCGCGACCTGCGGCGCGCCGCCGTCGACGACGACGAGCTGCGGCGGGTAGGCGAAGCGCCTGGGCCGGCCGTCGTCCTCGGTGAGGGTGTTCGCGGGCGGCTCGGCGAGACCTTCGGAGAGGTCCTCCGCGCCGGGCTCCTCGCCGTCGGTCCACTCCCCCGTGCGCTCCTTCTCCGCGAGATAGCGCCGGAAGCGGCGGGTGATCACCTCGTGCATGGAGCGGACGTCGTCCTGCCCGGCGAAGCCCTTGATCTGGAAGCGGCGGTACTCGCTCTTGCGGGCCAGTCCGTCCTCGAAGACCACCATGGAGGCCACCACGTCGTCGCCCTGGAGGTGCGAGATGTCGTAGCACTCGATCCTGAGCGGGGCGCTGTCCAGCTCCAGGGCGTCGGTGATCTCCTCCAGCGCGCGCGAGCGCGTGGTCAGGTCGGAGGCGCGCTTGGTCTTGTGCAGCACGAGCGCCTGCTGGGCGTTGCGCTCCACGGTCTCCATCAGGGCCCTCTTGTCCCCGCGCTGCGGGACCCGCAGGGAGACACCGGAGCCGCGCCGCCCGGTCAGCCACTGCTGGACCGGCTCCACCGGCTCGGGCAGGGCGGGGACCAGGACCTCCCGGGGGACCGCGTCGCCGGTCTCCTCGCCGTAGAGCTGCTGCAGCGCGTGCTCGACGAGGGCGCCGGTGGTGATCTCCTCGACCTTGTCGGTGACCCAGCCGCGCTGGCCGCGCACGCGTCCGCCGCGCACGTGGAAGATCTGGACGGCCGCCTCCAGCTCGTCCTCGGCGACCGCGATCAGATCGGCGTCGGTCGCGTCGGCGAGCACGACCGCGCTCTTCTCCATGGCCTTCTTCAGGGCCCCGATGTCGTCGCGCAGGCGGGCGGCCCGCTCGTACTCCATCTCCTCGGCCGCCTCCGTCATCCGCTTCTCCAGACGGCGGAGGTAGGCGCCCGTGCGGCCGGCCATGAAGTCGGAGAACTCCTCGGCCAGTCCGCGGTGGTCCTCGGCGGAGATGCGGTCCACGCACGGCGCCGAGCACTTGTCGATGTAGCCGAGCAGACACGGGCGGCCGGTGCGGGCGGCGTTCTTGAAGACCCCGGCCGAGCAGGTGCGCACCGGGAAGACGCGCAACAGCAGGTCCACGGTGTCCCGGATCGCCCAGGCGTGCGCGTACGGACCGAAGTAACGCACGCCCTTCTTCTTGTGACCGCGCATCACCTGTACGCGAGGGAACTCCTCGTTCATCGTCACCGCGAGGTACGGGTAGCTCTTGTCGTCGCGGTACTTGACGTTGAACCGGGGGTCGTACTCCTTGATCCAGGAGTACTCCAGCTGGAGCGCCTCGACCTCGGTGGACACCACGGTCCACTCCACGGACGCGGCCGTGGTGACCATGGAGCGGGTGCGCGGGTGCAGCCCGGCCAGGTCCTGGAAGTAGTTCGCCAGGCGCTGGCGCAGGCTCTTCGCCTTTCCGACGTAGATCACCCGGCGGTGCTCGTCGCGGAACCGGTAGACCCCCGGCGAGTCGGGGATCTCACCCGGTTTGGGGCGGTAGCTGGAGGGGTCGGCCATGTCTCACACCCTACTGGCGGGGACCGACACCGCGACGGGCCTGTGGACGCGGAGGGCCGGCCGGGCCCGAATGGGTTACGGCGTGCGGGAAGCGGGAAGGTGGGGATTCCGTCCCTCGGGTGATCGGCGGACGGTCCCGAGTCGGAGGGCTGGTCGGATGCGACGGACGCGGATCGAGAAAACACGACGGCCGGCCCGGAACCGCCGGTACGCGGACGAGACGTCCGGCCTCATCGACTCCCTCGACCCGCGCGATCCCGACATCGTGCGCGCGAAGCGCCTGCGGTCGGAGGGCAGGGGCGGGACCGGCGCGTCGTAGGGCAGGCGCGGGCCGCTGTTGGGCTTCAGGTGTTGTCGGGGCTTGGTCAACACGCTTCAATGCGGGGGAACTCCGGGCCCTGAACGACGGCGTACGGATGTGAAGGCTCCGCCACGCCGGCGGGGGCGGCTCCGGGGTGCCCGCGCGACGGTCTGACCAGCCGTCGCGGACTTCGCAGAAAGGCCCCTGCATGCCGTACGCCACACCGCACGCGGACGTCGTCACCGCGGAACTGGACTCGGCCCTGCGCGGCGGCCCCTTCCACGTCGCCCTGCGCGCGGCGATCGCCGCGCGGGGGCTGCCGTTGCAGCGGGTGCAGCACCATCTGTCGCGCCACGGCGTGAAGGTCGGCGTCACCAGTCTGAGTTACTGGCAGCAGGGGGCCCGCCGCCCGCAGCGTCCGGAGTCGCTGCGCGCCGTACGGGCACTGGAGGAGATCCTGCAGCTGCCGGAGGAATCGCTGATCCGGCTGCTCGCCGAGCCGGACGAGCACGCGGCGGACCGCCACTCCCCCGGGCGGTCCTACCGCTCCGTTGTCGAGGCCTCGGGCGTACGGGAACGGCTGCTGGCCGAATTCGGCGCCCCGCGCGACGGCGGGCTGCACACCCTGGGGCACCACGAGCGGATACGGATCGGGGCGCGCCGCGAACTGGCGGAGCGCGAGTCGCACCACATCGTGCGCGCGTACCGGGACGGCGTCGACCGCTATGTCACCGTCCACCACGGCGACCCCGGTGCCACGCCGGAGCGGATGACCGTGCAAGCGCTGGAGAACTGCCGTACCGGGCGCGTGCGTTGGCACCACGACACGGGGGTGCTCGCGGCCGAGCTGCTCTTCGACACCCGGCTGCGGGCCGGTGACACCTTCCTCTTCCGCTACGCCGTCGAGGACGGCACGGCGGGCGTCTCGCGCGAGTACGTGCGCGGGGCGGAGTCCCCCGGCGGCCAGTACGCGCTCCAGGTGTGCTTCGACTCCGGGGTGCTCCCGGCGCGCTGCCACCGGTTCACCCAGCACTCGGCAGCGGCACCGCGCGGTGGTCATCAGGAACTGGCGCTCAGCGGGCGGCACCGCTCGGTGCACCTGGTGGAACCGCGCGTGCGGTCGGGTTACGTGGGGATCGCCTGGGACTGGACCTGACCCGGGTCAGGCCTGCGGCCTGGCGACCATCGTGCCGTTCTTCACCTCGACGGCCAGCGCCTTCAGGGGGGCCACCGCCGGCTCGCGCAGCACCTTGCCGGTGGTGGCGTCGAACTCGCTGCCGTGACAGGGGCAGATCAGCTTCGAGCCCTCGAGCTTGTTGATGGGGCATCCCGCGTGCGTACAGACGGTGTCGTACGCCTTGAGGGTGCCGTCCTTACTCCGGCTGACCACGACGTTGTGGTCCCGGTACAGCTTCGCGCCGTCCTCGGCGACCTCGCTCTCGGGGCCCAGCTCGACGGGACCGGTCAGCCGCGCGGGGCCCTCCTCGGTGCCTCCGCACGCGGTGAGGCCCAGTCCGGCGACGGGGGTGAGGGCCGCGCCCCGCAGGACGGTACGGCGGCTCGCGGCGGGTCGGCGGGTGGACATGAGGGCTCCACGGGTGGGACGGCGGTGCACGGATGAACACCGGGGACGATACCGGGGGTGATCGTTCCGGCTGTCGTGGGGTGGTCGGGCAGGCGTTCGCGCGAACATCACGCAAGCGTTTACGCACGTCCGGCGGATGGGATACGGTCCCCACCCGAGAGGTGACACGTGGTGCACGGCTATGCGGGGTCGGCGGGCGCGGAACGGGCCACCGCGGGTCTGCCGTCCCCCGGTTCGCGTCCCACCGCGCTGGTCGCCGCCGAGAACGCCATGACGATCGGGGCGCTGCGGGCGCACGGGCCGTCCGTGCCCGGGGACATCGCGCCGCGCTGTTTCGACGACTTCGCGCGGGCGGACCCGTTCACGCCCCGCCCCACGGCGATCGCGCGGCCCGGCAGGGATGCCGGCGTCCGGACCGTGCGCGTCCTGCTGGACCGTCCCGCGCGGACCGAACGCCTCCCGTGCGCCTTCGCGCACCGCACGTCCTGTGGCTGCCCGGACGGGCCGGAGCGGCTCCCACAGGCTGAGAAGCCCGATCCTTCGAAGAAGGGAACCCTTCGTGATCGTCGTAGCCGGTGAGGCACTGATCGACCTGGTACCGCGCGGCGCGGGTGCGCTCGCGACGCTGACGCCGGCGCTCGGCGGCGGCCCCTTCAACACGGCGGTGGCGCTGGGCCGCCTCGGCTCCCCCACCGCGTTCTGCTCCCGAGTGTCGCGTGACGCCTTCGGTGCGGCGCTGCTGGACCGGCTGCGGGAGACCGGTGTGGACGTGTCCTCGGTGCAGCGCGGCGACGAGCCGACGACGCTGGCCGTCGCCACGGTCGGCACGGACGGCTCGGCGGCGTACTCCTTCTACGTGGAGGGGACCGCGGACCGCCTGTTCACGGCCCCCGACACGGTGCCGGCCGGCACCCGCGCGGTGTCCTTCGGAACCTGCTCGCTCGTGCTGGAGCCGGGCGCGAGCGCGTACGAGGAGCTGATGCGCGCCGCCTGCGCGCGAGGCGTGTTCACGGCGCTGGACCCCAACATCCGGGCGGGGCTCATCCCCGACCCGGACGCCTACCGGGCCCGGTTCCGCAGCTGGCTGCCGTCGGTGTCGCTGTTGAAGCTGTCCGCCGAGGACGCCGAGTGGCTCGGCGGGTCCCCGAAGGAGTGGCTGGCGGCCGGTCCGGCGGCGGTCGTGGTCACCCGGGGCGGGGACGGACTGACTGTGTTCACCCGCGACGGCGGCGAGTACGCCGTGCCGGGTGAACGGGTCGAGGTGGTGGACACGATCGGCGCCGGTGACACGGTGAACGCGGCGCTGCTGCACGGTCTCGCGGTGCGGGACGCGCTCAGTGACGCGGGTGTGGCCGCGCTGGACGGCGAGGGCTGGGCGGACCTGCTCGGCTTCGCGGCGCGCGCGGCGGCGGTCACCTGCTCACGCGCGGGCGCGGAACCGCCGTACGCCCGTGAACTGGAGCCGGAGGCCGCCTGACGCGCGCACGCGCCGTGCCGCACGGGATTTCCCTGCGGCACGGCGCGTGCGGGTGCGGGCCCGGTCAGGCCTTGGTCGCCCGCGTCGTCTTCTTCGCGGCGGCCTTGGTGGCCGTCTTCTTGGCGGCCGTACCGCCGACCGCCTTGGTGGCCGTCTTCCTGGTGGTGGACCTGGCGGCGACCGTCTTCTTCGCCGCCGCCTTGCGCGGAACCCGCACCTGCGCGGCGTCGCTGATCCGCTCCGCCCCCAGGACGTCCCGCAGGAACTTGCCGGTGTGGCTGGCCGGAACGCCGGCGACCTGCTCCGGGGTGCCCTCCGCGACGACCAGGCCGCCGCCGGAACCGCCCTCGGGGCCCATGTCGACGACCCAGTCGGCGGTCTTGATCACGTCGAGGTTGTGCTCGATGACGATGACCGTGTTGCCCTTGTCCACCAGGCCGGACAGGACCGTCAGCAGCTTGCTGATGTCCTCGAAGTGCAGACCGGTGGTCGGCTCGTCCAGGACGTAGACCGTGCGGCCGGTGGAGCGCTTCTGCAGCTCGCTGGCGAGCTTCACGCGCTGTGCCTCACCGCCGGACAGGGTGGTCGCGGACTGGCCGAGCCGGACGTAGCCGAGACCGACGTCGTTGAGCGTCCTCAGGTGGCGGGCGATGGCCGGGACGGCCTCGAAGAAGTGCATGGCCTCTTCGATCGGCATGTTCAGGACGTCGGCGATGGACTTGCCCTTGTAGTGGACCTCCAGGGTCTCCCGGTTGTACCGGGCGCCGTGGCAGACCTCGCACGGGACGTACACGTCCGGGAGGAAGTTCATCTCGATCTTGATGGTGCCGTCGCCCGCGCAGTTCTCGCAGCGGCCGCCCTTGACGTTGAAGGAGAAGCGGCCGGGCATGTAGCCGCGGACCTTCGCCTCGGTCGTCTCGGCGAACAGCTTGCGGACGTGGTCGAAGACGCCGGTGTACGTCGCCGGGTTGGAACGCGGGGTGCGGCCGATGGGCGACTGGTCGACGTGGACGACCTTGTCGACGAGGTCGTCGCCGTCCACGCGCGTGTGCCGGCCGGGGACGCTGCGGGCGCCGTTCAGCTCGCGGGCCAGGTGGGTGTACAGGATGTCGTTGACCAGCGTGGACTTGCCGGAGCCGGACACACCGGTGACCGCGGTGAAGACGCCCAGCGGGAAGGACACGTCGATGTCCTGCAGGTTGTTCTCACGGGCGCCGTGCACCGTGAGCCGGCGCGACGGGTCGTGCGGGCGGCGGATGTCGGGCAGCGGGATGGCCTTCCTGCCGGCCAGGTACTGGCCGGTCTGCGACTCGGCGTTGGCCAGCAGTTCCTTGTACGAGCCGCTGTGCACGACCTTGCCGCCGTGCTCCCCGGCGCCGGGGCCGATGTCGACGATCCAGTCGGCGACCTTGATGGTGTCCTCGTCGTGCTCGACGACGATGAGCGTGTTGCCCATGTCGCGCAGCCGGACCAGGGTCTCGATCAGCCGGTGGTTGTCGCGCTGGTGCAGGCCGATGGAGGGCTCGTCGAGGACGTAGAGCACGCCGACGAGTCCGGAGCCGATCTGGGTGGCCAGGCGGATGCGCTGGGCCTCGCCGCCGGAGAGCGTGCCCGCCGCGCGGTTCAGCGAGAGGTAGTCCAGGCCGACGTCGACCAGGAACCGCAGCCGCTCGTTGACCTCCTTGAGCACGCGCTCGGCGATCTTCTTGTCGCGGTCGGTGAGCTTGAGCTCGCCCAGGAAGTCCGCGCAGTCGCTGATGGACATTCCGGAGACCTCGGCGATGGACTTGCCCATGACCGTGACGGCGAGGACGACCGGCTTGAGCCGGGTGCCCTCACAGGCGGGGCAGGGCACCTCGCGCATGTAGCCCTCGAAGCGCTCGCGGCTGGCGTCGCTCTCGGCCTCGCTGTGCCGGCGCTTGACGAAGGGGACGGCTCCCTCGAAGGCCGTGGTGTACCGGCGCTCGCGTCCGTAGCGGTTGCGGTAGCGGACCTCGACCTGGGTCTTGTGGCCGTGCAGCAGGGCTTTCCTGGCGCGCTGCGGCAGGCCCGCGAAGGGGAGGTCCGTGCGGAAGCCCAGCGCGTCCGCGAGGGCGCCGATCAGACGGTCGAAGTAGTCCTTGGTGTGGCCGTGCGACCACGGGTGGATGGCGCCCTCGTCGAGACTCTTGTCCGGGTCGGGGACGATCAGCTCGGGGTCGACCTCCATGCGCGTGCCGATGCCGGTGCACTCGGGGCAGGCGCCGAAGGGCGAGTTGAAGGAGAAGGAGCGCGGCTCGAGCTCCTCGAAGGACAGGTCGTCGTACGGGCAGTACAGGTGCTCGGAGTACATGCGCTCGCGCTCGGGGTCGTCCTCGGGGAGGTCGACGAAGTCGAGTACGACCATGCCGCCGGAGAGGCCGAGGGCGGTCTCGACGGAGTCGGTGAGGCGGCGCTTGGCGCCGTCCTTGACCGTGAGGCGGTCGACGACCACCTCGATGGTGTGCTTCTCCTGCTTCTTCAGCGTGGGCGGGTCGGAGAGCTGGATCGTCTCGCCGTCCACCCGCGCGCGGGAGTAACCCTTGGTCTGGAGGTCGGAGAAGAGGTCGACGAACTCGCCCTTGCGCTCGCGCACCAGCGGGGAGAGCACCTGGAAGCGGCTGCCCTCGGGCAGTTCCAGGACCCTGTCGACGATGGCCTGCGGCGACTGGCGCGAGATCGGCCGGGAACACTCGGGGCAGTGCGGCTTGCCGATGCGCGCGAAGAGCAGGCGCAGGTAGTCGTAGACCTCGGTGATGGTGCCGACCGTGGAGCGCGGGTTGCGGGAGGTCGACTTCTGGTCGATGGAGACCGCCGGGGACAGGCCCTCGATGAAGTCGACGTCCGGCTTGTCCATCTGGCCGAGGAACTGCCGGGCGTACGAGGAGAGCGACTCCACGTAGCGCCGCTGTCCCTCGGCGAAGATCGTGTCGAAGGCCAGCGAGGACTTGCCCGACCCCGACAGGCCCGTGAAGACGATGAGCGAGTCGCGCGGGAGGTCGAGCGAGACGTTCTTGAGGTTGTGCTCGCGCGCTCCACGGACGATGAGACGGTCGGCCACGCCGGTCCGCACCTTTCTTGAGAGAAGTGACAGGGGCGAGGCCCCCGTCTTTCTCAGACTAGGGGGAGCCACTGACAACGCCGGTCGGATTCACGGGTTGTCAACAAACCCCGGCTCTCCAGCATGCCCGACGCCGAACACGACCATATAGCACGTGCATTCGATTTAGGGCGCGGCTTCGCCACCTTCACCCGATGGTGTGACAGGACTAGGGTCAGCACCATGATTGATCACGCTGATGACCTGGCGTCTGTACAAGCAGCGACCGAACGGCTGCTCATCGCGGTCGCCGCACTGGACAACGCGGCTGTGACCCAGTCGTCACGACTGCCCGGCTGGACCCGCGGTCATGTGCTGGCCCACCTGGCCCGCAACGCGGACGCTCTGGTGAACGTCCTCGAGGGCCGCCCCATGTACGTCTCCGGCGAGGCCCGGGACGCCGACATCGAGCGGGACGCGCCACGCCCCCTCGACGCGCAGCTCACCGACGTGCGCGAGAGCGCGGAGCGCTTCCGCGCGGTGGGCGCGGCCCCGGCGGACCGGTCGCGCACGGTGGAGCTGCGCAACGGGGTCACGGACCGCGCGGAGCGCTTGCCGTTCCGGCGCTGGGCCGAGGTGGAGCTGCACCACGTGGACCTCGGGATCGGCTACGAGCTGGAGGACCTGCCTGCGGAGTTCACGGAGCGGGAGATCGACTTCCTCGCGGCGCGGTTCGCCGGTCACCAGGACGTGCCGTCCACCGCCCTGGCCACCGTGGACGGCAGGACCTGGACGACCGGCGGCGGGGCGGACGGCGGCCCGGTCGCGGTCGAGGGGACCGCCGCCGACCTGCTCGGCTGGCTGGCCGGCCGCCGGGACGGCACCGCTCTGACGGTCAAGGGCGGTGACCTCCCGTCGCTTCCTCCGCTCTAGCGCCTGTCCCGCGCGGGTTCCCGCTATAGGCTGACGGTCATGACGTACAGCGGTCGGGTGACGGTCGGCGGCCCGGTCGCGGTCGAGGGGACCGCCGCCGACCTGCTCGGCTGGCTGGCCGGCCGCCGGGACGGCACCGCTCTGACGGTCAAGGGCGGTGACCTCCCGTCGCTTCCTCCGCTCTAGCGCCTGTCCCGCGCGGGTTCCCGCTATAGGCTGACGGTCATGACGTACAGCGGTCGGGTGACGGTCGGCGGCCCAGCCGACGTGCACGAACTCAAGGACCTGATGATCACCAAGGTCGCGGTCGGCCCCATGGACAACAACGCCTATCTGCTGCGTTGCCGGGCCACCGACGAGCAGTTGCTGATCGACGCGGCCAACGACGCGGAGACCCTGCTGGGGACGATCGGTGACGACGGCATCGCGTCCGTCGTCACCACCCACCGGCACGGCGACCACTGGCAGGCGCTCGCCGAGGTCGTCGCGGCCACCGGCGCCCGCACCCACGCGGGCCGGGAGGACGCCGAGGGCATCCCCGTGCCGACCGACGTACCGGTTGACGACGGCGACACCATCCGCGTGGGCCGGGTGGAGCTCACCGCCCGCCATCTGATCGGGCACACGCCCGGCTCGATCGCCCTGGTCTACGACGATCCCCACGGGCATCCGCACGTGTTCACCGGGGACTGCCTGTTCCCGGGTGGTCCTGGGAGGACGACACGCCCCGAGGACTTCCGGTCCCTGATGTCGGGGATCGAGACGAAGATCTTCGACGCGCTCCCGGACGAGACGTGGGTCTATCCCGGGCACGGCAACGACACGACGCTCGGCGCGGAACGCCCGCATCTGCCGGAGTGGCACGCGCGGGGCTGGTGAGCGGGGCTCACGCCTCGGCCAGTCCCGGGCCGGCCAGCGCCGCGATCCGCTCCACGGCGAACACGTACCCCTGCACCCCGCATCCCGCGATGACCCCGTCGGCGCGCAGGGAGACGTAGGAGTGGTGCCGGAAGGACTCCCGCCGGTGGATGTTGGAGATGTGGACCTCCATCACGGGCAGGCCGTCACAGGCGTTGAGGGCGTCCAGGATGGCGACGGAGGTGTGCGAGTAGGCGCCGGGGTTGATGACGATCCCGCAGTGGTTCAGCCGCGCCTCGTGGATCCAGTCCACCAACTGGCCCTCGTGGTTGGACTGGCGCAGATCCACCGTGCCGTTGTGCGCCGCCGCAGCCCTGGCGCACATCGCCTCCACGTCCGCGAGCGTGTCGGAGCCGTAGATCTCCGGCTGACGCTGTCCCAGCAGGTTCAGGTTGGGGCCGTTGAGGATCATGATGGGGGCGTTGGCCAGGTTGCGGGGCACGGTTCCTCCGGTCCGTCGGGGTGGAGCGGTCCTCGCCGGAACCGCTGCTCGGACCCGGTTTATCACGGTGCGGCGCACGGCCGTCGAGCCGTACCCGAGCCCGCGCAGCCGTGGCCCGGTGCTTGTCGGAACTGTTCACGGGCCGCCCGGAGACCTGGGTCTCCGGGCGGCCCGTGAACCCCGGGGAGGGGCGCGGCCCACACCGTCGGTCAGCGCCCGGCCGTGTGCTACCGGCCTTCGCCGCTAGGGGTTGATCGCCAGCTCCAGATAGGCCGCGAGCAGCACCAGATGCACGCCGCCCTGCAGTGGTGTGGCCCGCCCGGGGACCACGGTCAGCGCGCCCACCACCATGGTCAGGGCGAGCAGCACCATATGGGTGTTGCCGAGCCCGAGGATGAGCGGACCGGGGAGCCAGAGGGAGGCCAGCGCGACGGCGGGGATGGTCAGACCGATACTGGCCATCGCCGATCCGAGCGCGAGGTTCATGCTGGTCTGCACCTGGTTGCGGCGCGCGGCCCGCACCGCGGCGATGGTCTCCGGGAGCAGGACCAGCAGGGCGATGATCACACCGACGGCGGAGTGGGGCAGCCCGGCGGCCTCCACTCCGGACTCGATCGTGGGCGAGACCCCTTTGGCCAGCCCGACCACTCCGACCAGGGCCAGGCCCAGCAGTCCGAGGCTGATCAGGGCGGTGCGCGTGGAGGGCGCCTGGGCGTGCCCCTGCCCGGAGGCGGTCGTCTCGCGCTGCTTGACGATCGGCAGGAAGTAGTCGCGATGTCTGACGGTCTGGGTCGCCACGAACAAGGCGTAGAGGATCAGCGAGGAGACCGCCGCGAACGTGAGCTGCACGGTGGAGAACTCCGGGCCCGGCTTGCTCGTGGTGAACGTCGGCAGCACCAGGCTGAGGGTCGCCAGCGTCGCGACCGTGGCGAGGGCCGCGCCGGTGCCTTCCGAGTTGAACACCGCCGTGCCGTGGCGCAGTGAGCCCACCAGCAGGCTCAGCCCGAGAATTCCGTTGACGGTGATCATCACGGCCGCGAACACGGTGTCTCTGGCGAGCGTCGCGCTCTTGTCCCCGCCGTCGATCATCAGCGTGACGATCAGCGCCACCTCGATGACGGTGACGGCGACCGCGAGGACCAGGGAGCCGAAGGGCTCACCGACCCGGTGCGCGACCACCTCGGCATGGTGGACGGCCGCCAGCACGGACCCCGAGAGAATCAGGGTCACCAGTACGACGATCCAGCCGGGCAGTTCACGTCCCCAGGTCAGGATCAGCAGGACTATGGCGAACACCGGCACCAGGGTCGTCCACTGTGCCGCGAGTGACCTGAGCCGAGCGGTCATGGGGCGATCGTCGCAGACGTGAACGGGCGTCGCACTTTACTGGAGCCGTCCGACCGCCGTTCGACCGTGGGGGGCGCGGGGGATGTCACCGCCGGTCGGCGTGCCCTTCCGCTGCTCGATCCTGATCGTCTCGGGGTCATCATGGTCACGCATGGCCTCCTCGTACGAGTCGAATTCGGTTGGCGCCGGCGGGCGGCGCGGGTGGGGACAGACAGGACCGGGAGCGGTGGTCGGCGATGTGCTGACCACCGCTCCCGGTACCGGTGCTCCGGTGTCCGACAGGGTCAGACGTCGATGTTGTCCTTCACGGGGTCCTCACCCCTGCCTGCTGCCGCTCCGGCCTGCGCCTGCTTGCGGGAGGCCCGCAGGCTGGTGATCGTGGTGACGACCAGGACCGAGCAGATCACGCCCAGCGAGACCGGGATGCTGATCTCGGGTACGTGCACCCCGGACTCGTGCAGTGCGTGCAGCACCAGCTTCACGCCGATGAAGCCGAGGATGATCGACAGGCCGTAGGACAGGTGGACCAGCTTCCTCAGCAGACCGCCGATGAGGAAGTACAGCTGCCGGAGACCCATCAGTGCGAACGCGTTCGCCGTGAACACGATGTACGGGTCCTGCGTCAGGCCGAAGATCGCGGGGATCGAGTCGAGCGCGAACAGGACGTCCGTGGTGCCGATGGCGAGCATGACGACGAGCATCGGGGTCATGACCCGCTTGCCGTTCTGCTCGATCCACAGCTTGGTGCCGTGGTACCGGTCGGCCACGCCGAAGCGGCGTTCGGCGGCCTTGAGGAGCTTGTTCTCCTCGAACTCCTCCTCGTCCTGGTCGGCCCGGGCCTCCTGGATGAGCTTCCAGGCGGTCCAGATCAGGAAGGCGCCGAAGAGGTAGAACACCCACGAGAAGCTGGCGAGGATCGCGGCGCCGGCGGCGATGAAGATCGCACGCAGCACCAGGGCTATGAGCACGCCGACGAGGAGCACCCGCTGCTGGTACTGCGACGGCACCGCGAACTTCGCCATGATCAGGACGAAGACGAAGAGGTTGTCGACGCTCAGCGACTTCTCGGTGATGTAGCCGGCGAAGAACTCGCCTCCGGCTTGTCCTCCGCCCCAGATCAGCAGGCCGAGCCCGAAGAGCGCGGCCAGGACGATCCAGACGATGGTCCAGATCCCGGCTTCCTTGATGGATACGTCATGCGGTTTGCGGCCGATGAAGAAGTCGACCGCGATGAGGGCACCGAGGCCCACGATTGTCAGGACCCATAGGGTCAGGGAAACATCCACTGCGCCTCCGGCAGATACGTCACACGGCAAATGTCAGCGTCGTCGCTGCCGGAGGTCTCTTCCACCCGGGCCTCCGGCGCTTGACTGCGTCCGGACGGTCCTTCGGGCCGACGCCCCGGGATCTGGCCTGATCCGTATTGACGGGGTCGCCGCACAGACAGGGAGTACTCCCCTCCGTGCGGTCAAGAGTACCCAATCACCAAGGGTTGGTAAAGGGGAGAGTAAAGAAAGATACAAAGCCGCAGGTGGAGGGGCTTTACGTGTGCTTGGTCAAAGGCGCGGGGACGTCACTTGTCCCATGAGCGGCGGGCCGCCGCGACCTGGGTGAGGACCTGGGTGAGGACCTGGCTGCCCGGCGGCACGAGCGGCGGCTCGTACGTCCAGGCGTGTCCGACCCACGGGTCGGCCAGATGGTCGTCGGGCACGGGAGTCAGTCGCAGCAGCGAACGCCACAGCGGATCGAGGAGCGGACCGTAGGCCGCGGACTCCTCGCGGTCGGCGACCATCATCAGGTGGACCCCGACGGACGGGCCCTCGTCGGCGAGGTAGCGCAACTGGTTCACGGCCCGGTCGTCGAAGCCGTGCGGGAAGTCGTTGACGATCAGCAGTTGCTGGGAGGTGTCGAACCCGGGAGGCAGCGCGTCCGGGGCACCTCCGCGCAGCGCCATCTGCACCAGGTCGACCCGCTGCGTGAGCCGGCCCAGCACCTTCGTCACACCTGCGGCACCCTGGGCGGGCGGGGCCGCCAGCACACCGGTCCGCGTCAGTGGTGCCAGCGACTGTGCCCCGGATCCGGCCGGGTCGATGACGTGCACGGTGAACTCGCCCGCCGGGTAGACGGCGAGCAGCCGGGCCGCGTGCGCCACCGCCGTCTCCATGGCGAGGCGCCTCATGTCGTGGGGGTCGGTGAACGACCCGTCGAGCGAGTCGGCCCGTCCGCTGTCGATCCACAGACCGCGCTCCAGCGGCAGCCGGAGCAGCATCGGGATGCGGATCCGGTCGGCCTCGGGCAGCCGCAGGTCGCCCAGGCGCACTGCCATGGGTATCTCCATCGGCACCCGGTAGGCGTGCCAGGCGGGGTTGTCCCAGCGGGCGAAGGCCGGGGGCAGTGCGGGTTCGACGACGCCGGCCTCGGCGACGAGCTGGGCGAGGTCCCGGTCGAGGACTTCTCGCGCCTGGTCGACGAGCTGTGCGTGCCGGGCCCGGGCGGCCTCGCGCGCGACGTCGCCCTGACCGCCGATCCGGCTGCGCGGATCGGACAGGGCCTGCTCCAGCTCCTTGTCCATGCGGGACTCGGCGAAGTCGACGGCGCTGCGGTAGGCGGCGGTGGTGCGGGCCAGGTCCTCGAACATGCCCCAGACCTGGTTGTAGAGCCGCTCCTCCATGGACCAGCCGGTCGCGTCCCCCGCGACGGGCTGCGCGGGCTGTCCTGGCTGCGCCGGCGGAGCGGTGGGCGGGGGCGGCGGCGGGGCGGAGTTCCGCCGGCCGGGGTGGCTGTAGTTGATCGGGCCGCCGGCGGTGGCGGACGGGTCCACGCCACCGGCTCCGCCGTACGCCGGCTGCGGTCCGGTCTGTCCCGGCCCGCCGGCCGGCTGCCCGCCGTACGACGGCGGTACGGGGCCGGGGGCGCCCTGCGGTGCGGTGCCGCCCTGGTCGGGGCCGACCGCGGGGGCGGCCGGCTGACGGGAGCGGTCGCCGTCGGCCGGGCGGGGCGGGGGTGCCTGGACGGAGCGGGCGAGGCCCCGCGCGACCGCCTCGTTGATGGTGCCCGCGAGCTGTACGGCCTCGGGCAGGCCCTGGTCGGTGAGGAGGTCGGCCAGGCCGCCCGCGTAGCCCTGGCCGACGGCGCGCACCTTCCAGGCGCCCTGCCGCCGGTAGAGCTCCAGCGCGGTGACGGCCGACTCGGCCTCCAGACCCGTGATGGTGTAGCTGGCGATCTCGCTGCCGTCCAGGCCGGTGACGGCGACGAAGGGGGCCGCCACGGCACCGAACCGGGAGGGCCCCGGGCCGCCGCCCGGGGCGGGCAGGGCGAGCAGCACACTGACGCGGTGCACCGCGTCCGTCATGGCGTCCAGGTCCACCGCGAGACGGTGGTCGGCGGCCGCCTGACGCGACACCTCCAGGCCGGGCTGGGTGGGTGTGCCCGGGTGGGCCACCCACTCCACTCCGTGGATCCGGCCGTTCTCGTCGCCGAGCGCGGCCACGGCCACGACCGGCGCGCCGGCCGAGATCCGGATCTCCAGACGGGACTGGGAGAGCGGGTGGTTCTGTCCCCGCACCAGCTCGGCCGTCATCGCCTTCGTCCCCCCGTGTCGCGTGTGATGTGTCGTGTGCCGCGCGTCGCCGGCCCGGCCCGGTGACTAGAGAACCGGCAGGATCGCCGGCATCAGGTCCTGGAAGGTACGGCCGTTGGCCGGGTTGCCGAGGGCCGTCATCGTCCAGCCCGTGCCCGTGCGGTGCACCTTCGCCATGAGCTGGGCCGTGTAGGCGCCACCGCCGGCCAGCGTGTAGCGGGCGAGCTCCTGGCCGTTGGTCTCGTCGACGAGGCGGCAGAACGCGTTCTGCACCTCCTGGAAGGTCTGGCCCGTGAAGGAGTTCACGGTGAAGACGATCTGGTCGATGTGGACCGGGACGCGCGAGAGGTCGACGAGGATGGCCTCGTCGTCGCCGCCCTGGCCGACACCGCCGACGAGGTTGTCACCGGTGTGGCGCACGGAGCCGTCGTCGCTCACCAGGTGGCGGAAGAAGACGACGTCGACCGGCTGCTTGTCCGCGAACAGGACGGCCGAGGCATCCAGGTCGATCTCCCGGGTACGCGAGCCGAACAGGCCGCGACGGGGGGCCGCCTGCCAGCCGAGACCCATGCGTACCGCGGTCAGGCTGCCGCCGTCGTCCTTCTGCAGGCTGATGGCCTGACCCTTGGTCATGTTGACGGTCACGCGCTGATTCCCCTCTCGAACTGTCCCCTGTTGCCGCGCAATCGCGGTTGACCAGAACCCTACGCAGGGGCACTGACAGTGACGTACCCAGGTCCACACTTTGTGTCGTTCTTGCAACACATCGCGTGCGCGGCCGTCAGGACAGGCCGGCCTCCCGCATCTGCCGCAGTTCCTTCTTCATCTCGGAGACCTCGTCGCGCAGCCGGGCCGCGATCTCGAACTGCAGGTTCGCCGCGGCGGCCCGCATCCGCGTGGTGAGTTCCTCGATCTGCTCGGCGAGTTCGGCGGCGGGACGGTCGGTCGGCACGGTCCCGGCGGCCTTGCCCCGGGCGCCCTTGGCCGCCTTGGTGCCCAGGGAGGGCACGGGCGCCTTGGCGCCGCCGTCCTTCTTGGCCTGGCGGTAACCCGAACCGAGCAGCTGCTCGGTGTCGATGTCCTCGCGGGCGATCTGGGCGACGATGTCGTTGATCTTCTTGCGCAGGGGCTGCGGGTCGATGCCGTTCGCCCGGTTGTACGCGACCTGCTTCTCCCGGCGGCGGTTGGTCTCGTCGATGGCCTTCTCCATCGACGGGGTGATCCTGTCGGCGTACATGTGGACCTGGCCGGAGACATTGCGCGCCGCGCGGCCGATGGTCTGGATCAGGGAGGTGCCCGACCGCAGGAAGCCCTCCTTGTCGGCGTCGAGGATCGCCACCAGGGACACCTCGGGCAGGTCGAGGCCCTCACGCAGCAGGTTGATGCCGACGAGGACGTCGTACTCACCGCTGCGCAGCTCCCGCAGCAGCTCGACCCGGCGCAGGGTGTCGACGTCGCTGTGCAGATAGCGGACCTGGATGCCGAGCTCCAGGAAGTAGTCGGTGAGGTCCTCGGCCATCTTCTTGGTGAGCGTGGTGACCAGGACGCGTTCGTCCTTCTCCACGCGCGTGCGGATCTCGTGCACCAGGTCGTCGATCTGGCCCTCGGTGGGCTTGACCACGACCTCGGGGTCGACGAGGCCGGTGGGGCGGATGATCTGTTCGACGGCGCCGTCCGCGCGGGAGAGCTCGTACTGGCCGGGGGTGGCCGACAGGTAGACGGCCTGCCCGATGCGCTTCTGGAACTCCTCCCACTTCAGCGGCCGGTTGTCCAGGGCGGAGGGGAGCCGGAAGCCGTGGTCGACGAGGGTGCGCTTGCGGGAGGCGTCGCCCTCGTACATGGCGCCGATCTGCGGGACGGTGACGTGCGACTCGTCGATGACGAGGAGGAAGTCGTCCGGGAAGTAGTCCAGCAGGGTGTTCGGCGCGGAGCCGGGAGAGCGGCCGTCGAAGTGCATCGAGTAGTTCTCCACGCCGGAGCAGGAGCCGATCTGGCGGAGCATCTCGATGTCGTACGTGGTGCGCATGCGCAGGCGCTGGGCCTCCAGGAGCTTGCCCTGCTTCTCCAGCTCGGCCAGGCGCTCACCGAGCTCCTTCTCGATGTCGTTGACCGCGCGCTCCAGCCGCTCGGGGCCCGCGACGTAGTGGGAGGCCGGGAAGACGTACAACTGCTGGTCGTCGCTGATGATCTCGCCGGTGAGCGGGTGGAGCGTGGACAGCGCCTCGATCTCGTCGCCGAACATCTCGATGCGGACGGCGAGCTCCTCGTAGACCGGGAAGATCTCGATGGTGTCGCCGCGGACACGGAAGGTGCCGCGGCTGAAGGCCATGTCGTTGCGCGTGTACTGGATGTCCACGAAGCGGCGCAGCAGCTCGTCCCGGTCGAACTCGTCGCCGACGCGGAGGGGGACCATGCGGTCCACGTACTCCTGCGGGGTGCCCAGGCCGTAGATGCAGGAGACGGAGGCGACCACGATGACGTCACGGCGGGTGAGCAGCGAGTTGGTCGCGGAGTGGCGCAGCCGCTCGACCTCCTCGTTGACCGAGGAGTCCTTCTCGATGTAGGTGTCCGACTGCGGGACGTACGCCTCGGGCTGGTAGTAGTCGTAGTACGAGACGAAGTACTCGACGGCGTTGTTCGGCAGCAGTTCGCGGAACTCGTTGGCCAGCTGGGCGGCCAGGGTCTTGTTCGGCGCCATCACCAGGGTGGGGCGCTGGAGCTTCTCGATCATCCACGCGGTGGTGGCGGACTTGCCGGTGCCGGTCGCGCCGAGCAGGACGACGTCCTTCTCACCTGCTTCGATGCGCCGGGCGAGGTCGGCGATGGCCGTCGGCTGGTCACCGCTCGGCTGGTAGGGACTGACGACCTCGAAGGGCGCCACCGTGCGTTCGATCTGGGAAACGGGCCGCATGCCATCCACCGTACGGCCCCCCACTGACAACGAGTCCGGATCAGCGTTTCTGCGGGGTCCGGGAGCGGTGTTCCACGGGGCCTCGGGCCCGCAGCCGGGAGCGTGCCGGGGCGTGGTGGGCCGGGGAGTGGGCGGGGACGCCGGGCTTGTGCTCGGCGGGGGGCGTGGCGGACCCGCCGGCGACCATCAGCGGGTCGAAGATCACCACGACGCCCGCGAGGACGAGGAAGGCGAGCGGGCCGACCAGCATCGGCCAGAGCAGGGCGGCCGCGGGCTCCCCCGCGGCGGGCTCGGCCGTGCCGTGGACGTGCACCTCGAGTGCGGCCATGCCGGTGTAGTGCATCCCGGTGACCGCGAGCCCCATGACGACGCTGGCGCCCACGCTCCACAGGAAGCCCCGCACCTGTCCGGCCGCCCACAGGGCGGCGCTGGCGGCGGCCATGGCGATGACCACGGACGCGGCGACCGTGAGGACGTTGTACTCCAGGTGTCCGTCGAGGTTCATCCCGGCCATGCCGAGATAGTGCATCGAGGCTATGCCGAGGCCGGTGATGGTGCCTCCGGTGAACAGGGCCGTTCCGGAGGCGCCCTTGTAGCCGACGATGAAGATCCCGATGCCCACCATGACGATGGCGACGGCCAGACTCGCGAACGTGATCAGCCGGTCGTAGTGGATCGGCGTGCCCTCGATGGTGAAGCCCGTCATCGCGACGAAGTGCATCGTCCATATGCCGGAGCCGATGGTCGCGGCCCCCAGGGCGAGCCAGCCGGGGCGCCAGGAGCGGGACACCCTGATGGCCCTGGTGGTGCAGCGCAGGCCCAGGGCGCCGCCGAGACAGGCCATGAGGAAGGCCACCAGCGGTGTGACCAGGCCGTAGCTGAATCCGTCGACCGTGCCTTGCATGCGCGGCTGCCCTTCCCGACCGTGTATTCCGCAACGTCCCGATATGACCCCCCTCCCAGCGCCGTGACGGCGGCCAGGGATGACGCAGAGAGTATGACCCCACCGGAATGGTCGAACGACTTTCCGGCAAAGAAACACGTCCTTGCCCCAGGTGTGTGGCATCAGTGTGCGCAGTTCGGGCAGCACCGTTCAATCCGCGGCCGTCCCGCGCCCGTCTCGCGTCGACCCTCTGCTGTCACAGTTGAGCTCACTGTGATCGTCCGACGCGAGGAGTCCGCATGCACGCACGCGCTGTCGCCGCCTCGACCACCGCACTCCTGGGCACCGCCGCCCTCCTGCTCCCGCTCTCCCCCGCGCGAGCCGCGGAGAACTCCGCGCGCCCCCTGGTGATAGCCCATCGGGGCGCGTCCGCGTACGCGCCCGAGAACACCCTGGCGGCCGTCGACCGGGCCGCCGCGCTCGGCGTCGACTGGGTGGAGAACGACGTCCAGCGCACCAGGGACGGTGAACTCGTCGTCCTGCACGACGACAGCCTCCGGCGCACCACCGACGTCGAGGAGGTCTTCCCCGGCCGGGCTCCGTGGAAGGTGAAGGACTTCACCGCCGCGGAGATCGCCCGGTTGGACGCGGGCAGCTGGTTCGGCTCCACGTACGCGGGCGCGCGCGTGCCGACACTGGAGCAGTTCGTGCACCGCGTCGAGCGGCACCACCAGAAGCTGCTGCTGGAGATCAAGAACCCTCAGCTGTATCCCGGTGTGGAGCAGCAGATCGTCAAGGTGCTGGACAACGAGGGCTGGCTGGACCGCCGGCATGCGCGGGACCGGCTGATCGTGCAGAGCTTCAGCGCGGACAGCGTACGGACGGTCCACGATCTGCGGCCCGCGGTGAGGACGGGCTTCCTCGGGACGCCGCCCGTGTCGGACCTGCCCGCCTACGCGGCCTTCACCGACCAGATCAACCCCTCGTACGGTTCCCTCTCCGCCGGTTACGTCGCCGCCGTGCACGCCTTCAAGGGGGCACACGGCAAGCCGCTGGAGGTGTGCACCTGGACCGTGAACGACGCGGCCGCCGCCCGCCGGGTCGCCGGGTCCGGGGTCGACGGGATCATCACCAACAGGCCCGACGTGGTGCGGGACGCGGTGCGCGGCTGAGGCGTTGTCGGTGGCGGGCCGTACGGTGGTGCCCATGGACAGCCATGGGCAGTACGAGCAGCGGGTGGTGTGGGTCGTCGTCGGCACCGGCATCGGCCCGCTGCTGCTGGCCGCGACCCGGGAGGGCCTGGTCAACGTCGTGTTCCACGCCACCAACGAGGTGCGCGACGGTGCGCTGGAGCGGCTGGCGTCGCGGCTCGGCACCGAGCCCGTCGAGGAGCCCGGCTCCCCGCTGCTGGCCGAGGCGACAGGTCAGGTCGAGGCGTACTTCGCGGGTGAGCGGCGGGGCTTCGAGCTGCCGCTGGACTGGTCGCTGATCTCGGGCTTCAACCGCGAGGTGCTGCGGGAGCTGGCCGCCGGGGTGCCGTTCGGCTCGGTCGTCGGGTACGGCGATCTGGCCCGGCGGGTCGGCCAGCCCGGCGCGGCCCAGGCCGTGGGCATGGCGATGGGCGCGAATCCGTTGCCGGTGGTCGTGCCGTGCCACCGGGTGGTGGAGAGCGGCGGGGGCCTCGGCGGGTTCGGCGGCGGCCTGGAGACGAAGCGTCGCCTGCTCGCTCTGGAAGGCATCCTCCCCGAGCCACTGTTCTGATCCGCCCCGGCCCGGGTCCGCCCGCAGCCGCTTCGGTCAGTCGTAGTGGCGGGCCTCGAAGACGTTGCCGTCCGGGTCGCGGAAGTAGAAGCTGCGCCTGGCCTGGCCACGCGCCCCGAAGGAATCGCGCGAGACGTCCGACACCGGTACGGAGCTCTCCTCCAGGCGGCCGCGGAGGGCGTCGAAGTCGTCGGCGGGCAGGGACAGACAAACGTGGTTGACGGGATGCCCCGAGCTCTCCGCGGCGCCGGGAACCATGCCCATGCGTTCCGCTTTCGCCCGCGGCATGAGATCGAGGATCGTCTCCTCATTGACCCGCACCGAGGGAAACGGCGCCTCACCGGCGGAGTAGTCGGTGAGCCTGACGGGCTCCAGGCCCACGGCCTTCTCGTAGAAACCGGCGGCGGCGATGGGATCGTTCACCCACAGGACGATGTGGTCGAGGCGGGTCGTGTTGTCCGTCATGGCCCCCAGCCTCCGCGACATCGGTGACGGCACGCAAGGGGTTTGGCCCGGTGTCCGGCCCGCCAGAGATGAGGGAGAACCGGCAGACAGGAGGCAGACGCGTGGTGCTCATGGTGTCCGAAGAGGTACGGGAGGCGATCGCCGCAGGCCGCCCGGTGGTGGCCCTGGAGTCCACGATCATCGCCCACGGGCTGCCCCGGCCGCGCAATCTCCAGGTGGCTCTGGAGCTGGAGGCGGCCGTACGGCAGGAGGGCGCGGTACCGGCGACGATCGCCGTGCTGGACGGGCGGCCCCGGGTCGGCCTGGACAAGGAGCAGTTGGAGCGGGTCGCCAACGAGGACGGCATCCGCAAGCTGGGCCATCGTGATCTGCCGCTCGCGGTGGCCGCCGGGGCGAGCGGGGCGACCACGGTGTCGGCCACGGCCCTGCTGGCGGCGCTCGCGGGCATACGGGTGTTCGCCACCGGGGGGCTCGGCGGCGTGCACCGGCAGTGGACGGCGACCCAGGACGAGTCGGCCGACCTCGGTCTGCTGGCGCGGACGCGGATCACCGTGGTGTGCGCGGGCGTGAAGTCGATCCTGGACGTGCCCGCGACCCTGCAGCGGCTGGAGACGCTGGGGGTGGCGGTCGCCGGGTACGGCACGGACCGCTTCCCCGGCTTCTATCTGTCCGACTCGGGGCATCCCGTGGACTGGCGGCTGGACACTCCGGCGCAGGTCGCGGAGGTCATGCGGGCGCAGGACGCGCTGGGCGGACCCGGGTCGGCGCTGATCGTGGCCAACCCGGTGCCCGAGGCGGAGCAGTTGGATCCCGGGCTGCACGCGCGGGTGCTCGACGAGGCTCTGCACGCGTGCGAGACGGAAGGTGTCACCGGCCAGGCGGTCACACCGTTCCTGCTCGACCATCTGGTCCGCCGCACCGACGGTGCGTCCCTCGCCGCGAACCTGGCGGCGGTCCGGGGCAACGTACGCCTGGCCGCGCGGGTCGCGGCGTCCTGGGCCGCCGGGGAGTGACGGGCGCCGTGCGGGGCGGGGCACTGCTGGTCGTCGGCGATGTGATCACGGACGTGGTCGCCCGGCACCGGGGACCGCTCGCGCCGGGGACGGACACGGCGGCGGCGATCCGGACGGTGCCGGGCGGCGCGGGTGCCAACGTGGCCTGCTGGGCGGCGCGTCGGGACGGTACGGAGGTGCGGCTGCTCGGGCGGGTGGGCGAGGACGCGGCGGACTGGCACGAGCGGGAGCTGACCGCCTGCGGGGTCCGTCCGCTGCTGGTCGTGGACGGACAGGTGCCGACGGGGACGGTGATCTGCCTGGTCGACGAGGGCGCGGCGGCCGAGCGGACGTTCCTCACCGACAGCGGCGCGTCGCTGCGGCTGGAACCCGGTGACTGGTCGGACGCGTTGCTGGACGGGGTGGCGCGGCTGCATCTGTCGGGCTACCTGCTGTTCACCGAGCCGGGCAGGGCCTTGGCCGCGGTGGCGTTGAAGGCGGCGCGGGCCCGTGGGGTGCCGGTGAGTCTGGATCCGGCGTCGACGGGGTTCCTCGTGCGGCTGGGCCCCGACCGGTTCCTGTCGCTGGTCGAGGGCGTGGACGTCCTGCTGCCCAGTCGTGACGAGGCGTGCCTGCTCACGGGGGCGTCCGATGTCGCGGACGCCGCGGCGCGGCTGAGCCGGCACGTCCCGCTGGTGGTGGCCAAGCAGGGTGCCGAGGGCGCGTTGCTCGCCCGGTCCGGGCAGGTGTACGCCCGCGTTCCGGCCGTACCGGCGGCGCCCCGGGACACCACGGGTGCCGGGGACGCGTTCACGGGCGCGTTCCTCGCGGCCCTGCTCGCGGGAGCCGGCCCGGAGCAGGCGGCGAAGGAGGGCTGCCGGGCGGGCGCGCAGGCGGTGGAACACATAGGGGGCCGCCCGCCGGCACCCGCCTGACGAACGGGTGTCGCGACGGGCGAACTCCCTTTTTCCACAGGGGGGAACAAAGCGGAATGTCCCCTGCCCACAGGCTCGCACACGACTCGTCCAGGACTGGCAGACTGGCGAGCCGGAGCGCGTGAAGCAGGACGGCGCGGGGGCACCACGCAAGGAGAGCCGGATGTCCATGGCAGGGAATCTGCGGAAGGTCGCGGGCCTCGGCAGGGCCGGCGGACTGCGCCGGGTGGCGCGGCTGGCCCGGCGGCGGCCCCGGGTGGACCTGAGCCATCCGGCCCGCTCCCCGCTGGGCTCCTCGGTGGTCAACTGCGTGACGTACCGGGACGGTCATCGCACCGGCGCGCGCGGGGACCTGGTGGACGCGGTGAGGCAGGTACGCAAGAGCGGGGAGGGTTTCGTCTGGCTGGGGCTGCACGAGCCGACCACCCGGGAGTTCGCCGGTATCGCGGAGCTGTTCGACCTGCACCCGCTGGCGGTGGAGGACGCGGTCGAGGCCCACCAGCGACCCAAGCTGGAGCGGTACGGGGAGACGCTGTTCGCCGTGTTCAAGACGGTCTGCTACGTCGAGCACGAGGAACTCACCGCGAACAGCGAGGTGGTGGACACCGGCGAGATCATGGTGTTCCTCGGTCAGGACTTCGTGGTCACGGTGCGGCACGGCCGGCACGGCTCGCTGGGACCGCTGCGCGAGGGCCTGGAGTCCGATCCCGAGCAGCTCGCCCAGGGCCCGTCCACGGTGCTGCACGCGATCGCGGACCATGTGGTCGACGACTATCTGACCGTCATCGACTCGGTCCAGGAGGACATGGACCAGGTGGAGACGGATGTGTTCGCGGAGCACGGCGCGCGGGTCGATCCGGGCCGCATCTACCAGCTCAAGCGCGAACTCCTCGAGCTGAAGCGGGCGGTGGTGCCGCTGGGCCGGCCGCTGGAGGAGCTCGCCACACGGCCGATCCGGGTGGTCGCCCCGGAGATACAGGCGTACTTCCGTGACGTCTCGGACCATCTGTCGCGGGCGAAGGAGCAGATAGCCGCCTTCGACGAGCTGCTGAACTCCATCCTCCAGGCCCATCTGGCGCAGGTCACGGTCGCGCAGAACGAGGACATGCGCAAGATCACCGCCTGGGCGGCGATCGTGGCGGTGCCGACGATGGTCTGCGGCATGTACGGCATGAACTTCGACCACATGCCGGAGCTGCACTGGCGGTACGGCTACGGCACGGTCATCGGGGTGATATCCGTGGCGTGCCTGCTGCTGTACCGGGCGTTCCGGCGCAGTCGCTGGCTCTGAGACCGGCCCTCCGCAAAGAGGTCGTCCCGGCGCGGACGTTCCCGGCGCGGACGTTCCCGGCGCGGACGTTCCCGGCGCGGACGTTCCCGGCGCGGACGTTCCCGGCGCGGACGTTCCCGGCGCGGGAGACGAGAGTCAGCCGCTCCAGGCCGGATGGCGGGGGTCGTCGGCCCGTACCAGTACGTCGGCCGTGCCTGCGGGGTCGGTCTCCTGCTCGTAACGCTCGAAGGCGGGGAGGGTCCAGTGCTCGGCCTCGGCGGTACGACGGCGCAGGGCGCCCGGGGAGAGGAGGACGTGGACGCTCAGGTCGAAGGGGAACCAGTGGCGCAGGAGAAGGGGTCCGTGCAGCAACAGCACGCCGCCGGGAGGAAGTCGGACATAGGGGCTGCGGGTGGCGCGGTCGGTGACGGGGTCCCACAGGTCGGGCAGGACGCGCCCGCTCCCGCCGGGTTCGAGGGGGCCGAACACCTCGCGCCAGAGGGCGCCGGTGTCGTACCAGCCGCCGTAGTAGGACTCCAGGTCCTGGTGGCCGTACTCGAGCCGGACGGAGGCGGGCCGCAGGAAGCCCCCGGTACCGACGACCAGGGAGGGCCGGCCGTGTATCCGCAGCGCCTCGGCGACCCGCTCGGCGAGGTCTCCCGGACGCGCGGCGGGGGCGCCGTCGAAGGCGACCCGCGGCCAGGGTCCGTCGTCGGCCGTCCTCAGCTCCAGCAGGCGCTCGGCGAGGAGGTCGCCGAGCCGGTCCCAGGTGATCGCTTCGAGTCGCACACGGCCATGATGCGCCGACGGCCCGGCCGGCCGCGCGGGTCTCCTGGCGGCACGGGTCCGGCGCCCGGCGGACCGGGTGACGCCCGGGGCGTTCGACGCCCCTGGACGTTCACGCATGCGTCCGCGCTCCTGGACCATGGCCGGGGGTGCCAAGGATCGCGTGCACTGGTGGTGACGGTGGCGGCCGGGAAGGGTCCCGGCCGAGAACGGGGGTGACGACATGATCGACGGGCCGTACTTCGTGCTGACGGTGCTGGGTGTGCTCGGGACCGGGCTGACGGCCGGGGTCTTCTGTGCCTTCTCGACGTTCGTGATGAGAGGGCTCGCGGCGCTGCCGCCGGCACAGGGGGTGGCCGCGATGCAGGCGGTCAACGTGGCGGCGGTGCGTCCGGCCTTCATGCTGCTGTTCCTCGGTACGGCGATGCTGTGCGCGGTGATCACGGTGGTGACGTTCGTGCTGTGGCCGGACGAGGGGACGGTCGAGCTGCTGGTGGGCGGCGTCCTGTACCTGGTCGGGTCGTTCGGGCTGACCGTGGTCGCGAACATACCGCGCAACGAGGCGCTGGCCCGGCTCGAACCGGGCGGCCCGGAGGCGGTCGCGTACTGGCCGGTCTATGTGCGCGAGTGGACGATGTGGAACCACGTCCGCGCGCTCGCCTCGGCCGGGGCGGCGGTGGCGTACCTCCTGGCGCTCGTCTGAAGGGCTCGGCCGGCCCCGGGGAAAGCGCTGGCCCGGTGCTCTGCGGGGGCGGGTGAGCGGACGTATCGTGGCCGGAGGAGCGCCGCCCGACGACGCACGGCCTGTCACCCGCGCACGCAAGGAACACGGCCATGGCCGATCCCAAGGGTTTCCTGACCACGCCCCGCGAGGAATGGCCGCGCCGGCCCGTCGAGGAACGGGTCCGCGACTGGAACGAGGTGTACGTCCCCGGGGCGCTGCTGCCCATCGTCGGTCCGCAGGCCGACCGCTGCATGGACTGCGGTGTGCCGTTCTGCCACCAGGCCTGCCCGCTGGGCAATCTCATCCCCGAGTGGAACGACCTGGTCTCGCGGGAGGACTGGCGGGCGGCGGCGGAACGGTTGCACGCCACCAACAACTTCCCGGAGTTCACCGGCCGGTTGTGTCCGGCGCCCTGCGAGGCGGGCTGTGTGCTCGCCATCAACCAGCCGGCGGTCACCATCAAGAACGTCGAGTGCGCCATCGCCGACCGGGCCTGGGAGGAGGGTTTCGCCCCGTCGGCACCGCCGGAGCGGCTCTCCGGGCGGACGGTCGCGGTCATCGGCTCGGGCCCGACCGGACTGGCCGCGGCCCAGCAGCTGACCCGTGCGGGGCACACGGTCGCCGTGTACGAGCGGGACGACCGGATCGGCGGGCTGATGCGGTACGGCATCCCCGAGTTCAAGATGGAGAAGCGGCATCTGGAACGGCGGGTGGAGCAGATGCGGGCCGAGGGGACGAAGTTCCGTACCTCCACGACGGTCGGGCGGGATGTGGACGCGGCGGAGCTGCGGGCGCGGTATGACGCGGTGGTGCTCGCGACGGGGGCGACGGCGTGGCGGGAGCTTGCCGTGCCGGGGCGCGAACTGGTGGGGATCCATCAGGCGATGGAGTATCTGCCGCTCGCGAACCGGGTGTGCGAGGGGGACCTGGAGTCGTCGCCGCTGTCGGCCGCGGGGCGGCATGTCGTCATCGTCGGTGGCGGTGACACGGGGGCGGACTGTCTGGGGACGGCGGTGCGGGAGGGGGCCGCGTCGGTCACCCAGCTCGACATCTATGCCCAGCCGGGCTCCGAGCGTGACGAGGACGCCGAGCCGTGGCCGACGTATCCGAAGCTGTACCGGCTGTCCGCGGCGCACGAGGAGGCCGGGATGTTGCGAACGGCGCCGGCGGCGGACGCGGACGCGCGGGTGTTCGCGGCGTCCACACTGCGCTTCACCGGCGACGGGGACGGGCGGGTGGATGCGCTGCACCTGGTCGAGGTGGACGCCGGGCGTCGGGCCGTGCCGGGGACCGGGCGGGTGCTGTCGGCGGATCTTGTGCTGCTCGCGCTCGGGTTCTCCGGGCCGGATCGGGGGGACGGGCTGGTTGCCCGGCTGGGGGTGGCGCTGTCGCCCCGTGGCACGGTCGCGCGGGACTCGGGCTTCGCCACGAATGTGCCGGGCGTGTTCGCCGCCGGGGATGCGGCTCGTGGCCAGTCCCTGATCGTGTGGGCCATCGCCGAGGGGCGGGCGGTCGCGGCGGCGGTCGACCACTACCTGACCGGCGCGCCCAGTCGCCTGCCGGCACCGGTCGCTCCGTACGACCGTCCGATGACGGTGTGACCCTGCGGTACCTGGCGCCGGCCGGGGATGGACCTGCGCAACCCCGCGCGTTGCGGGCCCTGTGTTGCGGTGGGCCGGGGGCGGGTTCGCGCAGCCCGGCGCTTGCGGGGTGTCTCCCCCGGAGGGAGCACCCCGGCCCACCCTCCCCCACTCCCGGCTGCGCTCGAGCGGGAGACCCCCATCACCCCGGGGGGTACCTCCCATGCTCTTGAGGCACTGGAGGAGGCACGGCCGCCCGCGGGAACGGCGGGGCGGTGCGGCCCGCCCGCGGGAACGGCGGCGGCCCGCTGTGTCGGGCACAGCGGGCCGCCGTCGTTGTGGGAGTGGTGCCGGAACGCAGGGCCTGGGGCCCACCACTCCCGGGGGTTACGGTTTGTGGGCCACCGCGCCGTAGCCCGGGATGACGTCGTCGTCCTGGCCGGGGATCGGCGCGCCCAGTTCCGGGTGCCAGTGGTGGGGGACCTGGACGCCCGGTTCGACGAGGTCCAGGCCGTCGAAGAAGCGGGTGAACTCCTCACGGGAGCGGAGCGCCAGGGTGACACCCGCCGCCTTGAGCTTCTCCGTGGCCGCCTTCGACTCCTCCGGAGTGAAGTCGGACGTCGCGTGGGTGACGACCAGGTAGCTGTCCGAGGGCAGCGCGTCCAGCAGTCGCCCGACCAGTTCGTGCGCCCCGTCCTCGTCGGAGACGAAGTGCAGCAGCGCGATGAGCGAGAGCGCGATCGGCTCGTCGAAGTCGAGGATCTTCCGCGCGCCCTCCAGGATGGCGTCCGGTTCGCGCACATCGGCCTGGAGGTACTCGGTCACCCCCTCGTCCGTACCGCGCAGCAGGGCCGCCGCGTGGGCGAGCACGATGGGGTCGTTGTCGCAGTACACGACGCGGGCGTCGGGCACGACCTCCTGAGCCACCTGGTGCAGGTTGGGCTCGGTGGGAATGCCGGTGCCGACGTCGAGGAACTGCCGTACTCCCTTCCCGGCCAGCCAGCGCGTGGCCCGCTGCATGAACGCGCGGTTCACCCGTGCCATCACCGGCACCCGGGGGTCGAGGGCCAGCATCTGCCGCCCCATGGCCTCGTCGACCGGATAGTTGTCCTTGCCTCCGAGGTACCAGTCGTACATCCGCGCGGGGTGCGGCCTGCTCGTGTCGATCTCCACGGGGTGCTGCCCGGTCATGACGGACTCCATAAGTCTCTGCAACTGTTAGTGATCAAGTCGGTGCCAAGTTCAGAGGGGAACACAAAGGTAGAACGGGCAAGAGGGCTCAGGACAGCAGGAAATCCGCCTCTCCCGCCTTGGCTCCTTCGATGAAGGCCGTCATCTCGGCGGAGGTGTAGATGAGCGCCGGCCCGTCCGGGTCGGTGGACTGACGTACGGCGATCCGGCCGTCCTCGAGCTTCATCGCCTCCAGGCAGTTCCCTCCGTTGCCGCCGCTCCACGGCTTGTGCCAGCCCTCGCTGCCCAGTTCCCGCGCGGGCATGCCGTTGTAGATCCTTCCGGTGCGCACCCGCGGGTGGGGAAGCGATTTCAGGGGCTTCATGAGTTCCATTCACAGCTCCTTGCGGAGATCCCGGAGGATCTCCTTCGTGCGATGTGCCGTAGCGGCCTGAGCCGCCATGCGGTCCATGACCTCGAGGTGGGTCGCCACCTCGGCACGCGCGTCCAGATAGACGGCGCCGGTCAGGTACTCGCTGTAGACCATGTCCGGCAGTTCGGGCATGGCGAATCGGAACAGCACGAACGGCCCGTACGTGCCGGGATGGGGACCACCGGCGAACGTCGCGATCTGCAGCGTCACATTGGACAGCTTCGTGGCCTCGAGCAACTTGTCGATCTGTGCACGCATCACCTCCGGGCCGCCGACCGGGCGGCGGAGCGCGGTCTCGTCCATCACGACCCACATCCGGGGCGCGTCCTTGCGGGTGAGCAGTTCCTGCCGTTGCATGCGCAGGTCGACGTGGCGCTCCATGTCCTCGGGCCGGGTCTGCCCGACGGCCCCGGAGCGCAGCACACCGCGTGCGTAGTCCTCGGTCTGGAGCAGTCCGGGGACGAAGTGGGGTTCGTAGCTGCGGATGAGGGAGGCCGCGCCCTCCAGGCTGACGTACATCGAGAACCAGCCGGGCAGGATGTCGTGGAAGCGCTGCCACCAGCCGGGCCGGTTGGCGTCCTCCGCCAGCTGCACGAAGCCCTCGGCCTCCTCGTCGGAGACGCCGTACGCCTTCAGCAGGAGCTGGAGATACGGGATCTTGAGGGCGACCTCGGCCATCTCCATGCGGCGGACGGTGGCGGGGGCGACACGGAGGATGCGGGCCGCTTCCTCGCGCTTGAGTCCCGCGCGTTCCCGCAGGTCCAGCAGGCGTCGGCCGAGGACGACCTGTCCGACCGTCGGCGCGGACCGGGGTTCGCTCACACTCCACCTCCCTCGAACAAAAGCTGACAGCTCGGCGGCGCCACTCGAAGACCCGCCCGAAGATCCATCTCATCCGAACTTGCATTCGAACAAATCTTCGGGGATCCCAACTGGCGCCGCGCGAGGTGTTGTTGCGAGCAGTGTGCCACGCCCGTCCAGACCGTCACACCACACTCTGCATTTTTCAGAGTGACACTTGCCAAGTGTTCACGGCGGGGCGATAGTGGCAAGCGTGATTCCGTCCGCGCCCTTAGGAACAGACGCCGCCGCAGGGTCCATCGGCCTCGGCGCCGCCTCGGCGGCCGACCCCTCGGGGTCCGCCGCCGAGCGCCGGTTCCGTTTCGAACTGGCCGCTCATCCGGGGTCCCCGGCTCAGGCCAGACGCCTGACGAGGACACGGCTGACCGGCTGGTCGGTGTGCGAGGACACCTGCGACACGGCGGAACTGGTCGTCTCCGAACTGGTCACCAACGCCATCGTGCACACGGCGAGCAGCCACATAGTCTGCGAGCTGCACGACGGTGGCGAGCTGGTGCGCATAGCCGTGCGTGACGAGGGGTGCGCGCCGGACCAGCCGCGGGCGAACACCCGGCAGCAGCCGGAGGACGAGCACGGGAGGGGACTGCTTCTCGTCGACGCCCTGTGTCACTCGTGGGGCGCGCACGAGAACGGCCCCGGACTGCTGGTCTGGGCCGACCTCCCCCGCACGGCGGACACCGGCCACGATCCCGCGGAGCCGACCGACGACCTGGGCTGGGGCGCCCGCCCGAAGCCGGGCCCGCCCGGCACCCCGGACGACGACACCGTCAACGGACCGGACCGGTCCCACGGCCCGACGCGGAACCAGGCCCACAATCCGCCGCTCCCCCCGCACCAGCGCACCCCCCGGGGCCGGGCATGACAGGCATACCCGGCACCCGTGTGCTGAGCCTGGACTCGCTGGTGCGGATCCAGCGCGGACGGCACACCTCCGCCGCCCCCCGGCGGCTCCCCGTCCCCGACGGCATGACCGCGCCCATGGGCTGCGACGCCGTGGCGGTCCCGGCACGCTTCGGACCGCTGGTGATGCCCCGGCTGCCCCGCGTGGGCTGCGTGTACGCCGATGACGCGCACTGGTGGTGGCTGGTCCCGTCCGATTCCGACTACGCCCTGGAGTGGCCGGCCCCCGCGCACTACGCCACCGGCGCGGTCCTCCCCGGCCCCTCGGACGCCCCCGGCGCCCCGGACCTCCCCGGTCTGATCCACCGCCCCGACGGCACGCTCCCCTACACGCCGCCGATACCGCTCTATCTCGCCCTGTGCCGCCTGACGGACACGACCCCCACCTGGTCACGTCCCGTCACCGCGTAACCGCGCACCCCCGGCCCCCGCTACGCCGTAACGCCGCCCCCGCCGTCCGCCCGGACGATCACCAGGAACATGTCGGTCGCGAGGTCCATGACAACCTCGGCGGGCAGACCCTCCAGGCGGCGCGCGTGGGCGAACTCCTCCGCGGGCCATGAGCCACGCGGTCCACCTGCGGGAAAGCGTTCGAGCACCGTTCGCCCGTTCACCCTGCCACCTCCATGCTGCGTTGTACTCGTAGAGTTAAACGCCAACCATGGGGTGAACGCCTTGCTCAGTGACGGTACTGAGACGTAGTTGACACCCGTTCACCGCCAAGTGTGATCGGAGTCTCGGCCGATCGCACCAGCCGGTCACTCTCCGTATCAGTTGTCGCACTTGTCGTACCGACCGGACCGACCGTGCGGATCGCGTCAGGTGTCGTACTCCTGAATCCGCCGCCCATGACTCCGGTCGACCAGCGCGGGCAACCGCTCCCCCAGCTCGCGCACCACCTCCGGCACGTCGATCGTGAGCAGCTCCCGGTCCCGCATGAGGATCCGGCCGTCCACGACCGTCGTACGGACGTCGGCGGCGCGGGCGCTGTGCACCAGGGTCGCGGCGAGATCGTGCACGGGCTGGGTGTGCGGGCCGGTGAGGTCGACGAGGACGATGTCGGCGCGGCGGCCCGGCGCGATGCTCCCGACGCTGCCACCGAGGCCGACCGCGCGGGCGCTCTGCAGGGTGGCGTGGTGCAGGGCCTGCCGGGAGGTCAGCCACCGGGGGTCGCCCTCGGTGGACTTCTGGACCAGGGAGGTGAGCGCCATCGACTCCCACACGTCGAGGGAGTTGTTGGAGGCGGCGCCGTCGGTGGCGAGTCCGACCGGGACGCCGATGTCGCGCAGGGCGCGTACGGGGGTGGTGTGGGGCCAGGCGAACTTGAGGTAGCCGCGGGGCGCGGTGGCCACCGCCGTACGGCCGTCCGCGCGCTCCAGCAGTGGCAGGTCGCTGTCGACGATGCCGGTGCCGTGGGCGATGAGCACGTCGGTGTCGAGGATGCCGGTGCGGTGCAGGACCTCGATGGGGGTGACGCCGTGCCGGGCGAGACCGGCCTCGGTCTGGTCGCGGTTCTCGGCGGCGTGCAGGTGCACGGGCAGCCCGTGGTCCCGGGCCAGCCGCGCGGTGGCGGCCAGGTCGGTGTCGTCGACGGTGTAGGGGGCGTGCGGGGCGAGGGCGGTGGTGACGCGGCCGTCGGCGGCCCCCCGGTGCCGCAGCGCGAACTCCAGTGACCGCTCCCGCCCCTCGGCCCCCTGCGAGGAGAAGAACGTCTCCCCCAGCAGTGCCCGCATCCCGCACTCGGCGACGACGGCGGCGACCGCGTCCATGGCGAAGTAGTGGTCGGCGAAGCAGGTGACGCCGCCGCGGATCATCTCGGCGCAGGCGAGCCGCGCCCCCAGTGCGACGTCCCGCCCGGTGAGATTGGACTCGACCGGCCAGATGACGTCGTTGAACCACTCCTCGGTCGGCAGGTCCTCGGCGAGACCGCGCAGGGCGACCATGGGGGCGTGGGTGTGGCAGTTGATCAGCCCGGGCAGCGCGACCTGCCCCCGGGCGTCGATCCACTCACCGGCCGCCCGCCCCGCGACCGCCTCCGCGCTGGTCACCTCCGCCACGGCCCCGCCGCGTACGACGATGGCCGCGTCCTGCGTGAACCCGATCCGTTCCCGGTCGTCGTGCGTGAGGACGGTGCATCCGGTGATGACGAGGTCAGCCGGACTCTCCGTGGCGGTGGGCGTCATCCCGTCACCGTACGACGCGGTCGTGGCCCGGGGTGAGCCGGACCGTGGCTTCCCCCCGGGTTTCCAGGCGGTCCGCGAGTTCGGTCAGCCGCCGGACGTGCGCGGGGTCGGTGCGGCCGGTGTCGTCGAGGTGGACGGCGCAGGCGGTGACGGTGTCGACGAGCAGTTCGAGGGTGGCGGCGATCTCGTCGGTGCCGTCGGCGTGCCGGGCGAGCGGGGGGAGTTCCGCGGAGGCGAGGGCGATGGCGGCGCGGGCCTCGGCGAGGGCGCGGTAGGCCTCGCGGCGCAGCGCCCAGCGGGCGGCGCGGTCGCCGGACTCGCCGAGCACGTGGTCGAGGTACGTCTGGGCGGCGCCGGCCGCTTCGGTGAGCCGGGCGCGGATGGCGGCGCCGCCGCGCTGTCCCGGCAGCGGGAGGTGGCCTGCGACGAGTACGACGGCGCAGGCCAGCAGGGTTTCGCCGATGCGGGGGAGGGATGCCTGGGGTTCGCCGCCGGCCATCACCAGGGCGAGGACGAGCACGGTGACGACGGCGGTCTGCGCGGCGAAGTGCCGGGCGGCGACGGGGATCAGCGCGCCGCTGACCGCGACCAGCGCGACGAGTCCCTCCGGGCGGGGCAGCACGGCTGCGAACCCGGCGAACAGGAGCGCCCCGAGGACGGTTCCGGCGGCCCGGGACAGGACGCGGGAGGCAAGCGGTCCGAGGTCGGGTTTGACCAGGAAGACGGCGGTGGCGGGCAGCCAGTACCAGTGTTCGTGCTGCCCGTACCAGCGGGTGTGGTGCAGGGCCTGGGCGAGGGCGGCGCTCACCCCGAAGCAGAGGGCGACCCGCAGCCCGTACTCCCGGCCCCGGGCGCCGAGGACGGTCCGCGCCCCGGCGGTCCGGGAACGCCTGCGGCTGTGCAGGCCGCCGCCGTCGCCCCGGTCGAATGCCTCGGCGGCGCGCAGGAGGGCGTCGTCGAGGGCGCGCAGCGCGGGGACGGTCCGGGAGGGGGCGGGCAGCGGGCCGGTGGGGGCGTTGCCGCGTACGGCGGTGGCCAGGCGCCGGGGTCCTTCGGCGGCGCGGGCCGGTACGGGGTCCCCGGCCCAGGCGAGCGCGGTGGCGGCCTCGGCGAGCGGGAGGGCGGCTCCGTACTGGGCGTGCAGCCGGCGTTCGGCGGAGGAGGAGGCGTAGCGCCGCAGCCGGGGGCCGGCGAGCGCGTCCTGTGCGTGGTCGAGGGCGGCGGTGAGTGCGGCGCGCCGTGCGAGGGCCGACTCCGTTCCGGTGGCGTCGAGCAGCGCGGCGACGGCGTCGTACACCCCGGCGACGGCGTTCCGTTCCCCGTCGAACCGGACACCTACGGCGAACGAGCCGGGCGTGGGCAACGCGAGCCGCAGCAGGAGCAGCCAGGCCGCGCCGACGAGGAAGGCGAGGGCCCGCTGCCAGCCCGGTTCGGGCAGCGGCATCCCGGCGCCGACGGAGGCCCCGACCAGCAGCTGGGTGCCGACGGAGGAGCCGACGGGCCCGAGCGCGCTGACCGCGCCGGCGGCCAGACCGAGCCCGGTCAGCAGCAGGGTGAGCAGGACGGTGGAGACATGGTCCCCGGCGCACGTCCCCACGACCAGCCCGGCCGCCCCCGCGAGCGCGGGCCCGCCGATCCGTCCGACGGAGGCGCGACGGCTGCCCGGCCGGTCGTTGATCCCGGCGAACATGGCACCGATGGCTGCGACGACCCCGAGCGTGGGCCGCCCGGCGAGGACGGCCGCGAGCAGCAGCGGCCCGCCGCCCAGCGCACCCCGGGTGACCGCGCTCCACGGGACCGGTCCGCGCTGGGCGCGCAGGGCGTGGGCCAGCCACGGGGGTACGGCACGGGTCACGGGGCTCCAGTCGTCGCATCGGAAACGGAACGAGCTCGCGGGCGACGGCGACCGGGCGGGGGAAACGTGCCTTCCACGGTAATCGGTGGGATGGAAGGGGAGCGAACGGCCGCGTTTCCGGGATGTGACGATACGGACGGAAGCGGTCCGGCGCCCCGTGACCTCGGTCGGCGGTCACGGGGCACCGCGGCGCTCTACGCGGTGTGCCGGGCGGCGAACCCGAGGAACTCCGTCCGTGCCTCCGGCGTCAGGCTGACCATGGGGCCGGCCGTGTGCTTCGAGTCGCGCACGAACAGGGCGCCACTCCCGGTTGCCACCTCAACGCACTCTCCGCCACCCCCGGCGCTGTGACTGCTCTCGAACCACTCGAAACTGGCCTTGTCCCCGCTCATCCCTCTCCCAACAGCTTCTCGATCAGCGAGAGCGATTCAGCCGGTGTGAGCGCCTGCGCTCGGAGACTCCCGTACACAGCCTCAAGTTCCCGGACCCTTCCACGTCCGCCTCACCGAGGACGGGGACGGCACGCTGCGGATCGAGGTCATGGACACCCGCGCGGAGCGGCGGCCGGCCGCCGGAACACCGGCCCCGGACGGCGAGTCGGGCCGGGGCCTGCTCCTGGGGGGCGCCCTCACGGACGACCGGGGCGTTGCGCCCCGCCCCGCGGGCCCCGGCAAGACCGTGTGGGCGGAGTGCCGCGCCCCCTCGGACCCGCACGCGCCTACCCCAGGCCCACCAGGGACGCCACGGCACTCCCCCACACCCGTTCCTCCAGCTCCTGGCAGCGGGCCGTCCACTCCCCCACCGCACGTGTCAGCACCTGGACGACGACATCGGCCCGCCGGCGCGCCTCGTGGGCGGTCTGGCTGCGGGCCTCGGTGACGTGGATGTGGGTGATGTACTGGTTGGCGCGGGACTGGTACACCTGTCCGTTGCCCGAGGCGTGGCCCCACGTCTCGGGCTGGTCGGGTTCTCTCATCGCCCGGTGATGTGCTGGTCCCGGCCCGCCTGGTAGACGCGGCCGTTGCCCTCGGCCCGTGCCTCCATGCGCACGTCACCGCGGACCTCCTGACCGCCGGCCGACCGCCGCTGCCACTCCTCCACCAGCTCCCGCAACTCCTCGGCGGCCTCCGGGTACTCACCGAGCAGCGCGGCGAACCGCCCGACCCACTGGCCCTCCAGCCGCCCGGCGGGACCGGGCCCGTCACCCCCGCCCGCGTCGAGCGCGGCGGTACGGGACGCCTCCAGCTCCCGCTCGACCTCCTCGGCAGCCGCCGGACGGAACCGGTGCCAGACGGTCACCACCCCGTCCCGCGTCTGCTGCCACCCCTCGGCGACGAGCAGTCCCACCAGGGATGTCCCGGCCGTACCGGCCAGTGTGAGCAGACAGGGATCCATCGCAGCCCCCGAAACTCCCGCAACGATGCTCTCACCGTATCCCAACCCCCGCTGCGAGTAACGCCGTTGACGCGCGATCCACGGGTTCGGGGACCGGTCCGTCCAAGGTGCGCACGGAGCGTCCCGGGAGGAGGATGGAAAGGGGCGGGGGTGCCCGGGGAGTGGTCCAACGCCGGGATGTGAGCAGGATGGTTGACGGTGTAACGAGCGACCGTGAGGCCGGGGAACAGGCGGCAGGCGACCCCCGTGGCACCCGCCGCCACGACCGGCCCCGCCACCGGGCCCGTATCCCGGGATTCGCGCGTGAGGGAGCGGAGATCGGACTGGGCGACGCCGTCACCCGGGTGACCACGGCCGTGGGGTTGCGGCCCTGTGGGGGCTGCGGTCGCAGGGCCGAGGCGCTGAACCGGTGGATGGCGATCGGCGGCGGCCGGGACCGCTGAGGCACCGCATGGGGCGCGTACACGATCAGGACGGCCGACGCGCGACCCGCTGTGGCCGAAGAGCCCCGGCAGAGCATGCGTGAGGAGTGACCGATGGACCCCGAGACCACCGACGCCGTCACTGTCATGAGCCCTCCGGCGGAGGCTGGGGTACGGCCCCCGCCCACGTCCGATCCCGAGGATCCCCGCCCCGTGCCCGGCGAACCCGCCGTCACCCACGCCTCGTGCGGCTGTGGCACGGCCGCCTCCGACGAGGGTGGCCGGGCGTCCGGCGGCGCCACCGACGCCGGTTACGTCTACGTCCTGGGCCGTGTCCACGCCGTCTTCCCCGATCTCTCCGTGCAACACGAGTTCTTCCAGGTGGCGAGCGCCGACGGCACCGCCGACGCCACCGACGCGGACGCGCTCCACCGCGTCCTGTCCGATCCGGAGAACCGCTACATCGCCCGGCAGATGTGCTACGTCCTCTCCGTGCAGGGCGTCGACACCTACATCCTGGAGCCCGCCGACCCCGCCGGGCTGGACGACCTCGTGGAGGCCCTGCGCCCGGTCGCCGACCGGCGCGACCTCGCCGTGGTCGTCGGCCGTCTCGGGCCGGTCGCGCCCCCGGATGCCTGCCAGGGGCTCTCCGTCCCGCTCGTCCGCGTCGAGAAGATCTGGGCCTTCGACAGCAAGGAGCTGATCCGGGCGGTCGACCGCCCCGACGACACCTCCCGCAAGGAGTTCGAGAGGACCGCCGGAGCCCTGCTCGACCGGCTGCTCCAGCTCGGCGACAACGCGGGCACCGACCCGGCCGACCGGGCGCTCAACTACCTGGCGGTCAGGGACCAGGAGATCTACCGGAAGACCCACGAGAGGTACACCGAGGGCTACACGCTCTCCGCGGTGGAGGCCGGACGCTCCCGGCTCAGCTCCGGATCGCACACCGTCATCACGGTCGTCTTCTCCTACACCCACCGCCGGACCAACGTCACCGAGCAGTGGTCCGCCCGGGTCGGTCTCGCGGGTCTCTTCCCCTTCCGAGTGACCGCGCTCCAGCCCTACTACACCCGGTGAACCATGAGAGACACGAGAGAGAAAGAGGCGAACGGACATGCGTATCCCCGGATTCGCCGTCGAGCCGGCGGCACGCGGAGTGAAACCCGGTGATCTGCTCCTCCCCCAGCAGTTCTCCTGCGAGGAGGAACTGGCTCCGGTCTGCCGCCACCAGTGCCGGGGCTCCCACAACTTCTCCGCGTGCGTGCGGAAGTGCGTGACGAATCTCTGCTCGGAGAAGTGGTGACCGCAGGGAATGCCCCCGCCCCCGTCCGGTGGAGTGGCACTCCATGACGCCCCCGAACCTGCCCCTGCCCGCCCGGCGGGGGCACTGACCGGCCGCACCCACCCCGTGGCCGGAGAAGGAATGGGTGCCCCATGGATCCCCGGGACCTGGTCCGCCTCACGCCGCTCATGGCGCACACCTCCGGCCGGTCCTCGGTCGTCGTCGGCCTGATCGACGGCCGCGTCGCCCCGGACCACCCCGCCTTCGCGGGCCGCCCGGTCCGGGAACTGCGCCCTGCCGACGGTACGGGAGCCTGCCGCCGGGCCGACGTCTGCTGTGCGCACGGCACCGCCGTCGCCGGGATCGTCTCCGGGACCGGGGGCATCTGCCCCGGCTGCACCCTGGTGACCCGGCCCCTCTTCACGGACCGGCCGGCCGACGGCGGGCCCGCGACCTGTCTCTCCGGTGTGCGGACCGGAGAGCTGGCCGAGGCGATCACGGAGACCGTCGACGCGGGCGCCCACGTCCTGAACCTCAGCATGGCCCAGCCCGCGCCCTCCGGGGTCCGCGACCCCGCGCTGGAAGCGGCCCTCGACCACGCCGCCGACCGGGGCGTGATCCTCGTGGTCGCCGCCGGGAACCAGGGGCGGCTGGGCTCCTCCGTCCTCACCGGGCACCCCTGGGTCGTCCCGGTGACCGCGTACGACCGCGCCGGGCACCCCATGCCCCAGTCCAATCTGAGCGCGTCCATCGGCCGCCACGGAGTCGGTGCCCCCGGCGAGCGCGTCCCGGCGCCGGGTCCCGGCGGGCGCCCCTTCGTCCTGAACGGCACGAGCGCCGCCGCGCCGTTCGTCACGGGTGCGGTCGCCCTCCTGTGCTCGGCGTTCCCGGAGGCCACCCCGGCGGCCGTACGGTACGCGGTCGTCCACGGACCCGGCCGGCGGCGTTCGGTCACCCCGCCGCTGCTGGACGCGTGGGCCGCGTACACGGCGCTCCGCGACCGGTCCCAGGAGCCGTCCCACCGGTCGCCCGGGCCCTCGGCCGTCCGGCGCCCGGAACGGGTTCGCCCGGAACGGCAACCTTTCCGGCCGCTGTGACGACCACCGAGTCGGAAGCGTGTGTTCTCCCGCACCACGTAAGGACTCATCCGTGACATCCCCCTCCCACCGCCGCCCTCGCGGCAAGCGGCACGGCCTCCTGGTCCCGGCCGTCGCCGTGACCGCCGTCGGGCTCCTCGTGTCGCTGGCCGTCGCCCTCACGCCCGACGGCGGGACCGGCACCGCGCGGGCCGCGGTCACGTCCGCCACCGGTGTCGACGCCGCCCGGCCGAGCGTCCCGTCCACGGCGACCGGGCGGGCACCGAAGGCGAAGCCGTCCACCGTGTCCCCGACCGCCCCGGAACCTTCCGCGACGACCCCGTCGGTCCGGCCGTCACGCAGCAGCACCCCCACGGCCACCCCGCGCCCGGCCTCCGGCGGGGCACCACTGGCGGGGCGGATCAAGCCCAGGACCGCCTACCGCGGGGTCGCCACCCATTACGACGCCGGGGACGGCGACGGCGCCTGTCTGTACGGTCCGAGCCCCGACCGCATGACCGCGGCGATGAACACCACCGACTACGAGACGTCCAAGGCGTGCGGAGCGTACGTCCTGGTCCGCGCGGCCGGTGGCGCCTCCGTGACGGTCCAAATCACCAACGAGTGCCCCTCGCCCTGCGCTCCGGGGCAGCTCGACCTGAGCAGGGATGCCTTCGCCGAGCTGGCCGGGCTGTCCGCCGGAAAGATCCCGGTCACGTGGAGCCTGCTCAGTCCCGGCACGTCCGGCACCGTCTCGGTCCGCTACAAGACCGGCTCCAGCAGCCACTGGTGCGGCATCCAGGCGATCGGCCACCGCAACCCGCTCGCCCGGCTCGAGGTCGCCACCGGCTCCGGGTGGCAGCGGCTGACCCGCACCGAGTACAACTACTTCCTCTCCCCCGACGGCACCGGATGCGGCGGCGCCCTCAGGCTCACCGACATCTACGGGGAGCGGCTGACCGTCGACGGCATCACCGTGCGGCCGGACGTCGTCCAGCCGGCTCGCGTGCAGTTCGCCCGGCACTGACACGGCACCGCGTCAGCACTTCGGCGGAAACCGGGAACGGCCCCGAGGGCCGAGGAGCGCCCGGTCGAGGAGGACCGAACGAAAAACGGATGCGGTGGATCGCCGCCTCACGCAGGATCGGGGAGTCGCCCGCCCCTCAGATCGGAGTACACGTGATCCGCCGCGTCACCGTCCCCACGCTCTTCCCGCCGCCCACCTACTCGCACGCCTCCGTCGTCGAGGCGGGCACCCGGCTGGCCTTCCTCGCCGGGTCGGTCCCGCTGGACGCCGACGGGAAGCTCGTGGGCGAAGGGGATCCGGTGCGTCAGGCCCGGCAGGTGATCGCCAACCTGGAGGAGCAGTTGCGGGCGGTGGGCTCCGACTCGGGCCACGTCGTCGCGACGGACGTGTACGTCGTGAGCGGTGAGCCCGCGGTGCTCTCCGCCGTGTGGGACGTGGTCGAGGCGTCCGGGCTGAGCGCGGGCCCGCACTCGTCGACCCTCATCGGCGTGGCCTGCCTCGGGTACACCGGGCAGCTCGTGGAGATCACGGCGACGGCGGTCGTGCCGGACGGTGCCGGCTCATGACGACCGGTGGCCGGACGGTGCACCTGTGCCGGGCACTGCTCCCCGACGCCGAGGCCGCGGCCGGTGTCTGGCTGCGGTCCTTCGCCGCCGCGCTGCCCGGCGTGGTCCGGCCGCGGTCCGACGACGAGGTGCGGGACTACTTCCGGCATGTGCTCATACCGGTGCGGGAGACGTGGGTCGCCCGGGCGGCGGGCGGGGACGTGGTCGGTGCGATGGTGCTGGAGGGCGAGGAACCGGACCAGTTGTACCTCGCCCCCGAGTGGCGCGGGCGCGGGATCGGTGACCGGTTCGTCGCGCTGGCCAAGGAGCGCAGCCCCAAGGGACTCGCCCTGTGGACCTTCCAGGTCAACACGCCCGCGCACCGCTTCTACGAGCGGCACGGTTTCACGGCCGCGGAGTGGACGGACGGCTCCGGCAACGAGGAGCGGGAGCCGGACGTACGGTACGTGTGGCGGCCGTAGGCGCGGTGGGGCTACGGGTGCAGTACGACCTTCGTGTAGCCCTCGATCCGCTTGTCGAACTTGTCGTAGGCCGACGCCGCCTGGTCCAGGGGCAGTTCGTGGGACACCACGAAGCTGGGCTTCGCCCTGCCCTCGATGATCATGTCGCGCAGCTGCCGGTTGTAGCGCTTCACGTTGCACTGCCCCGTCCCCACCCGCAGGCCCTTCTCGAAGAGCTTGCCGATCGCGACGAGGAGCATGCCCTGCTTGGCCTGCTCGTCCGGGGCTCCCGGGTCGGACGGGACGTAGAGGCCGGGCACGCCCAGCGCTCCGGTGGCCCGGACCGTGTTGACGAGTGAGTTCAGGACCGTCGCCGGCTCCTCACGGTCCGTGCCGCCCTTCGTCGCCTGGTAGCCGACGGCGTCGATGCCCTTGTCCGTGCCGACGCCCTCGGTCTGGTCCCTGATCTGCTCGACCGGGTCGCCCTCGGCGAAGTTGACCGGGACCGCGCCGATCTCCTCGGCCTTCTGCAGCCGCTCGGCCACCCGGTCCACGACGAACACCTTCTTCGCGCCGCGCAGCAGGGCCGAGTAGGCGGCCATGAGCCCGACCGGCCCCGCGCCGTACACCGCGACGCTCTCGCCGGGGCGGACCCGGGCGAGTTCACAGCCGTGGTAACCGGTGGGGAAGATGTCGGCGAGCAGGATGAAGTCGGTCTCGTGCTCCTGTCCCGGCGGCAGCCTCAGACAGTTGAAGTCGGCGTAGGGAACGCGCAGGTATTCGGCCTGGCCGCCCTTCCAGGGCCCCATGGCGACATAGCCGTAGGCGCCGCCCGGAAAGCCGGGATTGACCGTCAGGCAGTAACCGGTGAATCCCTCGGCGCAGTTGCGGCAGAATCCGCAGGCGACGTTGAAGGGCATGACCACGCGGTCGCCCTCCTTCAGCGAGGTGACGCCCTGGCCGACCTCCTCGATGATTCCCATGTTCTCGTGACCGAAGACGATGCCGGGCTCGGCCGAGGTACGGCCCTCGTACATGTGCAGGTCGGATCCGCATATCGCGGTGGAACTGATCCGCACGATCACATCGTTCGGGTGCTGGATGGCGGGCTTCTCCACGTCTTCGACCGCGACGCTGAACGGTCCCTTGTACACGACGGCCTTCATGACGGCGACCTCCACTCTGCGCGTGACTCATCTCTCATGGTTCCGCCGTCTGCGCGGCAGGGCAAACCGGTAATGTCCGGCGACAGGGGTCATACGTGTCCGATGCCGCACCGATAACGGAAAGAGGCGGGAAATGGCAGCACAGAGGCTGGGAACCCTGCTCGTCCCGGTGCCGGGGCTCTCCGGCACCGTCTACCCGCCGGGAACGACCGTGACGGTCCGTGGCCGCGGCTCGTCCGTCGACGCCTTCGTCAACGGTGACTGGCTCGCGTTGTCGTGGTGGGAGTTCTCCGACGGCCTCCGCGAGGACCTCGCCGACCGCTGACGTACGGGCCCGGAGGGCGGCTCAGGTGATCCTGACCCAGTCCAGGGTGCGTTCCACGGCGCGTTTCCAGTCCTGGTAGCCGTCGCGACGGCGTTCCTCGCTCCACTGCGGGTCCCAGCGTTTCGACTCCTGCCAGTGGGAGCGCAGCTCGTCGGTGTCGCGCCAGAAGCCGGTGGCGAGGCCGGCTGCGTAGGCGGCGCCCAGCGCGGTGGTCTCGGCGACCACGGGACGGCTCACCGCGACACCCAGCACGTCGGCCTGGATCTGCATGCACAGGTCGTTCGCGGTGACACCGCCGTCGACCTTGAGCACGTCCAGGTGCACGCCCGAGTCCTGCTCCATGGCCTCGACCACGTCACGGCTCTGGTAGCAGATGGCCTCCAGCGTGGCCCGCGCGATGTGCGCGCCGGTGTTGTAGCGGGCCAGGCCGACCATGACACCCCGGGCGTCCGAGCGCCAGTACGGTGCGAACAGGCCCGAGAAGGCCGGGACGAAGAACATCCCGCCGTTGTCCTCCACCTGGCGGGCCAGTTGCTCGCTCTCCGGGGCGCTCCTGATGATCTTCAGCTGGTCGCGCAGCCACTGCACGGCCGCGCCGGTGACGGCGATGGAGCCCTCCAGCGCGTACACCGCGGGGCTGCCCGCGAACTGGTACGCCACCGTCGTGAGCAGTCCGTGCTCCGAGCGCACCAGTTCCGTGCCGGTGTTGAGGACCAGGAAGTTGCCGGTGCCGTAGGTGTTCTTGGCCTCGCCGGGCGAGAAGCAGACCTGGCCGACGGTCGCCGCGTGCTGGTCGCCCAGTACGCCGGTGATCGGGACGGCGGCGCCCAGTGGCCGGGAGGTGCGGGCCGTGCCGTACGCCTCGGGGTCGGACGAGGGGTGGATGGCGGGCAGCATCGCGCGGGGGATGCCGAAGATGCCGAGGAGTTCGTCGTCCCAGTCCAGGGTCTCCAGGTTCATCAGCATGGTGCGGCTGGCGTTGGTCACGTCGGTGGCGTGCACTCCGCCGTTCGGGCCGCCGGTGAGGTTCCACAGCACCCAGGCGTCGGTGTTGCCGAACAGGGCGTGGCCCGACTCGGCGGCCTCGCGCAGTCCGTCCACGTTCTCCAGCAGCCACTTGATCTTGCCGGCGGAGAAGTAGGTGGCCGGCGGCAGGCCCGCCCGGTGGCGGATTGTCCCGCCGTGACCGTCGCGTTCCAGGGCGGCTGCGATGCTGTCGGTGCGGGTGTCCTGCCAGACGATGGCGTTGTAGTAGGGGCGGCCGGTGCGCGGGTCCCAGACGACGGTCGTCTCGCGCTGGTTGGTGATGCCGATGGAGACCAGGTCGGTGGCCGACACCCCTCCGTCACGGAGGGCGTTCTGGATCACCGTGTTGGTGCGCTCCCAGATCTCCACCGGGTCGTGCTCGACCCATCCCGACCGCGGGAGGATCTGCTGGTGCTCGAGCTGGTGCCTGGCCACCTCGTTGCCGGAGTGGTCGAAGATCATGAAGCGGGTGCTGGTGGTCCCCTGGTCCACGGCGCCGACGAATTCGGGCATCGCTGCCACCTCCTGATGTGCCTAGGGTTCTTCGGTGGCCGGGCCCTCTTCGGCCGCTCCCGCCCTCGCCTTGAGCACCGGGCCGATGAGCAGGTCGTACACGAGGGCTCCGAGGACGCCGCCGATGAGCGGGCCGACGATGGGAATCCACCAGTAGCCGCTGAACCATTCGAACGACCCGGGCAGGGCGATCGATCCCCAGCCTTCGAAGAACGTGAACAGGCGGGGACCGAAATCGCGTGCGGGGTTGATCGCGTACCCGGCGTTGGTGCCGAACGTCAGGCCGATGGCGACGACCACCAGGCCGATGATGAACGGGTGGAGATTCGACATCGGGGCCGTGTTGCGGGTGTCGATGAGCGCGCAGATCAGCAGGAGCAGAATCGCTGTTCCGACGATCTGGTCGAGCAGGGGACCCCACCAGGAATCCCCGAAGTATTCGGCGGGGAACGTGGCGAAGATGGAGTACGTGCCCAGCGATTCCTCCCGCGTGATCCCTTCCTTGGCGTTGGCCGCGTCGATCGCCCACCGGTAGCAGGCGTAGACGAGCGCGGCGGCGACGAAGGCGCCCAGGACCTGTGCGAGCCAGTAGGGCAGGACCTTCCGCCAGGGGAAGTCCCGGCGCACGGCGAAGGCCAGGGTCACGGCGGGATTGAGGTGGGCGCCGCTGATGCCGCCGGCCACGTAGACGCCGAACACGACGGCGAGGCCCCAGCCCCAGGAGATGATGAGCCAGTTGGCGGGCCCGAATTCCACCGCCTGCCGGCCCGAACCGGGAAGTCCGACCACGGCCACGGCCACCGATCCGATACCCAGCAGGAGCAGGACGAACGTCCCCAGGAATTCGGCGAGCATGTCTCCGAGGACATCTTCTCGATAGCCTCGTCGTTTCGCGATGCGTTCGGCCACCGGCCCTCCTCGGCTGGAATTCCGTGTTTTCCCTCCCCTCGCCGGAAGCGTATGTCCACCGTGCGGATCATGCCTGTGGAGAGCCGGATTCCCCTCCTATGGAGCAAGGGGGGACGGCGGTCGTCCGCCGCGGCGCGCGTACCGGTCCGTCGCCGCCACCAGTGCGTCGTCGCCGACGTCACCCGCGTCGTGGCCGGCCTCGTCCACGATCGTCAACTCGCTGTCCGGCCAGGCGTGGTGGAGGCGCCAGACGATGCCGAGGAGGTTGCCGAGGTCGAGGCTGCCCTGCACGAGGGTGCCGGGGATGCCCTTGAGGAGGTGGGCGTCGCGCAGGACGACCCCCTCGTCGTTGTCCTCGCCGTCGCCGAGGAAGTGGTCGTTGCCCCAGTAGTGGGTGACGGTACGGGCGAAGCCCATGCGGAACACCGGATCCTGGAAACGTGCGACCGAGCCCGGGGGCGCCGGGATCATGGCCGTCTCCCAGTCGGTCCAGGCCTGCGCGGCCCGTTCCCGGACCCGCGGGTCGGGTGATTCCAGCAGTCTGTTGCAGGCGGCGGCCAGGTTGCCGTCGCGCTCGTCGGCGGGCAGTGCGGCGAGGAAGCGTTCGTGGGCCTCGGGGAAGAGGGTGCCCAGCCCTCGGGTGAGGAGGTCCACTTCGGCGTTGGAGCCGGTCGCCACGCCGGTCAGCACCAGTTCCGAGACCACACCGGGGTGGGTCTGCGCGTACCGCAGCCCGAGCGCCGATCCCCACGACACGCCCCACACCAGCCACCGCTCGATGCCGAGGTGGGTGCGCAGCCGCTCCAGGTCCGCCATGAGGTGGGCGGTCGTGTTGACGCTCATGTCGGTGGTGCGGTCGCTCGCGGGCGGTGTCGAGCGTCCGGCACCGCGCTGGTCGAGCAGCACGATGCGGTAGGCGGCGGGGTCGAAGTAGCGCCGGAGGTTGGGGCCGGCGCTGGAGCCCGGTCCGCCGTGCAGCACCACCGCGGGTTTGCCGCGCGGGTTGCCGCTGGTCTCCCAGTAGACGCGGTTGCCGTCACCGACGTCGAGCATGCCGTGGTCGTACGGTTCGATCTCCGGATACCTGGCCATCGGGACACCGTAGTGCCCCCGGTGGGGCGGCTCATCTCATTTCCGCGCGGGCAGTCCCGCCGCCCCGGCCGCCGTGCGCAGGACGTCTCGGAGCATCTCGGGGGTGAGCCGGCCGGTGAAGGTGTTGCGCTGGCTGACGTGGAAGCAGCCGAAGAGGTGGAGGGCGGGCCCGTCGGGGGCGTCCAGGGCGACGTGGGTCCCGTGCGCGAAGGCGGGCCGGGGCCGGGGCACGGTCCAGCCGGCCTCGGCGAACGCGGGCAGCGCGGCCTGCCAGCCGAAGGCCCCCAGCACGAGCGCGGCCCGTACCGTCGGCCGCAGCAGGTGCAGCTCCTGCACCAGCCAGGGCCGGCAGGCGTCCCGCTCGTCGGGGGTGGGCCTGTTGGCGGGCGGAGCGCAGTGCACGGGCGAGGTGACGCGCACGCCGTACAGCTCCAGACCGTCCCCGGCGTGGGTGGAGCCCGGCTGCGAGGCGAGCCCCACGTCGTACAGCGCCTGGTACAGCACGTCCCCGGAACGGTCCCCGGTGAACATCCGCCCCGTGCGGTTGCCGCCGTGCGCGGCGGGCGCCAGGCCGATGATCAGCAGCCGGGCGTCCGCCGGCCCGAATCCGGGCACCGGCCTCCCCCAGTACGTCCAGTCCGCGAACGCGGCCCGCTTGGTACGGGCGACCTCCTCACGCCAGTCGACCAGCCGGGGGCAGGCACGGCAGCCGGCGATGCGCTGGTCGAGCCGGTCGAGGCCGCTGGGGTCCATGGCTCCACCGTAGGTGTTCGAGGCGGGCGAAAACCCCGCACCACCGGCCGGGCCCGGGAGTTATGGTCGGGACCATGGCTTCTGAGAGTGCCGAGGACCCCAGGACCGCCGCCGCCGTGGCCGCCGCCGAGGCGGCCGGTCCGGGCAGTGGTGAGTCCGTGCGGATCGACAGCTGGATCTGGTCGGTGCGGCTGGTCAAGACGCGGTCGCTCGGTGCCGCCGCCTGCAAGGGCGGGCACGTCCGGGTGAACGGCGAGCGCGTGAAGCCCTCGCACTCCCTCCGTGTCGGTGACGAGGTGCGGCTGCGGGCCGAGACCCGGGAGCGGGTCGTCGTCGTCAAGCGGCTGATCCGCAAGCGGGTCGGCGCCCCGGTGGCCGTCCAGTGCTACGTCGACAACTCCCCGCCGCCTCCGCCCCGCGAGGCCGTCGCCCCGGCCGGCATCCGCGACCGCGGCACGGGCCGCCCGACCAAGCGCGACCGCCGGGAGATGGAACGGCTGCGCGGGGCGGGCGGACCCGGCCCGTTCGGCGGGTACGCGGGACCCGGCGGGCCCGGCGGCAGCGGTGACCCTGCCGCCGCGTCCGGCGGAACCGGCAGGCGTGGTGGATCCGCCGGACGCGGGACAGCCGGTGGGCGCAAGGCCCGCGACAAGGGGAGCGGTGGTGCGGCCCGGCCGTGAATACGGGCCGCGGCGCGCTCAGGTGTCGGACATCGGCACCGCCCTCACCCACATCCGGTCCTCCGTCAGGTACCGGTCCACCTTCAGGCCCGCCTCCGCCAGCGCCTCCTCGAACTGCTCCCTCGTCAGGGGACGGGCGCGGAACGTCTGGGTCCAGATCGCGTCCGGGAACACGTACTCCGCGTGCACCGAGTCGACGCCGTCGCCGACCGGCTCCGCCGACACGATCCGCACGGTGAAGCCGGCCGGGTCCACCCGCTCGCGCGGCACATTGGTGTGGTAGTCCTCGCCCTCCCGCTGGATCAGCACGCACCCGCCCTTCGCCAGATGCCGCACGCAGGTGCGCAGCAGGCCCCGCCGCACCTCCACGTCTCCCGCGTGCACCAGGAACGACGCGAGCAGCACCACGTCGAACGTCTCGCCGAGGTCGAGCCGCTCTATCGGGCCGCATATCGTCCGCGCCCCGCGCACCCGCTCCAGCATCTCGGCGGACTCGTCCACCGCCGTGACCTCGAAGCCGCGCTCCAGCAGCGCGTGGGTCATCCGCCCGACGCCGCTGCCCAGCTCCAGGACCCGCGCCCGCCCCGGCACCGCGGCGGCGATGATGTCCGGCTCGTCCCCGACGGGCAGCCGTGAGTACAGCTCCACCGCGCAGCCGTCCGGGGTGATCGCCCCGGGGCCCGTCCCCTCATAGCCCTCACGCATTTTCAGTTCCATGCCCGTCCAACGGTTCGCGTCCGCACACCCGTTCCCACCCCCTTCCGGTTCACCCGATCGAGTGACGGGTGGTCCCGGAGCCGGTTCGGGGAACCCGGAACCGGGAGACCGGCGTGGACGGGGTGGTGATCGCGATGCGTACGGGCAGTGAGCCGGCGACCGCGCGCAGTGCTCTGCGGATGCGGTTCTGGCTGAGCGTGTGGGGCGTGGTCTGGACGGTGTCCGGGACGGTGGCGTTCGCGCTCGCGGGGCACCCGGGCTGGGCCCTCGTCTGCGGGGTGCTGTGGCTGGTCGTCACGGTCGACCTGGTCGTCGTCCTGCGGCACGTCCGCCAGGGGCCGCATTACCAGCCGGGGCGCGACGTGCCCCCGTACCGGCCGCCGCGGAGCCACCCGTGACGCGGGTCGTCACGCGTCGAAGCGGGCCGCCTTCAGGTACTCCGGGTTCGGGTCCAGCGCGGCCGCCAGCCGGAAGTGGCGCTTGGCCGGGTGCGGGCGGCCCTGCCGCTGGTAGGTGCGGGCGAGGGCGAAGTGGGCGAAGGCGTTGTCCGGCTCGCGCTCCAGGACGAGGGAGAACTCCAGCTCGGCGGGGCGCAGCTGAGCCGCCGCGAAGAAGGCACGGGCGCGCAGCAACCGCGCGGCGGTGTTCTCCGGGTGGACGTCTATGACGCCGTCGAGCAGCTTCACCGCGCCCCTCGGGTCCCGGGAGGCGAGCAGGTGCTCGGCGGCACGGAAGTCGATGACATGCGTTTCCGGCGTACGTCCGGTCGAACCGCTGGTCTCGGGCACGGCGGAATCCTTCCCTCGCTGAACGGGTTCAACGCCCCGTCCGGCACCCGCTATTCCGGGTGGGAGGTCCGCGCCCGGTGGACGAGCCCGGACCACACGTCCTCGACCCGCTGTTCCAGCTCGTCGAGGGGGACGTCGTTGTCGATGACGATGTCGGCTATCTCCCGGCGCTGCTCGCGGGTCGCCTGGGCGGCCATCCGCGCGCGTGCGTCCTCCGCCGTCATGCCGCGCCGGCCCACGAGCCGGTCGAGCTGGGTCTCCGGGCTCGCGTCGACGACGATCACCAGGTCGTAGAGGGGGGCCAGGCCGTTCTCCGTGAGGAGCGGGACGTCATGGATCACGACGGCGTCCTCGGCGGCGGCCTCCTCCAGCTCGCGGGAGCGGGCGCCCACCAGGGGGTGGACGATCGAGTTGAGGACGGCCAGTCTCTCCGGGTCGGCGAAGACGACGGAGCCCAGCCTGGGCCGGTCGAGCCGGCCGTCCGCGGTGAGGACCTCCGCGCCGAACGCGTCCACGACCGCCGCCAGACCGGGCGTCCCCGGTTCGACGACCTCGCGCGCGATCCGGTCCGCGTCGATCAGCACGGCCCCGCACCCGACGAGCAGCCGCGACACCTCACTCTTACCGGCACCGATACCGCCGGTCAGGCCCACTTTCAGCATGGGAAGCAGCCTACGGCGTCAGTTGTCGCCCTCGCGCTCCGCCAGGAAGCGCTCGAACTCGCGGCCGATCTCGTCCGCCGACGGGATCTCCACCGGCTCGGCGAGCATGTTTCCCCGGGTCTCCGCGCCCGCTGCGGCATCGTACTGGTGCTCCAGGCCCTGGACGAGGGCGGTGAGTTCTTCGTCGCCCTCCTGGATCTGGCGGTCGATCTCGGTCTGGGTGCGGTGGGCGTCGGTGCGCAGCGCGTGCGCGACGCCGGGCAGGACCAGTCCCGTCGCGGCCGTGATGGCCTCCAGGGCGGTCAGTGCCGCGTCCGGGTACGGGGAACGGGCGATGTAGTGCGGCACGTGCGCGGCGACGCCCAGGACGTCGTGCCCGGCCTGCATGAGCCGGTACTCGACGAGCGCCTCGGCGCTGCCGGGCACCTGCGCCTCGTCGAAGAGGCTGCCGCCCGCCGGGACGAGGTCGGCGCGGTTGCCGTGCGGGGTGAGGCCGACGGGCCGGGTGTGCGGGACGCCCATGGGGATGCCGTGGAAGTTCACCGACAGGCGTACGCCGAGCCGCTCCACGATCTGCTGGACGGCGGCGGCGAAGCGCTCCCACTCGACGTCCGGTTCGGGCCCGGAGAGCAGCAGGAAGGGCGCTCCCGTGGCGTCCTGGACGAGGCGCACCTCGATGGCGGGCACCTCGTAGTCGCTCCACCGGTCGCGGGTGAAGGTCAGCAGCGGGCGCCGGGCGCGGTAGTCGACGAGCCGGTCGTGGTCGAACCGGGCGACGACCTGGTGGGGCAGCGAGTCGAGCAGCCGGTCGACGATCTGGTCCCCGGTCTCCCCCGCGTCGATGTATCCGTCGAAGTGGTAGAGCATGACAAGCCCGGCCGACTCCTGGGCCAGCGCCATGTCGACGACGCCGAGCCCCTTCGGCTCCCATGCGTACAAACCCTGCGGATCAAGCACAGTGACCGCTCCTCCTCATGTCCGTACTGCACAACGTGGCACGCACCACTGACATTCCCCGGCGAGGACAACTCCCCGGGGCACGGGGCCTCATCGACATGCGGCTCCGCCGCGTGGGCGCGACAAGCCCCCACCGACCCGCAGCCCCACAACGCAGCACCGAGGGGCCGCACCTCGAAAGGTGCGGCCCCTCAGTCAACGGCTAAGCCTCAGCGGAGAGCGTTCAGCTCTGCCCACCCGCCAGCTTCTCGCGCAGGGCGGCCAGCGCCTCGTCCGAAGCCAGCGCACCGGACTGGTCGCCACCCTCGGAGGAGTACGAACCGCCGCCACCGGACGCGGCCGGAGCGACGTCCTCACCACCCTCGGCAGCGGCCTTCTCGTCCGCCTCGCGGGACTTGATGACCTGCGCCTGGTGCTGCTCGAAACGCTGCTGCGCCTCGGCGTACTGGGTCTCCCACGCCTCGCGCTGGGTCTCGTAGCCCTCGAGCCAGTCGTTGGTCTCGGGGTCGAAGCCCTCGGGGTAGATGTAGTTGCCCTGGTCGTCGTAGGACGCGGCCATTCCGTACAGGGTCGGGTCGAACTCGACCACCGACGGGTCGGCACCGAAGGCCTCGTTGGCCTGCTTCAGCGAGAGGCTGATGCGACGGCGCTCGAGGTCGATGTCGATGACCTTGACGAAGATCTCGTCGTTGACCTGGACGACCTGCTCCGGGATCTCCACGTGGCGCTCGGCCAGCTCGGAGATGTGGACCAGACCCTCGATGCCCTCGTCCACGCGGACGAACGCACCGAACGGAACCAGCTTCGTGACCTTGCCGGGCACGACCTGGCCGATCTGGTGGGTGCGGGCGAACTGCTGCCACGGGTCTTCCTGGGTCGCCTTCAGCGACAGGGAGACACGCTCGCGGTCCATGTCGACGTCGAGGACCTCGACCGTGACCTCCTGGCCGACCTCGACGACCTCGGAGGGGTGGTCGATGTGCTTCCAGGACAGCTCGGAGACGTGCACCAGACCGTCGACGCCACCCAGGTCCACGAAGGCACCGAAGTTGACGATCGAGGAGACGACGCCGGAACGGACCTGACCCTTCTGGAGGGTCGTGAGGAACGTCTGGCGGACCTCGGACTGGGTCTGCTCCAGCCAGGCACGGCGGGACAGGACCACGTTGTTGCGGTTCTTGTCCAGCTCGATGATCTTGGCCTCGAGCTCCTTGCCCACGTAGGGCTGGAGGTCGCGGACACGACGCATCTCGACGAGAGAAGCCGGCAGGAAGCCACGGAGGCCGATGTCGAGGATGAGACCACCCTTGACGACCTCGATGACGGTACCGGTGACGATGCCGTCCTCTTCCTTGATCTTCTCGATGGTGCCCCAGGCCCGCTCGTACTGGGCACGCTTCTTCGAGAGGATCAGGCGGCCTTCCTTGTCCTCCTTCTGGAGAACAAGGGCCTCGATCTCGTCGCCGACCTTGACGACCTCGTTCGGGTCGACGTCGTGCTTGATCGAGAGCTCGCGGCTCGGGATGACACCTTCGGTCTTGTAACCGATGTCGAGCAGGACCTCGTCCCGGTCGACCTTCACGATGACGCCGTCGACGATGTCGCCGTCGTTGAAGTACTTGATCGTCTCGTCGATCGCGGCGAGGAAGGCTTCCTCGTTACCGATGTCGTTGACCGCAACCTGCGGGGTGGTGGCGGTGGTCTCGGTGCTGCTCGTCATGTGGGAAAGGGCTCCGGTACGGACATTGAGTCGTAGGTACTGCTTACGCCGGGAGCCCGTTTCGCTCTGCAGAAGCCGGACAGCCAAGGAAGCGCACCACCGTTGACCGGCGATGACACCTCGAGAACCGAGGGGACATACAACAGATGCGAGCGCAGCCTGCTACGTCTGAGGTGCGCAGGCTCGCAGCGCAACTTGTAGCATACGGGGGCAGCCGGGCAGGGTCAATGCGCGAAGCCGCCCACCCGGGGCGGATCGCCGCATAACCGGCACAACTGCGGTCCCCCGAGGCCACACAAGGGCGGTGAAGACCCTTCGGCGACACGCCGGGACCGGCTGGACGGAAGAGTACGACGAGGGAGCCCATCATCCAAGAGCCCGAAACGCCCGAACCGGAGGCGACCCGGCGGCAGGCCGGTGTCACGGAGAGCTCCCGCGCCAACCGGGGCTGGTGGGACCGCAACGCGGACGAGTACCAGACCGAGCACGGCACGTTCCTCGGCGACGACCGCTTCGTGTGGGGGCCCGAGGGCCTGGACGAGGTGGAGGCGGAGCTGCTCGGCCCGCCGGAGGAACTGAAGGGGCGGGACGTCCTGGAGCTGGGCGCCGGCGCGGCGCAGTGCTCGCGCTGGCTGGCCGCGCAGGGAGCGCGGCCGGTGGCACTGGACATCTCGCACCGGCAGTTGCAGCACGCGCTGCGGATCGGCGGGCCGGTCCCGCTGGTGTGCGCCGACGCGGGCGCGCTGCCGTTCGCGGACGGCTCCTTCGACCTGGCCTGCTCGGCGTACGGGGCGCTGCCCTTCGTCGCCGATCCGCGGCTGGTGCTGCGCGAGGTGCGGCGGGTGCTGCGGCCCGGCGGCCGGCTGGTCTTCTCGGTCACGCATCCGATCCGCTGGGCGTTCCCGGACGAGCCCGGTCCGGAGGGGCTGAGCGTGTCCGCCTCGTACTTCGACCGCGTTCCTTACGTCGAGCAGGACGAGAAGGGCCGCGCGGTGTACGTGGAGCACCACAGGACGCTCGGGGACCGCGTCCGTGACGTCGTCGCCTCGGGGTTCCGGCTGGTGGATCTGGTGGAGCCGGAGTGGCCGGCCTGGAACACCGCCGAGTGGGGCGGCTGGTCGCCGCTGCGCGGGAATCTGATTCCGGGGACGGCGATCTTCGTGTGCGTACGAGACTGAGTACGTGATCCGTCATGACGCCCTGGACGCCCTTCCCGTACGCGAGGCCCTGCCGGGGCTGACCGACGCGCTCGATGCGCACGGCACGGCTGTGTTGGTGGCGCCGCCCGGTACCGGTAAGACGACGCTGGTGCCGCTGGCGCTGGCGGGACTGCTCGGGGACGGGCCCGCGCGGCGGGTGGTGGTCGCCGAGCCGCGGCGGATCGCGGCCCGCGCGGCGGCACGGCGGATGGCGTGGCTGCTGGGTGAGCGGGTCGGCGAGTCGGTCGGTTTCACCGTGCGCGGGGAGCGGACGGTGGGTCGGCACACGCGCGTGGAGGTCGTCACGACCGGTGTGCTCCTCCAGCGCCTCCAGCGCGACCAGGAGCTTTCCGGTGTGGACGTGGTGGTGCTCGACGAGTGCCACGAGCGGCATCTGGACGCGGACACGGCAGCGGCGTTCCTGTGGGACGTGCGCCAGGCGCTGCGCCCGGAGCTGCGGCTGGTGGCCGCGTCGGCGACGACGGACGCGGAGGGCTGGGCGCGGCTGCTGGGGGACGCGCCGGTGGTCGAGGCGCACGGTGCCGCGTACCCGGTGGACGTGGTGTGGTCGCCGCCCGCGCGTGCGGTACGGCCGCCGCACGGGATGCGGGTCGATCCGGCGCTGCTGACGCACGTGGCGTCGGTGGTGCGGCGGGCGCTGGCGGAGCGGGACGGGGACGTGCTGGCGTTCCTGCCGGGGGTCGGTGAGATCGCCCGGGTGGCCGGGCGGCTCGGGGACCTCGGTGGTGTCGACGTGCTCCAGGTGCACGGGCGGGCGCCGGCCGCCGTGCAGGACGCGGTGCTGTCCGCCGGGGAGCGGCGCCGGGTGGTGCTGGCGACCTCGGTGGCGGAGTCGTCGCTGACGGTTCCCGGGGTGCGGGTGGTCGTGGACTCGGGGCTGGCGCGGGAGCCGCGCGTGGACCACGCGCGGGGGCTGAGCGCGCTGACGACGGTGCGGGCCTCCCGCGCGGCGGGGCGGCAGCGGGCGGGGCGGGCCGGGCGTGAGGCGCCGGGGGCGGTGTACCGGTGCTGGGCGGAGGCGGAGGACGCGCGGCTGCCGCGGTTCCCCTCCCCCGAGATCAAGGTGGCCGACCTGACTGCGTTCGCGCTCCAGGCGGCCTGCTGGGGCGATCCGGACGCCTCGGGGCTGGCGCTGCTGGATCCCCCGCCGGCCGGGGCGATGGCGGCGGCCCGCTCCGTCCTGACGGCGATCGGGGCGGTGGGCCCCGACGGGCGGGCCGGTGGGCGTGGGGCGCGGCTGGCCCGTCTGGGCCTGCACCCGCGTCTGGGCCGCGCCCTGCTGGACGCGGCACCGGTGGTGGGCCCGGACCTCGCGGCCGAGGTGGTCGCCCTGATCGGCGAGGAACCACCACGCGAATACGGCGACGACCTCACCGCCGCGCTGCGGGCCGCCCGCCGCGGCGGCGACACGTACGCCGCCCGCTGGCGCAGGGAGGCCGGCCGCCTCCGCCGCCTGACCCCCGACACCGCCGGCGGGACGACACGGGGCTCCCTGCCTGCGCCGGAGGCCGGGTCCGACGCCGGGGCCGGGGCCCCGCCCACCGCGCAGGCCCCCGGCCGGCCGGCACGAGGCGCCTCCCCCGCGGTGGGGCACGGCGCCGACACCCCGTCCGCCAGGGTGCGCGACGGGCTCTCCGGCGGGGAGGACGGGCGGGCCGGGCTGGTGGTGGCGCTGGCGTTTCCGGAGCGGGTGGCCCGCGCGGAGGGCGGTTCGTATCTGATGGTGGGTGGGACGCGGGCCGAGGTGGGGGCGGGGTCCCCGTTGCGGGGGGCCGAGTGGATCGCCGTCGCCGTGGCCGATCGGCCGGTGGGGCGGGGGCACGCGCGCGTGCAGCTCGGGGTCGTCGTCGACGAGGGGGTCGCGCGGGTCGCGGCGGGGGCGTTGCTGGAGCACCGGGAGGAAGTGGGCTGGGGCGACGGGGACGTCGTCGCGCGGCGGGTCGAGCGGCTCGGGGCGGTGGAGGTGGCCGTACGGCCGTACCCCGGCGCCGGCCCCTCGCTCGTACGGGCCGCGTTGCTGGACGGGCTGCGGCGGGAGGGGTTCGGGCTGCTGCGGTGGCCGGCCGGGGCGGCCGTACTGCGGCAGCGGCTGGCCTTCCTGCACGGCCGGCTCGGTGAGCCGTGGCCCGATGTCTCCGACGAGGCGCTGCACGCGCGCGTGCAGGAGTGGCTGGAGCCGGAGCTGAGCCGTGCCCGGCGGCGGGCCGATCTCGCGCGGATCGACGCCGGGCAGGCACTCGCGCGGCTGCTGCCCTGGGCCTCCGGCGAGGCCGTGCGGCTCGACGAACTCGCCCCCGAGCGGATCACCGTACCCAGTGGGTCCGGAATCCGGATCGACTACTCCGACCCGGAGCAGCCGGTGCTCGCCGTGAAGCTCCAGGAGATGTTCGGCCTCCAGGAGTCACCGCGGGTGGCCGGGGTGCCGCTGCTGGTGCACCTGCTGTCCCCGGCCGGGCGGCCCGCCGCCGTGACCGCCGACCTCGCCTCGTTCTGGCGGGACGGCTACAAGGGCGTACGGGCCGAACTGCGCGGGCGCTACCCCAGGCATCCGTGGCCAAAGGATCCGGCCACCGCCGAGCCGACCCGGTACACCAACGCCCGGCTCCGGCGGTGATCCGTTCCGCGTGCCGTCAGGCGGTGGGGCTCGCCGACGGGCCGGTGGACGGGGCCGGGGGTTCCGTCCCGTCCGGCGCCGCCACGGTCAGTTCGACCGTGCGGGTCGCCCCGCCCGCGGTGGTGACGCGGAGCAGGAACGTGCCGGTGGTGTCGTCCGCGTACAGCTGAGGCAGCTTCAGCAGGCCGTCCGCGTCCGTCGTCAGACCGCTCAGGGTGCGGACGGCCTTGCCGTCGGCGTCCTTGAAGTAGGGGCCCTTGTCGTTCACGGCCGGGTCGTCGGCCGACGCGACGAGCGTCGCGGTGGCGGCCACCTTGTCTGCGGCGGCACCCTCGTACGTGGCCTTCAGCTCGACCGCGTCCGCGAACTCGCCGCCCGGCGCGCAGGTGAGCGCCTCGTCACTGGTGCGGACGAGGGTGTCGGCGGCGCGCTCGGTGACCGTCGCCTTGTAGGCGACGCCCTTGACCGTCCGGCCGACCACGGTGGCCCGGACGGCGACGGGGCCGGTCTTCTCGCCCGCCCGGAGCGCGGGGGCCACGGCGACGCCCGAGCTGTTGGTGACGACGGTGGCCACGCTCTCGCCGCCGGTGAAGGTGGTGTCGGTGTCACCGACGACGGTGAACCGGATCCGCACCTTGGCCACGGCCTCGCCGGCGTCCGTCTCGGCGCGGGTGCTGATCCTCTTGGTGAACGTGTCGCCCGCCATCGCGGTGAGCGTCGCCGTGCCGGCGTCCTCCAGGTGGTCCACCGTGTCGGTGGGAGTGGGAGTGGGAGGGGTGGTGCCGGGCGGCGTGCTCGGGGTGGCGGGGCCGGCCGGCGGCTTGGGGGTCGGGCTGGAGCCGGACGGCTTGTCCGGCTTCGGGCTGGGCTTCGGCGACGGCGACGTGCCCGGCACCGTCGGGGAGGGCCGCACCGTGACGCTGCCGCTGTCGCTGCGGTCCGTGGGCAGCGTGCCGGTGCCGTCGGGGATCTCGTGGGTGCCCCTGCGGTAGTACTCCAGCCACGACATGACGGTGTTCAGGTACTCCGTCGAGTTGTTGTAGCTGAGGATCGCCCGGTCGAGGTCGCGCTGGTCGGACAGGTCCCAGCCGAAACGGCACAGGTAGTGGCCGGCGGCGAGGGCGGCGTCGTAGATGTTGTTGGGGTCCTCATCGCCGTCGCCGTTGCCGTCCCGGCCCGCCCACTCCCAGGTGGAGGGGATGAACTGCATGGGGCCGATGGCCTGGTCGTAGGAGCTGTTGCCGTCGTAGGCGCCGTTGTCGGTGTCCTTGATGAGGGCGAAGCCGTTGCCGTCGAGCTGGGGGCCGAGGATGGGCGAGAGGGTGGTGCCGTCGGCGTCGACGCGTCCGCCGCGGGCCTGGCCGGACTCCACCTTGCCGATGGCGGCGAGCAGTTGCCAGGGCAGGTGGCAGCCGGGCTTCTTCTCGCGCAGGGCGGCCTCGGCCTGCTTGTAGGCGTCGAGGACGGTCGCGGGTATGCCGGCCTCGGTCACGCCGGACACGTCCGTTCCGGTGCTCGCGGACGGTGCGGGGTTGGGGCTGTTGAGCGGCGGCAGGTCCGTGTAGTACGGCGAGTTGCCGGTCGCGCCGGCGGCGTCGGCCGCCTCCTCGGGCGAGGACGTGGCGTCCGAGGTGGTCTGTCTGCCCTGGTCGTCGGTCGTCGCGCCGGGAGCCTGGGACGCGGACAGGGCCGCCACCGCCGCCGCGGCCACGGCGGTGGTCGTCACTCCCTTGCGCAGCCTCCTGCCGAATTGCGCCGCCATAGAGTGAACCCCTCCCGTGGACGCCGTGCCGTCCGTCAGCCTGTGTTGTGTTCGCCCTGTTGTGACGATCTGCCCGCCCCGCTGGTTGCCCTCCTGTGGACATCCGGCACGACGGCCCTCGCGACCCTACGACAACTTCCTTTGCACGGACACCCGTTCATGCCCGATATTCACCGGTTGGCCACGTTCCCGCGTGACGGGGACCGGTGCGGGGCGTCCCGCATACTGGGCCTGCCGATCAGGTGGGCCCGTGGGCCCGGTCAACCACTGTCACGAGGAGCCGCGTTGCCGTTCACGCTGAGCCATGCGGCGGCGGTGCTGCCCGCCGTGCGCACGGACGGGAGCGGGCGGGGCTCCCTGGTTCCCGCCGTGCTGGTCGCGGGCAGCTTCGCTCCCGACATGACCTATTACGCGGCGAGTGTCCTGTCCGGGGCGATGGAGTTCGGTGACGTCACCCACGCGTTCTGGGGTGTGTTCACGGTCGATGTGCTCATCGCCTGGGTGCTGGTGGGGCTGTGGCTGCTGGTGCGTGAACCGCTGGTGGCGCTGTTGCCGCGGGCCCGGCAGGGGCGGGCGGCGGCGCTGCTGCGCTGCGGGGCGCCGCGTGCGCGGATGCGGCCGTCGCTGGTGGCGCGCTGGTACGTGTCGGCCGTGCTGGGGGCGTTGACGCATGTGGTCTGGGACGCGTTCACGCATCTCGACCGGTGGGGGATGCGGGTGTTTCCCGTACTGGGCGAGGAGGTGGCGGGGTCGCCGCTGTACTGGTATCTGCAGTACGGCGGTTCGGCGGTGGCCGCGGTCGTCATCACGCTGTTCGTGGTGCGGGCGCTGCGGCGGGCGCCGGACGGTGCCGGACCCCCGGGGGTTCCCCCGCTGTCCGCCGGGGACCGGTGGTGGGCCGTCGCGCTGCTCGGCGGGTGCGCGGTGGTGGGGGCGGTGCAGCGGGCCTCGCGGTGGTGGGCCTACTGGGGCTCGACCGCGAAACCCTGGGAACTGATTCCGACGGTGTGCTTCGGTGCGGGCGCGGGGCTGGTCCTCGCGCTGCCGTTGTACGCGGTGGCCGTCAGGGTGCGGCGTCCGGCCACGGGGGTCCCTGCGGGCGCCGATACGCGGCGGCCGAGCCGTACGGACGCACGCTGAGGGTGTCGCTCGCCGCGACGAACACGGTGACGGTACGGACCGGGCGGGGGCGGGGCAGCAGGGTGAGCGCGAGGGTGAGGTAGGCGCGGGCCAGCTCGGCCCACAGCCGCCACGGCGGCCGCTCGCCCGCGAGGCCTCCGGCGGTGGGGGTGCGGTCGGTTCTCCGGCGGCCGTCGGCGATACGGCGGCCCAGGTCCGCCGTGGCGTTCCGCAGCGCGGTCGCGAGGGTGACGGGGACGGCGGGGGTGCGGGCGGTACTCGCGGCGGCCGCGAAGACCGGAACCGGCGGGAACACCGTCTGTCCGCCGGGGCGCGGGGGTGCCGCTCTGCGGTGAAGCACGCGTATACCCATGCATGGCATGGTGTCCGGCCCTGCGGGTGGCGGCTTTCCCGCAGGGGCCACGCGGGTGAAGGTTCCCGGCCCCGGGGGCTGTGCCCCCCAAAAAACCTCCTTCGGCCCTGAACGGGCTGCGTCCTCGACCGGACGGGCCGGCTTCACCCCCCGGAAGGCTTCAGTGTGCCGCCGACTCCCAGTCCGGGCCCGCGCCCACAGAGACGCCCAGGGGGACTCGAAGCTCGACCGCGGACGCCATTTCCCGGCGGACCAGGTCCTCCACCGTGGCGCGTTCACCGGGGGCCAGCTCCAGGACGATTTCGTCGTGGACCTGGAGGAGCATGCGGGAGCGCAGGTTCGCCTCGCGCAGTGCGCGGCCCACGTTCAGCATGGCGATCTTGACGATGTCCGCCGCCGTGCCCTGGATCGGCGCGTTCAGCGCCATGCGCTCCGCCGCCTCGCGGCGCTGGCGGTTGTCGCTGTTGAGGTCGGGCAGGTAGCGGCGGCGGCCGAAGAGCGTCGCCGTGTAGCCGGTCGCCCGAGCCTCGTCGACGACCCGGCGCAGATAGTCCCGTACGCCGCCGAAGCGCTCGAAGTACGCGTCCATCAGGGCGCGGGCCTCCGCCGCCTCGATGTTCAGCTGCTGGGAGAGGCCGAAGGCCGACAGCCCGTACGCCAGCCCGTACGACATCGCCTTGATCTTGCGGCGCATCTCCGCGTCCACCGCGGACTGCTCGACCGAGAACACCTGGGCGGCCGCCGTGGTGTGCAGGTCCTCGCCCGAGGTGAACGCCTCGATCAGGCCGGCGTCCTCGGAGAGGTGGGCCATCACCCGCAGCTCGATCTGGCTGTAGTCGGCCGTGAGGAGCGACTCGAAGCCCTCGCCGACGACGAAGCCGCGGCGGATCGCGCGGCCCTCGTCCGTACGGACCGGGATGTTCTGGAGGTTGGGGTCCGTCGAGGACAGACGGCCCGTCGCGGCGACGGTCTGGTTGAACGTGGTGTGGATACGGCCGTCCGCGGCGATCGTCTTGATCAGGCCCTCGACGGTGACGCGCAGCTTCGCCTGCTCCCGGTGGCGGAGCATGATCACCGGCAGTTCGTTCTCGGTCTGCGTGGCGAGCCAGGCCAGGGCGTCGGCGTCCGTGGTGTAGCCGGTCTTCGTCTTCTTCGTCTTCGGCAGGGCCAGCTCGCCGAAGAGGACCTCCTGGAGCTGCTTGGGCGAGCCCAGGTTGAACTCGTGCCCCGCCGCCGCGTGCGCCTCCTTCACCGCCTGCTGCACGGCACCCGCGAACATCTGCTCCATCGTCTGGAGGTGCTCCCGGTCGGCCGCGATGCCGTGCCGCTCCATGCGGGCGAGCAGCGCGGACGTGGGCAGCTCCATGTCACGGAGCAGGTCCGCCGCGCCCACTTCCTCCAGACGGCCCTCGAAGGCCTCGCCCAGGTCGAGGATGGCGCGGGCCTGCACCATCAGCGCCTCGGCCTGAGCGCCGTCGTCCGCGCCGAAGGCCAGCTGGCCGTCGGGCGCGGCGGCGGGCGCCAGCTCGCGGTGCAGGTACTCCAGGGACAGCGCGTCCAGGTCGAAGGAGCGACGGCCCGGCTTCACCAGGTACGCGGCGAGCGCGGTGTCCATGGTGACGCCCTCGATGGTCCAGCCGTGCTCGGCGAAGACCCGCATCGCGCCCTTGGCGTTGTGGAACACCTTGGGCCTGTCCGCGTCGGCGAGCCAGGCCGAGAACGCCCGCTCGTCGGCCTCGTCCAGCTCGGACGGGTCGAACCAGGCGGCCGGTCCGGCGGACGTGGCCAGCGCGACCTCGGCGACGGAGCCGGTGCCCAGGGCCCAGGTGTCGACCGTGGCGACGCCGAGCGGGCCGGTGCCGTGCCCGGTGAGCCAGGCGGTCAGCTCGCCGGTGCCCAGCACCGTGCCGTCCAGCTCCACGCCCTCCGAGACGACCGGGGTGGCCTCGGCCTCCTCCGCGCCCGGGTCGACGGCGAACAGCCGCTCGCGCAGCGACGGGTTCCTGATCTCCAGGGTGTCCAGGATCATCGCCACGGCCTTGCGGTCGTAGGCGGCCCGCTCCAGGTCGAGGACGCTCCGGGGCAGCTCGACCCGGCGCTCCAGCTCGGTGAGCCGGCGGTTGAGCTTGACGGACTCCAGGTGGTCGCGCAGGTTCTGCCCGGCCTTGCCCTTGACCTCCTCGACGCGCTCGACCAGCTCCGCGAAGGAACCGAACTGGTTGATCCACTTCGCGGCCGTCTTCTCGCCGACGCCGGGGATGCCGGGCAGGTTGTCCGACGGGTCGCCGCGCAGCGCCGCGAAGTCGGGGTACTGCGCGGGGGTCAGGCCGTACTTCTCGACGACCTTCTCCGGGGTGAACCGGGTCAGCTCGGAGACGCCCTTCGTCGGGTACAGCACCGTGGTGTGCTCGGAGACCAGCTGGAAGGAGTCCCGGTCGCCGGTGACGATCAGCACCTCGAAGCCCTCGGCCTCGGCCTGGGTGGCGAGGGTGGCGATGATGTCGTCCGCCTCGAAGCCCTCGACGGCGAAGCGGTCGGCGTGCATCGCGTCGAGCAGCTCGCCGATGAGCTGGACCTGGCCCTTGAACTCGTCCGGGGTCTTGGAGCGGTTCGCCTTGTACTCGGTGAACTCCTCCGAGCGCCATGTCTTGCGGGAGACGTCGAAGGCGACGGCGAAGTGGGTGGGGGCCTCGTCACGGAGTGTGTTGGCCAGCATCGAAGCGAAGCCGTAGATCGCGTTCGTCGGCTGGCCCGTCGCGGTGGTGAAGTTTTCCGCGGGCAGCGCGAAGAACGCGCGGTACGCGAGGGAGTGCCCGTCCATGAGCATCAGTCGGGGGCGGGTTCCGCCGGGAGTCTGGTCGGTCTTCTTCGATGCTGTGTCTGCCACGTGTCCGATCCTGCCACGTGGCACCGACAGTGGGGGGCGGGCGTGTGCCGTGGGGTTGATTCGCCCCCTCCGCCCCTTCCCGTCCCATCCCTGGGGGCTGCGCCCCCATACCCCCTTTCGGCCCTGAACGGGCCTCGTCCTCAAACGCCGGACGGGCTGACGACAACGCCGGACGGGCTGACAACAGGGCGTGGCAGGATCGGGGGTCCACCTCATACGTGTATGTGGAACAGGAGTGCGCGATGGCAACGAAGCCGCCCCAGGGGGATCCGGTTCAGGACGCGCCGCGGGTTGCCGGGCCGAAACACGTGGCCGCCGGGCTGACCGCGATCGGGCACACCCTGCGGATGGCGCAGCAGCAGATGGGCGTGAAGCGGACGGCGCTGACGCTGCTCAGCGTGAATCAGAAGAACGGCTTCGACTGCCCGGGGTGCGCCTGGCCGGAGCCGGAGCACCGGCACCGCGCGGAGTTCTGCGAGAACGGGGCGAAGGCCGTGGCCGAGGAGGCCACCCTGCGCCGGGTCACCCCGGAGTTCTTCGCCGCGCACCCGGTCGCCGACCTGTCCGGCCGCAGCGGCTACTGGCTGGGGCAGCAGGGCCGGCTGACGCACCCCATGTACCTGCCCGAGGGCGGCGAGCACTACGAGCCGGTCACCTGGGAGCGGGCCTTCGACATCGTCGCCGAGGAGATCGCCGCCCTCGGTTCCCCGGACGAGGCCGTCTTCTACACCTCGGGACGCACCAGCAACGAGGCCGCCTTCCTCTACCAGCTGTTCGCCCGCCGGCTCGGCACCAACAACCTGCCCGACTGCTCCAACATGTGCCACGAGTCGTCCGGTTCGGCCCTGTCGGAGACGATCGGCGTCGGCAAGGGCAGCGTCCTGCTGGAGGACCTCTACAAGGCCGACCTGATCATCGTCGCCGGCCAGAACCCCGGCACCAACCATCCGCGCATGCTGTCCGCCCTGGAGAAGGCCAAGGAGAACGGCGCGCGGATCATCAGCGTCAACCCGCTGCCGGAGGCGGGCCTGGAGCGCTTCAAGAACCCGCAGACCCCCAAGGGGCTCACCACCGGCGCCGCCCTGACCGATCTGTTCCTGCAGATCCGCATCGGCGGCGACCAGGCCCTGTTCCGCCTCCTCAACAAGCTGATCCTCGACACACCCGGCGCGGTCGACGAGGAGTTCGTACGCGAACACACGCACGGCTACGAGGAGTTCACCGAGGCCGCGCGTGCCGCCGACTGGGACGAGACGCTCACCGCAACCGGCCTCACGCGCGGGGACATCGAGCGGTGTCTGCGGATGGTCCTCGAATCGAAGCGCACCATCGTGTGCTGGGCGATGGGGCTCACCCAGCACAAGCACTCCGTGCCCATGATCCGCGAGGTCGTCAACTTCCTGCTGCTGCGCGGCAACATCGGCCGCCCCGGTGCGGGCGTGTGCCCGGTGCGCGGTCACTCCAACGTGCAGGGCGACCGCACCATGGGCATCTTCGAGCGGCCCGCGCCCGCGTTCCTGGACGCACTGGAGAAGGAGTTCGGCTTCGCACCCCCGCGCGAGCACGGCTTCGACGTCGTACGGGCCATCCGAGCCCTGCGCGACGGCAAGGCGAAGGTCTTCTTCGCCATGGGCGGCAACTTCGTCTCCGCCTCCCCCGACACGGAGGTCACCGAGGCCGCGATGCGCCGGGCCCGGCTGACCGTGCACGTGTCGACCAAGCTGAACCGCTCGCACACCGTCACGGGCGCGCGCGCCCTGATCCTGCCGACGCTCGGCCGCACGGAACGCGACCTGCAGGGCGGCGGTGAGCAGTTCGTGACGGTCGAGGACTCCATGGGCATGGTGCACGCCTCGCGCGGACGCCTCGAACCGGCGGGCCCGCGGCTGCTGTCGGAGCCGGCCATCGTGTGCCGGCTGGCCCGCCGCGTCCTCGGCGAGGACGACACGGTGCCGTGGGAGGAGTTCGAGAAGGACTACGCGACGATCCGCGACCGCATCACGCGGGTGATCCCCGGCTTCGAGGACTTCAACGCGCGCGTGGCCCGCCCCGGGGGCTTCGCGCTCCCCCACGCCCCGCGCGACGAGCGCCGCTTCCCCACCGCCACCGGCAAGGCCAACTTCACCGCCGCGCCGGTGGAGTACCCCGCGCTGCCGAAGGGCCGGCTGCTGCTGCAGACGCTGCGTTCGCACGACCAGTACAACACCACGATCTACGGTCTCGACGACCGCTACCGGGGGATCAGGAACGGCCGCCGCGTGGTGCTGGTCAACCCCGAGGACGCGCGGGAGCTGCGGCTCGCGGACGGCAGTTACGTCGATCTGGTCGGCGAGTGGAAGGACGGCGTGGAACGCAGGGCGCCCGGTTTCCGCGTCGTGCACTATCCGACCGCGCGGGGGTGTGCGGCGGCGTACTACCCGGAGACCAATGTCCTGGTGCCGCTGGACGCCACCGCGGACACCAGCAACACCCCGGCCAGCAAGTCCGTCGTGGTGCGTCTGGAACAATCGGCGACCGACTGAGCGTTCGCTCACCAGACAGCCGTACCGACGCACGACGAAGGAGCCGGGCCCATGGGAGAGCAGCAGCAGGTGAAGTTCCCGCGAGAGGTCATCGACGAGTACGCCGCGCTCGGAGTGGACCTGCCGGCACTGTTCTCGGCGGGCCACCTGGGCACGCGCATGGGCGTGCAGATCCTGGAGGCGTCCGCGGAGCGGGTCCTCGGGACGATGCCGGTGGAGGGCAACACCCAGCCGTACGGGCTGCTGCACGGCGGCGCCTCCGCCGTACTGGCCGAGACGCTGGGATCGGTGGGTTCGATGCTGCACGGCGGCAGCTCCAAGATCGCCGTCGGGGTCGACCTCAACTGCACGCACCACCGCGGCGTCCGCTCCGGCCTGGTGACCGGGGTCGCCACTCCGGTGCACCGGGGGCGGTCCACGGCGACGTACGAGATCGTCATCACCGACGAGGCGGACAAGCGGGTGTGCACCGCACGGCTGACCTGCCTGCTGCGGGACGTCCGGCCCGGCGACGGGGAACAGGCGGCGGGCTGACGGCCGTTGTGGTGCGGGGAGCGCGTCCGCCCCGCACCACGGACCCGCACCGCACCGCCATTGCCTCCGGCCGACAGGCGCCCTAGCGTTCGGGGCATGCGACGGGGCGGCACCTCTCGGGCGTGGGCGGGGGTGTTCGGTGCGCCCCTCGTGTCCGCGCGGCCGGCGGGCCCGACGGTGACCGGGTGCGGTGCGACGGGTTCCGCTCACGCGCGGGAGGTCCCGTCGGCCGGAGCCGACAGCGGTCGCGCCTCCTCGCCGTCACCGCGTGTGACGTCCGACGCGGACCTGTGCACGAGGATCGTCGGCCACTGGTCGCGCGAGGTGCTCGACGGCCGCGGCTACGGCGACCACCGGTCCATGGGACTGTCCGACGGCCGGTACGGCATTCCGCGCGAGGTGGTCGCTTCCGCTCGGGCCGCCGAGCGTCAAGGGGCGGTCGACACCGGTCGGTCGACCGACCGTGAGGCGCGCGAGGGGTGCGTCGCGCGGTATCGCGCCGGCGGGCCGGACGAGGGGCCCCGGCGATGAGCGGGGTCGGCCCCGTCGAGCCGGGAGAGGACACTCACGTTCTGGACGCCTCCCCGGTGCCCCGTCCTCGACGCGGGGCGCTCGTACGGCACTTGGAGCGGCACCGCAGGGCCGCGCTCGGCGGGCTCCTCGCCGCCGCCGTGCTCACCGGCAGCAGCTACCTCTATGTCACCCGGCCCCGTCCTCAGCCGCCGCCAGACCCGCCGTACCCGAGCCAGGTGACCGCCGTCGTGTACCTGAACCCGCAGACCACAGGCGCGAAGACCGCCTCGCGGAGCTTCGCCTTCGATGTGGAGGTGACCACGGAATCCGGCCCTCCGGTCACCGTCACCCGGATATCCCAGCCGTACGCGGGACTGTCCGTGACATCCAGCCCGCGCACCCCTTTCCGGACAAAAACAGGATCCCCCCGCAAGATCACCATCACCACGCAGGTGACGGAATGCGGAAAAGTGCCACAGAATGCCGGACTCCCTTTCCTGGATGTAACTCTGCGTAATACGCGCGCAAAGGAGGTGCACAGCTTCATCCTCGGGCCACGGTACGCACGGGACCTCTCCCGAGCCCTGCAAGTAGCCTGCGGCAACGATTTCAGGTAATCACCAAAACCGTCGATACTCCTGAACCAGCCCCTCCGGGTCCTGCGGTTTCTCACCATGCGGACAGGGCAAAACGGCGAGAATTCAGCCGTTCCCCCCACTCGGTACCGCTCTGCAATACGTCGTGTCATAACAAGAGCGTCACAGCCTTGGCCAGAGTCTCCTCCACATTCCCCACCCACGCTTAGAGTCACGGCCAGTCACCGCGCCGCCCGATTCCCACTTCGGCCCAGCGCTCGACTCGGCCGTTTCCACCGGGAAGCGGCTGTCAGGGGAAAGGACTGGATCGTGCGTCAACGTTCGCTCATCGCCATCACCGCCACTCTGGTGGCGGGAGCACTCACCCTCACCGCCTGCGGCTCACGCGACGAGGACGGCGGCGGCAGCTCGGACTCCGGCAACGGTGGCACCACCGTGGTCATCGGCGTCGACGCGCCGCTGACCGGCGACCTGTCCGCGCTGGGCCTCGGTATCAAGAACTCCGTGGACCTCGCGGCGAAGACCGCCAACAAGGAGAAGTACGTCGAGGGCGTCACCTTCAAGATCGAAGCCCTCGACGACCAGGGCCAGGCCTCCGTCGGCCAGCAGAACGCCACCAAGCTCGTCGCCGACAAGGACGTCCTCGGCGTCGTCGGCCCGCTGAACTCCTCCGTCGGCGAGTCCATGCAGAAGGTCTTCGACACGGCCAAGCTGGTCGAGGTCTCCCCTGCCAACACCAACCCCGCCCTCACCCAGGGCGTGAACTGGCAGACCAAGAAGGAACGGCCGTACAAGTCGTACTTCCGCACCGCGACCACGGACGCCATCCAGGGCCCGTTCGCCGCGCAGTACGTCTACAACGACGCCAAGAAGAAGAAGGTCTTCGTCATCGACGACAAGAAGACCTACGGCGCCGGCCTCGCCGCCACCTTCACCGAGGAGTTCAAGAAGCTCGGCGGCAAGGTGGTCGGCACCGAGCACATCAACCCCGACAGCAAGGACTTCAACGCCGTCGCCACCAAGGTCAAGCAGTCCGGCGCCGACGTCGTCTACTACGGCGGCGAGTACCCGCAGGCCGGCCCCCTGAGCAAGCAGATCAAGGAAGCCGGCGCCAAGATCCCGCTGGTCGGCGGTGACGGCATCTACAGCGCCGACTTCATCAAGCTGTCCGGCGCGGCCGGCACCGGCGACCTCGCCACCTCCGTCGGCGCGCCCGTCGAGGAGCTTCCCTCCGCCAAGGAATTCGTCGCCAACTACAAGGACGCCGGATACAAGGAGGCCTTCGAGGCCTACGGCGGCTACTCCTACGACTCCGCCTGGGCGATCATCGAGGCCGTCAAGAAGGTCGTCGAGGACAACGACGGCAAGCTCCCCGACGACGCCCGCTCCAAGGTCGTCGACGCCATGCAGAACGTCTCCTTCGACGGAGTGACCGGCAAGGTCTCCTTCGACGAGTTCGGCGACGCCACCAACAAGCAGCTCACCGTGTACTCCGTCAAGGACGGCGACTGGGGCACCGTGAAGTCCGGCACCTTCACCGGCTGACCACCGCCCGCACCACTCCCACGAGCCGCGCGGGGCGCTGTTCCACTGGCGTCCCGCGCGGACTCGCATCCGGCCCCATCCGTCGAACGTTCCGAAGCTCGGAGGACATGCGGTGAACGAACTGCCGCAGCAGCTGGTCAACGGCCTGCTACTGGGATCCATGTACGGCCTCGTCGCCATCGGCTACACAATGGTCTATGGCATCGTCCAGCTCATCAACTTCGCCCACGGCGAGATCTTCATGGTCGGCGCCTTCGGCGCCCTGACCGTACATCTGTACATCTTGCCCGACGGCACCTCCATCTGGGTGGCACTCCCCCTGATGCTGCTCGGCGCCGTGATCGTCTCGGTCCTCGTCGCCATCGGAGCGGAACGGTTCGCCTACCGCCCCCTGCGCGGCGCACCCCGCCTCGCCCCGCTCATCACCGCCATCGGACTCTCCCTCGCCCTCCAGCAGGCCGTCTGGGCCTTCTACCCCGAGGCCAAGTCCAAGCTGCCCTTCCCGCAGATCGAGGGCGGCCCCTTCAGCATCGGCGGCGCCACCATCCAGACCGGCGACATCTTCCTCCTCGTCGCCGCCCCCATCAGCATGGCCGTCCTCGCCTACTTCGTGATGCGCACCCGCACCGGACGCGGCATGCAGGCCACCGCGCAGGACCCGGACACCGCCAAGCTCATGGGTGTCAACACCGACCGCATCATCGTGATCGCGTTCGCCCTCGGCGCCGTCTTCGCCGCCGTCGGAGGAGTCGCCAGCGGCCTCAAGTACGGCCAGATCGACTTCAAGATGGGCTTCATCCTCGGTCTCAAGGCCTTCACCGCGGCGGTCCTCGGCGGCATCGGCAACATCTACGGCGCCATGATCGGCGGAGTGGTCCTCGGCGTCGCCGAGACCCTGGCCACCGCCTACATCGCCGACATCCCCGGCCTGGACAAGTTCGGCAGCCAGTCCTGGGCCGACGTCTGGGCCTTCATCCTCCTCATCCTCGTGCTGTTGTTCAGGCCACAGGGCCTGCTCGGCGAACGCGTTGCGGACAGGGCGTGACACCGATGACCACACAGACCACCGCCGCGACCCCCGCGGCCGCCCCCACCGAGAACGCCTCCACCGGCCTCATCGGCATACCCCCGCACATCGGCAGGGCCCTCGCCACCGGCGGCAGCATCCTCGCCGTCGTCTCCACGTTCCTCGCCTGGACCTGGACCGACGAATTCCCCGGCGACCTCACCTTCTACGGCTACCCCGGCGGACTCCAGGTCCTCGTCCTCGTAGGCGGTGCCCTCGCCACCCTGTTCGCCCTCGCCTCCTACGGCGTCAAGGGGCTCGGCTGGCTCACCCCCGCCGGCGCCGACGCGGCCCTCAAGTACGCCGTCCTCGGCACCTTCGTCACCGCCTGGTACACGATCCTCGCGATCAGCTTCAACCTCGGCGGCCTCGTCAACCTGGAACCCGGCGGCTACGTCGTCGCCGCGGCCACCCTGATCGCGCTCCTCGGCGCCCTCGCCCTCCCCTTCGAGCGGCCCGAACCCGACCCGATCGACCCCGACGACACCGGCTGGGAGCACTTCAGGCACCAGGCCGGCCACCACTGGGCCACCGTCCGGGCCGCGTTCGCCTCCGGCAGCCCGCGCCCGGTGCGCGCCCTGCCGTCGTACGCCGAGATCCTGATCATCGTCGCCGTCCTGGCACTCGCCCTCGTCGTCTTCACCTACGGCATCGGCACCGAGTACGACGAACTCTTCATCGGCTTCCTCATCACCGCCGGCTTCGCGTTCGCCGCGCTCAACCGCGCCGGCCTGGTCGCCCACGCCTCGCAGATCACCGCACGGCACACCAACATCACCGTCTGCGGCGCCTTCATCGCGGCGGCCTGCTTCCCCTTCACCCAGACCGACGACCAGTACGCCACCCTCGGCGTCTACATCCTCATCTTCGCCACGGTCGCCCTCGGTCTGAACATCGTCGTCGGCCTCGCCGGTCTGCTCGACCTCGGCTACGTCGCCTTCCTCGGCGTCGGCGCCTACGCCGCCGCGCTCGTCTCCGGCTCTCCCAGCTCGCCCTTCGGCGTCCACTTCCCCTTCTGGGCCGCCGTCATCGTCGGAGCCGTCGCCTCCCTCGTCTTCGGCGTCCTCATCGGCGCCCCGACCCTGCGACTGCGCGGCGACTACCTCGCCATCGTCACCCTCGGCTTCGGTGAGATCTTCCGTATCGCCGCCAACAACACCGACGGCACCTCCGGACCCGACCTCACCAACGGCTCCAACGGCATCGCCTCGATCCCGGACCTGAACATCCTCGGCTTCGACCTCGGGGTCCAGCACGACATCGCCGGCTTCACCATCGGCCGGTTCGCCAACTACTTCTTCCTGATGCTGCTCATCACGGCCGTCGTCGTCCTCGTCTTCCGGCGCAGCGGCGACTCCCGCATCGGCCGCGCCTGGGTCGCCATCCGCGAGGACGAGACGGCGGCCGAGGCCATGGGCATCCACGGCTTCCGGGTCAAGCTCATCGCCTTCGCCGTCGGCGCCACCCTCGCCGGCCTCGCCGGAACCGTGCAGGCACACGTCACCTACACCGTGACGCCCGAGCAGTACCTGTTCGCCGGCACCACCCCGCCCAACTCCGCCTTCCTGCTCGCCGCGGTCGTCCTCGGCGGCATGGGCACCATCGCCGGACCCCTCATCGGGGCCGCGCTGCTCTTCCTGATCCCCAACAAGCTCCAGTTCCTCGGCGACTACCAGCTCCTCGCCTTCGGACTCGCACTCGTCCTGCTGATGCGCTTCCGGCCCGAGGGCCTCATCCCCAACCGGCGCCGCCAACTGGAGTTCCACGAAGAGGCCGACGCGCCCACAGTCCTGAGCAAGACAGGGGCCTGACCACCATGACCACCGACACCACCACCAAGGACACCGCACCGGGCGCACCCGCCCCCGGCACCACCGTCCTCGACGCACGCGGCGTCACCATGCGCTTCGGCGGCCTCACCGCCGTCCGCGACGTCGACCTCACCGTCAACAGCGGCGAGATCGTCGGCCTCATCGGCCCCAACGGCGCCGGCAAGACCACCTTCTTCAACTGCCTCACCGGTCTCTACATCCCCACCGAGGGCGAGGTCCGCTACAAGGACAAGGTGCTGCCGCCCAAGTCCTTCAAGGTCACCGCCGCCGGCATCGCCCGGACGTTCCAGAACATCCGGCTCTTCGCCAACATGACCGTCCTCGAGAACGTCCTCGTCGGCCGGCACACCCGCACCAAGGAAGGCTTCTGGTCCGCCATCCTGCGCGGCCCCGGCTTCCACAGGGCCGAGGCGGCCTCCCGCGCACGGGCGATGGAACTCCTGGAGTTCGTCGGCCTCGACGCCAAGGCCGACCACCTCGCGCGCAACCTCCCCTACGGCGAACAGCGCAAGCTCGAGATCGCCCGCGCCCTCGCCAGCGAGCCGGGCCTGCTGCTCCTCGACGAGCCCACCGCAGGCATGAACCCCCAGGAGACCCGGGCGGCCGAGGAACTCATCTTCGCCATCCGCGACCAGGGCATCGCCGTCCTCGTGATCGAGCACGACATGCGGTTCATCTTCAACCTCTGCGACCGCGTCGCCGTCCTCGTCCAGGGCCAGAAGCTCATCGAGGGCGACCCGGCCACCGTCCAGGGCGACGAACGCGTCATCGCCGCCTACATCGGCGAACCCCTGGAGAACGACCCCGGCGCCGCCGAGGCCGCCGAAGTCGAAGCCGCCGAAGCCGCGGCCGGAGCGAAGACAGAGGCGAAGACAGAGGCCGAGGCCACCACGGACTCAGCGCCCGGCAAGGAGAACGACCGATGACCGCACTCCTCGAAGTCGAGGACCTCAAAGTCGCCTACGGCAAGATCCAGGCCGTCAAGGGCATCTCCTTCAGCGTCGACGCCGGCGAAGTGGTCACCCTCATCGGCACCAACGGCGCCGGCAAGACCACCACCCTGCGCACGCTCTCCGGGCTCCTCAAGCCCGTCGGCGGCCAGATCAAGTTCAACGGCAAGTCGCTCAAGAAGATCCCCGCCCACAGGATCGTCTCCCTCGGGCTCGCCCACTCCCCCGAGGGGCGGCACATCTTCCCCCGCATGACCATCGAGGACAACCTCCGCCTCGGCGCCTTCCTCCGCACCGACAAGACGGGCATCGACAAGGACATCCAGCGCGCCTACGACCTCTTCCCCATCCTCGGGGAACGCCGCAAGCAGGCCGCCGGCACCCTCTCCGGCGGAGAACAGCAGATGCTCGCCATGGGCAGGGCCCTGATGTCCCGGCCCCAGCTCCTCATGCTCGACGAACCCTCCATGGGCCTCTCACCGATCATGATGCAGAAGATCATGGCGACCATCACCGAACTCAAGTCCCAGGGCACCACCATCCTGCTCGTCGAGCAGAACGCCCAGGCCGCCCTCTCCCTGGCCGACCACGGTCATGTCATGGAAGTCGGCAACATCGTCCTCTCCGGCACCGGCCAGGACCTCCTCCACGACGAGTCCGTCCGCAAGGCCTACCTCGGCGAGGACTGAACCGTACGACGACGAGAGGCCCGCACCCCCTGCCGAACAGGGAGCGCGGGCCTCTCGTCGTATACAGCGCTCAGTCCTTCGACGCCTTCTTCTCCTCGGCGTCGTCGATGACCGCCTGCGCCACCTGCTGCATCGACATCCGCCGGTCCATCGACGTCTTCTGGATCCACCGGAAGGCCGCCGGCTCCGTCAGCCCGTACTGGGTCTGCAGCACCGACTTCGCCCGGTCCACCAGCTTCCGCGTCTCCAGCCGCAGACTCAGGTCCGCGACCTCGCGCTCCAGTTCCTTCAGCTCCGTGAACCGCGACACCGCCATCTCGATCGCGGGCACCACGTCACTCTTGCTGAACGGCTTCACCAGATACGCCATCGCGCCCGCGTCCCGCGCCCGCTCCACCAGGTCGCGCTGCGAGAACGCGGTCAGCATCAGCACCGGGGCGATGCTCTCCTCCGCGATCTTCTCCGCCGCGGAGATGCCGTCCAGCTTCGGCATCTTCACATCGAGGATCACCAGGTCGGGCCGGTGCTCACGGGCCAGCTCGACGGCCTGCTCACCGTCACCGGCCTCGCCGACGACGGAGTACCCCTCCTCCTCCAGCATCTCTTTGAGATCGAGCCGGATCAGCGCCTCGTCCTCGGCGATCACGACACGGGTCGTCATCGGAGGCACGTGCGACTTGTCGTCGTCGGGCGCGTCTACGGGCTGGGGCGACTCGGGGGCGCTCACGTGGGCTCCTTGGTGCGGGGCAGGCCGGTACTGCTGACAAGAGCGTACCCAGCTGCGATAAGGTGGGGGCACGGCGGGTGACCGTCGACCTTCGTTTTGTAGGGCGCCCCGGTAGCCCAGCGGTAGAGGCAATGGTCTCAAACACCATCCAGCGTCGGTTCGAATCCGACCCGGGGTACTTTTCCTTGATATCCAAGGTCATCATTTGAGGATGGATGTCCACCTTTCCGGTGAACATCCGCTTTTCGCTGCCCGCGCTGCGTACGCGCCCGACGCCCGGTCACTTCGGGCTGTCGTCCTCGCCGATGTGGTGGACCCGGACGAGGTTCGTCGAGCCGGAGACGCCCGGAGGGGAGCCCGCCGTGATCACGACCGTGTCACCCCTCTTGCAGCGCGCGTACTTCAGGAGGAGCTCGTCCACCTGGTCGACCATCGCGTCCGTCGTGTTCACGTGCGGGCCCAGGAAGGTCTCCACGCCCCAGGTGAGGCTGAGCTGGGAGCGGGTGGCGGGGTCGGGGGTGAAGGCGAGGAGGGGAATGGGGCTGCGGTAGCGGGAGAGGCGGCGGGCGGTGTCGCCGGACTGGGTGAAGGCCACCAGGAACCGGGCGCCGAGGAAGTCGCCCATCTCCGCCGCCGCGCGGGCGACCGCGCCGCCCTGGGTACGGGGCTTGTTGCGTTCGGTGAGGGGCGGGAGGCCCTTGGCGAGGATGTCCTCCTCGGCGGCCTCCACGATGCGGGCCATGGTGCGCACCGTCTCGACGGCGTGCTTGCCGACGCTGGTCTCGCCGGAGAGCATGACGGCGTCGGTGCCGTCGATGACGGCGTTGGCGACGTCGGAGGCCTCCGCGCGGGTGGGACGGGCGTTGTCGATCATCGAGTCGAGCATCTGGGTGGCGACGATGACCGGTTTGGCGTTGCGCTTGGCGAGTTTGACGGCGCGCTTCTGGAAGATCGGCACCTGTTCGAGGGGCATTTCGACGCCGAGGTCGCCGCGGGCGACCATGACGCCGTCGAAGGCGGCGACGATGTCGTCGATGTTCTCGACGGCCTGGGGCTTCTCGACCTTGGCGATGACGGGGAGGCGGCGGCCCTCCTCGTCCATGATGCGGTGCACGTCCTTGATGTCTCGTCCACTGCGGACGAAGGAGAGGGCGATGACGTCGAAGCCGGTGCGCAGCGCCCAGCGCAGGTCGTCCTCGTCCTTCTTGGAGAGTGCGGGGACGGAGACGGCGACGCCGGGGAGGTTGAGGCCCTTGTGGTCGGAGACCATGCCGCCTTCGATGACGGTGGTGCGGACGCGGGGGCCCTCGACGGCGGTGACTTCGAGGGTGACCTTGCCGTCGTCGACGAGGATGCGTTCACCGGTGGTGACGTCGGTGGCGAGGCCGGCGTAGGTGGTGCCGCAGAGGGTGCGATCGCCCTCGGCGCCTTCTTCGACGGTGATGGTGAAGCTGTCCCCGCGTTCAAGGAGTACGGGGCCTTCGGTGAAGCGGCCGAGGCGGATTTTCGGGCCTTGAAGGTCGGCGAGGAGGCCGACGCTGCGGCCGGTTTCGTCGGCGGCCTTTCGTACCCGTCGGTAGCGCTCCTCGTGCTCGGCGTGTTCGCCGTGGCTGAGGTTGAATCGGGCGACGTCCATTCCGGCGTCGACCAGGGCTTTGATCTGGTCGTACGTGTCGGTGGCGGGGCCCAGTGTGCAGACGATTTTCGCTCGGCGCATGTTTCGAGCCTAGGGCTTACCGGTCGGTAGCGACCTGGTTGCGCGTGACGACTCAACGGCCGCTGGATGAAGGGTTGTTGACAAGTGTTGAATTGCGCACCGGGCCACTCCGACGAGCGTTCGAATGCCGAATCTACAGGCGGGGCGGCTGGAGCGTGAAGCGGGCGTTGACCTCGGCGTGGACGTGCTGGCGCCGGGGTTCGAGGTCGAGGGGCGGGGGCGGGGTGTCCTCGGTGGCCGCGGCGAACGCCATGGAGCGGGTCCGGGCGAAGGGCTCCGGATGCCCGGTTCCGGTGTCGCCGAGTTCGATGAGGGCGGCGAGGGTGGTGCCGAGCGCTTCGGCGTATTCGCGGGCGCGCCGGACGGCGTCGTGCACCGCCTGCTGCCGCGCCTCGCGATGGGCGGGGGAATCCGGGCGCAGGCTCCACCAGGGGCCGTCGACACGGGTGAGATCGAGGTCGGCCAGACGGGTGACGAGTGCGCCGAGGGCGGTGAAGTCGCCCAGGTCGGCGGTGAGGTGGACGGCGCCCTGGTGGGCGCGGACGCGTTCGCCGCGGCCGTGCGGGCTCAGTTCCGGGGTGACGGTGAGGGCGCCGGTCTCGAGGTGCTCGACGGCGTCGCCGTAGGACTTGAGCAGGTCGAGGGCGTCCGTGTTGCGGCGGGTGAGGTCGTCGAGGGTGGCGCGCCGGTCGCGGCCGCGCGCGGTGAGCGTGACGGCGATGCGGGCGAGGTCGGGGGCGGTTTCGAGATGGGCCTCGCCGCGGACGGTGAGATGAGGTGCGCCGGGGGTGCCGTACGGGTGAGGGGTGGCCATACGTCCCACTGTGTCACCGGTCGCGCGGCTGCGGGGCGGCTGCCGGACACCGGATCGCAACCTGTGGGGTCTGTTCCGCGCGGGCGTGTTCAGGCCAGAATCATCGGGCGAATCTACGCGCGTCGTTCGTCGTTGTCCGAGGAGAGCCTGACATGCCGTTGAACCGCCGGAAGTTTCTGAAGAGGTCCGCCGTGACGGGGGCGGGGGTGGCGCTGGCGGGTACGACGGCGGTTCCCGCGGCCGAGGCCGCCGAGTCCTCCGGGGCGGGGCGGGGAAGGAAGCCGGTGAAGCGGTACGCGTTGACGGTGATGGGCACGACCGATCTGCACGGTCACGTCTTCAACTGGGACTACTTCAAGGACGCCGAGTACGCGGACGCGGCCGGCAACGCGCAGGGGCTGGCGCGGGTGTCGACGCTGGTGGACCAGGTGCGTGAGGAGAAGGGTCGGCGCAACACGCTGCTGCTGGACGCGGGCGACACCATCCAGGGCACCCCGCTGACGTACTACTTCGCGAAGGTGGACCCGATCACCGCCGAGGGCGGTCCGGTGCATCCGATGGCGCAGGCGATGAACGCCATCGGGTACGACGCGGTGGCGCTCGGCAACCACGAGTTCAACTACGGCATCGAGACGCTGCGGAAGTTCGAGGAACAGTGCGACTTCCCGCTGCTGGGCGCGAACGCGCTGGACGCGAGGACGCTGAAGCCGGCCTTCCCGCCGTACTTCGTCAAGACGTTCCGGGTGAAGGGCGCTCCCCCGGTGAGGGTGGCGGTGCTGGGGCTGACGAACCCCGGTATCGCGATCTGGGACAAGGCTTATGTGCAGGGGAAGTTGACGTTCCCGGGTCTGGAGGAGCAGGCGGCGAAGTGGGTGCCGAAGCTGCGGTCGATGGGCGCGGACGTGGTGGTGGTGTCGGCGCACTCGGGGTCGTCGGGCACGTCGTCGTACGGTGACCAGTTGCCGTACGTGGAGAACGCGGCGGCGAACGTGGCGCGGCAGGTGCCGGGGATCGACGCGATCCTGGTCGGGCACGCACACCAGGAGATCGCGGAGCTGCGGGTCGTCAACGAGGAGACCGGCAGGGAGGTCGTGCTGTCGGAGCCGCTGTGCTACGCGGAGCGGCTGACGCTGTTCGACTTCGAGCTGGCCTTCGAGCGGGGCCGGTGGCGGGTGGAGTCGGTGAAGGCGTCGCTGCGGGACGCGGCGACGGTTCAGGACGACCCGAGGATCACCCGGCTGCTGCGCGACGAGCACGCGCAGGTGGTGGAGTACGTCAATCAGGTGGTGGGGTCGGCGACCGAGACGCTGACGACGGTGGAGGCGCGCTACAAGGACGCACCGATCATCGACCTGATCAGCAAGGTGCAGGAGGACGTGGTCAAGGCGGCTCTCGCGGGCACCGCGTACGCGTCGCTGCCGGTGCTGTCGCAGGCGTCACCGTTCTCGCGGACGTCTCAGATCCCGGCGGGCGAGGTGACGATCCGGGACCTGTCGAGCCTGTACGTGTACGACAACACGCTGGTGGCGAAGCTGATGACGGGCGCGCAGGTGCGGGCGTACCTGGAGTATTCGGCGGAGTACTTCGTGCGGACGGCGGCCGGTGCGCCGGTGGACGTGGACGGGCTGACGAACGCGGGCGGCCGTCCGGACTACAACTACGACTATGTGTCGGGGCTCCGGTACGACATCGACATCGCGCAGCCGGCCGGGTCGAGGATCGGGAACGTCACGTTCGACGGTGCCCCTCTGGACGACGCGCAGCAGTTCGTGTTCGCGGTGAACAACTACCGGGCGAACGGCGGTGGCGCGTTCCCTCACGTGGCGTCGGCGAAGGAGCTGTGGTCGGAGTCGACGGAGATCCGGACGCGGATCGCGGAGTGGGCGACGGCGAAGGGTGTGCTGGACCCGAAGGATTTCGCGTCGGTGGACTGGAGGCTGACGCGGGACGGCACGCCGGTGTTCTGATCGTCGTTCTTCCGTACGGGTGATTCTCAGGTCCCGTCCGCCAGTGGGGTGAGCCGTGTGGCTTGCCGGGCGGGCGGGACCTGTGGCGTCCGGGGGTGGAGACCGAAGGTGGTGAAGGCGGTGCGGGCGGGCAGGGGGTAGGCCCGGCGGCCGGTGAGGTGGTTGAGGATCGTGGCGCTGCGCCAGGCGGCGAGTCCGAGGTCGGGGGCACCGACGCCGTGGGTGTGGAGTTCGGCGTTCTGGACGTACACGCTCCCGGTGACCGAGGGGTCCAGGTCGAGGCGGAAGTGTGCGTCGACGCGGGGCCGGCCGGCGTGGTCGCGGCGCAGGTGGGGGTCGAGGGGTGCGAGGAGGCGGTCGAGGGGGCGCTCGCGGTGGCCGGTGGCGAGGACGACGGCGTCGGTGGTGAGGCGGGTGCGGGTGTGCTGCACGGTGTGTTCGAGGTGGAGTTCGATGCGGGCGGGGCCGAGCCGCCCGGCGGTGCGGACGTGGACGGCGGGAGTGAGGACGGTGTCGGGCCAGCCGCCGTGGAGGGTGCGCCGGTAGAGCTCGTCGTGGAGGGCGGCGATGGTGCCGGTGTCGATGCCCTTGTGGAGCTGCCACTGGGCGGGGACGAGCCGGTCGCGGACGGGTTCGGGCAGGGCGTGGAAGTAGCGGGTGTGGTCGGGGGTGAAGTGCTCCAGGCCGAGTTTGGAGTACTCCATGGGGGCGAAGGCCTCGGTGCGGCCGATCCAGTGGAGGCGTTCCCGGCCGACGGGCCGGTGGCGCAGCAGGTCGAGGAAGATCTCCGCGCCGGACTGTCCGGTGCCGACGACGGTGATGTGGCCCGCGGCGAGGAGGGTGTCGCGGTGGGTGAGGTAGTCGTCGGAGTGGACCACGGGGACGCCGGGAGCGTCGGCGAGGGGCCGCAGCGGCTCGGGCACCCAGGGCTCGGTGCCGACGCCGAGGACGAGGTGGCGTGTGTGGACGCGGCCCGCGGAGGCGGCCCGCCCGTCCGGGTCGAGCCGGGTGAGGTCGACCTCGAACAGGGCGTGCCCGGGGTTCCAGCGGACGGTGTCGACGTGGTGGCCGAAGTGGAGTGCGGGCAGGCGCTCGGCGACCCAGCGGCAGTAGGCGTCGTACTCGGTGCGGCGGATGTGGAAGTGCTCGGCGAAGTAGAACGGGTAGAGGCGTTCGCGGGCTCTGAGGTGGTTGAGGAAGGTCCAGGGGCTGGTGGGGTCGGCGAGGGTGACGAGGTCGGCGAGGAAGGGCACCTGGAGGGTGGCGTCGTCGAGGAGCAGACCGGGGTGCCAGGTGAAGTGGGGGCACCGGTCGTAGAAGGCGGTGCGGAGTCCGGGGAGGGGGTGGGCGAGGGCGGCGAGGGAGAGGTTGAAGGGGCCGATGCCGACGCCGACGAGATCGCGGGGCGGGGTGCTCATGGACTGTCCTCCGGGGCGCGGTGCGCGGGAGGGTCCAGCTTGGACGGGAGTGGGCTGCTGCGCCCGAAAAGCCCGGTGAACACCCCTCGAAGGGGGTAAGTCCTCCTTCGAGGGGTGTTCCAGGGTGCCGGGTTACACCTGCTGGACGCGCAGGGCGCGGGCCAGGTCGTCGAGTTGGTCGACGAGCTTGCGGCGCAGGGCGGGGATCGGGTCGGCCTTGCGCAGGCACTTCTCGCCGAGCTTCAGGGTCTCGGCGTCGACCGCGTGGGCGGGGAAGGCCCAGCGTCCGGCGGCCTCGGCGATGGCGGGGCCGCGGCGGGCGGCGACGGCCACGGCGTCCTTGAAGTAGCGGGACACGTAGGGCCGTACGAGATCGGCCTGTTCGGGCTGCCAGAAACCCCGGGCGGTGGCGGTGAACAGGTAGTTCGACAGGTCGTCGGAGCCGAACATGGCGTCCCAGGCGCGGGCCTTGGCCTCCTCGTCGGGCAGGGCGGCGCGGCAGCGGGCGGCGCCCTCCTGGCCGGTGGCGCTGGGGTCGCGTGCGAGTTCGGCGGCGATGGCGGCCTCGTCGGTGGCGCCGAGCACGGCGAGGCGGGCGAGGACCCGCCAGCGCAGTTCGGGGTCGAGTTCGGGACCGCCGGGGACGGTGCCGTCGGCGAGCCAGGCGGCGATGGTGTCGGGGTGGGCGGTGGTGTCGATGCGGTGCCGTACGGCGATCAGACGCAGGCCGGGGTGGTCGCCGTCCTCGGTGCGCCGGATGAGGTCGCGGCACAGCTCGGTGAGGGTGGCCAGCGCGGCCGGCCGCCGGTCGGGGGTGAGGTAGCGGTCGGCGATGTGGACGGAGGCGAAGGCGAGGACACCCTGGACGAGGGCGAGGTCGGTCTCCTCCGGCAGGTGGGCGGCGGCGGTCGCCAGGTAGTCGGCGGGGGCCAGTCCGCCGTCGCGGACCATGTCGCGCAGCGTGTTCCACACGACGGCGCGGGTGAGCGTGTCGGGGATGCCGGACAAGCCGCGCAGGACGGTCTCCAGGGAGGTGTCGTCGAGGCGGATCTTGGCGTAGGTGAGGTCCAGGTCGTTGGGGACGACGAGGGCGGGGCGGGTGCCGGTGCGCGGGCCGGGGGCCGTGTCCTGGGGCACGTCGGTCTCGTAGCGCTCCCGCAGCAGGAGGCTGCGGCCGTCGTGGAGGTCACGGTCGTACACGCCGACGGTGACCCGGTGGGGGCGTTCGCCGGTCCGGTCGAGGGCGAGGGTCCACTGGCCGGGGCTGGAGTCGACGGACCCGGTGAGGGTGTCGACGCCGGTGGTGCGCAGCCAGGCGTCGGCCCAGGCGTGGACGTCGCGTTCGGTGGCGGCGGCGAGGGAGTCGAGGAAGTCGGCGAGGCCGGCGTTGCCGAACCGGTGCCGCTGGAAGTGGATGTTGATGCCGGCGAGGAAGTCCTTCTCGCCGAGCCAGGCGACGAGCTGGCGCAGGGCGGAGGCGCCCTTGGCGTAGGAGATGCCGTCGAAGTTGAGCAGGGCGGAGGCGGTGTCCTCGACGTTCTCGGGGGCCACGGGGTGGGTGGAGGGCCGCTGGTCGGCGTCGTAACCCCAGGGCTTGCGAGTGACGCCGAAGTCGGTCCACGTGTCCGTGAAGCGGGTGGCCTCGGTGAGGGTCTGGTAGCCCATGTACTCGGCGAACGACTCGTTCAGCCAGATGTCGTCCCACCACCTGAGGGTGACGAGGTCGCCGAACCACATGTGGGCCATCTCGTGGGCGACGACCATGGCGCGGGTCTGGCGTTCGGTGTCGGTGACGGCGGAGCGGTAGACGAACTCGTCGCGGAAGGTGACCAGTCCGGGGTTCTCCATGGCGCCCGCGTTGAACTCGGGGACGAAGGCCTGGTCGTAGGAGTCGAAGGGGTAGGGCTCCTCGAACTTCTCGTGGTAGCGGTCGAAGCAGGCGCGGGTGATGTCGAGGAGTTCCTCGGCGTCCGTGTCGAGGTAGGGGGCCAGCGAGCGGCGGCAGTGGATGCCGAAGGGCAGTCCGCGGTGTTCGGTGCGCACGGAGTGCCAGGGGCCTGCGGCGACGGCGACGAGGTAGGTGGAGATCAGCGGGGTGGGTGCGGCCCGCCACACGCCCTTGCCGGTGTGCTCGGTGATGCCGTTGGCGAGGACGGTCCAGTGCTGCGGGACGTTGACGGTGAGCTCGAAGACGGCCTTGAGGTCGGGCTGGTCGAAGGCGGCGAAGACGCGCTGCACGTCGTCGAGGAACAGCTGGGTGTAGACGTAGGTCTCGCCGTCGGTGGGATCGGTGAAGCGGTGCATGCCCTCGCCGGTGCGGGAGTAGCGCATGCTCGCGTCGACGCGCAGTTCGTGCTCGCCGGCGGTGAGGTTCTTCAGCGGCAGCCGGTTGCCGTCGAGGGCACCGGCGTCCAGGGGCTGTCCGTCGAGGGTGACGGAGCGCAGCTCGGCGGGCTTGAGCTCGACGAAGGTGTCCGCGTCCGTACGGGCGCTGAACCTGATCAGGGTACGGGAGTCGAACGTCTCGTCCCCGGTGGTCAGATCGAGTTCGATCGTGTAGCGGTGGACGTCGAGGAGCTGTGCTCGGTTCTGCGCTTCGTCGCGCGTCAGTACGGACATGCAGGCCATGCTGCCTGATGCGGTCGCCGAACCACAGGGGCGGATCGGGTACGCGCCCTATGTCCGGTCTCGTTCGAGCTCCCCGGTGTGCGCCCCGGCGGGCCCTCCGGGCGGCACATGCGCGTGCGGGTGGGGCAGGGCGGGATGTGCGGGGGTGCCGGTGCGTTCCTCGAGCCGGGCGCGCAGGGCGCGGATCTCGCGTTCCAGGGCGAGGTGGCGCTGGTGCGCGTCGTAGAGGTGACGGATCTTGGTGCGCAGCGCCCACGGGTCGACCGGTTCGGTGACGAGGTCGGCTACGCCGAGGGCGTACGCGGCGGCGCCGAGCTGCGGGTCGCGGGCGAAGCCGGTGAGCAGGACGACGGGGATGAGCTGGGTCTGTTCCAGGCGCCGCATGTAGCGCACGACGTCGAGCCCGCCGGTGCCGGGCATGTGGACGTCGAGGAGCAGCAGGCCGACGTTTCCGCGCAGCAGCTGTTTGAGGGCCTCGTCGCCACTGGTGGCCCGGCCCAGCAGGTGGCCCAGCGGGGCCAGGGCGCTCTCCAGGGCGTACAGGGTGTCCTCGTGGTCGTGGACGATGAGGATCCGGGCGTTCTGCGGCATGCGGCACGTCCCTCCTCGCAAGGGACCGGATGGGTGTCCGGGAGCTGACGGATGGTGCTCGTCAGCCGACAAGGAGCGCACAGCGCAGCATGCCCCGCGCGGGCGGCTCTGTCACTCCCCGGGGGAGGACGTCGTGGCGTGGTTCGCTGAGGGCGTGGCGCCGTCCAGGGTGCCCTCGGCGATGCGCTCGTGGTGGCGGATCACCTCCGCGATGATGAAGTTCAGGAACTTCTCCGCGAAGGCCGGGTCGAGTTTGGCGTTCTCGGCGAGGGCGCGCAGCCGGGCGATCTGGCGGGCCTCCCGGCCCGGGTCGGCGGGCGGCAGCTGGTGCGCGGCCTTGAGACGGCCGACCTGCTGGGTGCACTTGAAGCGTTCGGCGAGCATGTGGACGACGGCCGCGTCGATGTTGTCGATGCTGTCGCGCAGCCGGGCGAGCTCCTCGCGGACGGCGCGGTCGGCGTCACCGGTGGTGGTGTTGCTGGTGGTCATGGTGGGCCACATTACGGGGCGGGCGTGGGCCGGGGCGGGCCCGTACAGTGGAAGCGGGTTCAGGGCGTCCGGGGGTGAGACGTGGCGAACGGCGGACCGGTCGAGCACGGTTACCCGCATCTGGAGACGGTGCGGGCGGCCGTCACCGCGCTGTACCGGCGTCTGTCGTACGACACGGTCCGCACGTTCTCGGCGAGTGTGGCACCGGCCGATGTGGCGTTCTGCGACACGGACGATCTCCATCTGAGGGCGCAGCGGGTGGCCGGCGAACTGGTGCGGCACTACCGGCTGCCGGACGCGCGGCTGATCGTCGGGTTCCGTGAGATGACGCATGCGGCGAACGTGGAACTGGCGGCCGGACCGGAGTACTTCATCGAGCTGAACGACCGGTTCCGCACGCATCGGCGGGACATCGGGGCGGCACTGGCGCACGAGGTGGCGCATGTGTATCTGCACCGGCTGGACCTGTCGTTCCCGGGGACGCGGGAGAACGAGATCCTGACGGACACGACGGCGACGTACCTGGGGGCGGGGTGGCTGCTGCTGGACGCGTTCCGGGAGGACGGGGCGTCGTCACAGAAGCTGGGGTACCTCACGCCGGAGGAGTTCGGGTACGTGCTGGCGAAGCGGTCGCTGGTGTTCGGGGAGGATCCGTCGGTGTGGTTCACCAGCGCGCAGGCGTATACGGCGTACACGAAGGGGGTGGCGTTGGCACGCCGGGACACGGAGCAGCCTCCGCTCACCGCTGCGGGGTGGGTCGGCCGGCGAAGGTACGCGCGGGATCGCCGCCATGCGGAGGATCATCGCGTGGCCGCGGGACCACTGGACGTCCCGTACAGCTTCACTCCGGCCGAGCACGGTTCCCTGCGGGTGGCGTTTCCCTGCCCTACGTGTCATCAGCGGATCCGGGTGCCGGTTCGCGGGCGCGTGCGGGCGCGGTGCGGCTTGTGCCGCACCGTGTTGGAGTGTGATACCTAGCGTTGTCGGGTGCGGGTGCGTTGTGGTTGATCGCGCCCACGCGGCGGAGCCGCATATCGATACAGCCCCGCGCCCCCATGGGGGCGCCACTCCTCGCCCACGATTCCCTGTGAGCGTGCTGCCACCAGCCACTTGGGGAATTCGCCCACCATGCGGTCGTACAGGTCCGCGTCCGTGACCTTGCTCGGGTTCTCACCCGCGTGGAAGAAGCCGGCGTTGTCCACGATCCGTTTGGCCGGGACCGCCAGGTCGTCCAGTCTGCGCAGGTAGTCGAACTGTTTGCTGGTCGGGTCGCCGAAGCCGATGAACTGCCAGAACAAGGGGAGGCGGGCGGCCTTGCAGAGGTATCTCTCCGCGGCGAGTTTGTTGATGGGGCCGCCGTCGGTCTGGAAGATCACCAGGGCGGGGGCCGTGGAGCCGCTGTCCAGGTAGTGGTCGATGACCGCGTCCATCGCCAGGTGGTAGCTGGTCCTGCCCATGTGGCCGAGGCCGGACACGATCCGTTCGATCCGGCCCCGGTGGTCCGCGAGGGCGATGTCGGTGACGGCGTCGACGTCGGTGGAGAAGAAGACGACCGGCACGGTGCCGTCGTCGTCGAGGTGCGCCGACAGGCCGAGCACCCGGTCGGCGAGCGCCTGCACGCTGCCGTCGTTGTAGTACGGCTTCATCGAGCCGGAGTAGTCGACCACCAGGTAGACCGCGGCGCGCAGCCCGTCCAGACCGTGCTTGACGAGGGACACCCCGGCGGTCTTGTAGAGGCTGATCAGCGCGGGCGCCGTCTCCTCGATCCTGCTGAGACCGATCGCGGCCATACGACTCCCCCTCGTTCATGGAACTGGCCCCGAGAGTACGGCACGTCACCCCGGCATTCGCTCGAGTCACCGGTGTTCGATATTTTGTTCGCCGCCGTCCCCACCGGCTCACTTCCGTCCCGACCCTCCCGAGGAGCCGGCCCGTGGATTCCGAGTCCACCGTCACCACCTGCTACCGCCACCCCAAGGTGGAGTGTCATGTCCGCTGCACCCGTTGCGAGCGGTACATCTGCCCGGACTGCATGCGCGAGGCGGCCGTGGGCCACCAGTGCCCCGAGTGCGTGAAGGAGGGCGCGCGGTCGATGCGGCAGGCCCGCACCCTGGTGGGCGGGCGGGTCTCGACGGTGCCCGTCGTGACGTACGTACTGATCGCCCTCAATGTGCTGGTGTACCTGGCGGAGCTGGCGAAGCCCGAGGTCGTGGACCGGTTCGCGATGGTGGGCGCGGGGCTGCTCGGGCCGGACGGCGAGCACTACCTGTGGGTCGACCCCCACCCCGGGGGCTTCAGCCCGGAGGGCCTGGTGGACGGGGAGTGGTACCGGCTGCTGACCGGTGCGTTCCTGCACCTGCCGCCCACGGAGGGCACGTTCGGGGTCTTCCACATCGTGATGAACATGCTGGCGCTGTGGAATCTGGGCCGGCTGGTCGAGCCGATGCTGGGCCGGGTGCACTACCTCGCCCTGTATCTGCTGTCGGCGCTGGGCGGTTCGGTGCTGGTGCTGTTGATCGCGCCCGAGGACGCCGTGGTCGGCGCGTCCGGCGCGATCTTCGGGGTGGGGGCCGCGTACTACGTGATGGCCCGGCGCGTCGGGGCCGACATGAGCCAGGTCAACCGGTTCATGGCGGGGCTGCTGCTGTGGCTGGTGGTCTCCGCGCTCGTCACGTCCTGGGAGGGGCACCTCGGCGGGCTGCTGGCGGGCGGTGCGGTGGCGCTGGCCTTCGCGTACGCCCCCAGGGACGGGCGGCGGACGGTGGTGCAGGTGGGCGCGTGCGTGGCGCTGGTGGTGGTGCTGGCGGCGGCGGCGGTGGTCAAGGTGTCCGAACTGACAGGTGGAGGTGTCCCCCGATGAAACGTGCCGGTGTGCTGTTCCTCGCGGCCGTTCCCGTGATCGCCACGGGGGTGTACTTCGTCATGCCGGCGGATTCGGCGGACGCCCCGGCGGCCGCGCCTCCCGCGGCCACCGCCCAGTCGGCCCGTGAGGACGCCAAGGACCGGGCCGAGGAGGAGCGGGAGGAGGACGACTCGGTCATCGCCGGCCTGCCGCCGGGGCTGGCGGCCCCCGCGAAGAAGGAGCTGGCCCAGCAGCTGGTGGCGAGCGCCGAGCACTCGACCACCGACTGGCGCACCACTTACGGGGCCATCGAGGACGAGGGCGACGGCTGCGGCTACACGGCGGGCATCGTCGGCTTCTGCACCGGCACCCACGATCTGCTCATGCTGGTCGAGAGCTACACCGAGGACCATCCGGACAACGGGCTGGCGTCCTATCTGCCCGCCCTGCGCGAGGCCGACGGCTCGGACTCCCACGAGGGCCTGGACCCCGGCTTCCCGGCCGCCTGGAAGGCGGAGGCGCAGGTGCCCGCCTTCCGCGAGGCGCAGGAGGCGGAGCGCGACCGCATCTACTTCGAGCCGGCGGTCCGGCTCGCCAAGCTGGACGGTCTCGGCACGCTGGGCCAGTTCGTCTACTTCGACGCGATGGTCTTCCACGGCCCCGACACCGACGCGGACGGCTTCTACGCCCTGCGCGAGCGCACGCTGAAGCAGGCGAAGACGCCCGCCGCGGGCGGTACCGAGAAGACGTACCTGAACGCCTTCCTCGACATCCGCCGCGAGGCCATGCTCACCCGGTACCCGGAGCACGACGCCTCCCGCGTCGACACGGCCCAGCGCCGGTTCCTGAAGGCCGGGAACCTGGGCCTGGACACCCCGCTGGTGTGGGAGATGTACGGGGACCACTACAGGCTTCCCTGAGCATGCGGAGGCGCCTGCCCAGTCGTCCGGTCGGGGACTGGCGGGCAGGCGCCTCCATGTGTTCCGTACGCCTTTGTACGGGACGTGTGTGAGGGACCGTCAGGTCCTTCTGCTTCCGGTCCGTCAGACCATCAGCGAGCGGTCCGTCGGACGGATCGGGGCCGGCAGCTCGCTCGCCCCGGTGAGGAGACGGTCGCAGCCGCGGGCGGCCGAGCGGCCCTCGGCGATCGCCCACACGATGAGCGACTGGCCGCGGCCGGCGTCACCGGCGACGAACACGCCGGGCACATTGGTCTGGAAGTCGGCGTCGCGGGCGATGTTACCGCGCTCGTCGAGGTCCAGGCCGAACTGCTCGACCAGGCCGTTGTCCCGGTCGGTGCCGGTGAAGCCCATGGCGAGGGTGACCAGCTGGGCCGGGATCTTGCGCTCGGTGCCCGGCTTCGAGGTCAGCTTGCCGTCGACGAACTCGACCTCGCTCAGGTGCAGCCACTGGACGTTGCCGTCCTCGTCGCCCTCGAAGTGGGTGGTGGAGACGGAGTAGACCCGCTCACCGCCCTCCTCGTGGGCGGACGTGACCTTGTAGAGCATCGGGAACGTCGGCCACGGCTGGGAGACCGGGTCCCGCTCCTCGTTCGGGCGGGGCATGATCTCCAGCTGGGTGACGGAGGCCGCGCCCTGGCGGTGGGCGGTACCCACGCAGTCCGCGCCGGTGTCACCGCCGCCGATCACCACGACGTGCTTGCCCTCGGCCGAGATCGGCGGGGCGACGTAGTCGCCCTCCTGCACCTTGTTGGCCAGCGGCAGGTACTCCATGGCCTGGTGGATGCCCTTGAGCTCACGGCCCGGCACCGGCAGGTCGCGCGCGGTCGTCGCGCCGACGGCGAGGACGACGGCGTCATACCGCTTGCGCAGCGCCGTCGCCGGCATGTCACGGCCGATCTCGACGCCCGTACGGAACTTGGTGCCCTCCGCGCGCATCTGTTCGATACGGCGGTTGATGTGCCGCTTCTCCATCTTGAACTCGGGGATGCCGTAGCGCAGCAGGCCGCCGATGCGGTCCGCGCGCTCGTACACCGCGACCGTGTGGCCGGCCCGGGTCAGCTGCTGGGCGGCGGCCAGACCCGCGGGGCCGGAGCCGACGACCGCGACGGTCTTGCCGGACAGGCGCTCGGGGATCTGCGGGGCGACGTCACCGGTCTCCCACGCCTTGTCGATGATCGAGACCTCGACGTTCTTGATGGTGACCGGCGGCTGGTTGATGCCGAGGACACACGCCGACTCGCACGGAGCGGGGCACAGCCTGCCGGTGAACTCCGGGAAGTTGTTGGTGGCGTGCAGCCGCTCGGAGGCGGCACCCCAGTCCTCGCGGTAGGCGTAGTCGTTCCACTCGGGGATGAGGTTCCCCAGCGGACAGCCGTTGTGGCAGAACGGGATGCCGCAGTCCATGCAGCGGCTGGCCTGCTTGCTGATGATCGGCAGTAGGGAGCCGGGGACGTAGACCTCGTTCCAGTCCTTCCTGCGGTCCTCGACCGGACGGGACCTGGCGACCTCGCGGCCGTGGTTCAGAAAGCCCTTCGGGTCAGCCATTGATCGCCGCCTCCATCATCTTCTCGGTGATCTCGGTCTCGGACAGACCGGCTCGCTCGGCGGCGTCCTTGGCGGCGAGCACTGCCTTGTACGTGCTGGGGATGATCTTGCTGAAGCGCCGCACGGCGGTGTCCCACTCGGCGAGCAGCTTCTCGGCGACGGTGGAGCCCGTCTCCTCCTGGTGACGGCGGACCACGTCGTGCAGCCACTGCTCGTCGGCGTCGTCCAGGGCCACCACGGCGTCCAGGTTGCCGGCGTTGACGTTGTCCCGGTCGAGGTCGATGACGTAGGCGACGCCGCCGGACATGCCGGCCGCGAAGTTGCGCCCCGTCTCGCCGAGGACGACCGCGTGACCGCCGGTCATGTACTCGCAGCCGTGGTCGCCCACGCCCTCGGAGACGACCAGCGCGCCGGAGTTGCGGACGCAGAACCGCTCGCCCGTACGACCGCGCAGGAACAGCTCGCCGCCGGTCGCGCCGTACGCGATGGTGTTGCCCGCGATGGTCGAGTACTCGGCGAGGTGGTCGGCCGCGCGGTCCGGGCGGACCACGATCCGGCCGCCGGACAGGCCCTTGCCGACGTAGTCGTTGGCGTCGCCCTCCAGGCGCAGCGTGACACCGCGCGGGACGAAGGCGCCGAAGGACTGGCCGGCGGAGCCGGTGAAGGTGATGTCGATGGTGTCGTCGGGCAGGCCCGCACCGCCGAACTTCTTCGTCACCTCGTGGCCGAGCATGGTGCCGACCGTGCGGTTGATGTTGCGGATGGCGACCCGGGCGCGCACCGGGTGGGCGTCCTCGGCTCCGGACGCGGTGAGCGCGTCGGCGGCGAGCTTGATCAGCTCGTTGTCGAGCGCCTTCTCCAGGCCGTGGTCCTGGGCGACGACCTGGTGACGGACGGCGCCCTCGGGCAGCTCGGGCACGTGGAACAGCGGGGCCAGCTCCAGGCCCTGCGCCTTCCAGTGGTTCACCGCGCGGGTCACGTCGAGCATCTCGGCGTGGCCGACGGCCTCCTCGATGGAGCGGAAGCCCAGCTCGGCGAGGAGCTCGCGGACCTCCTCGGCGATGAACCGGAAGAAGTTCACGACGTACTCGGCCTTGCCGGAGAACCGGTCCCGCAGGACGGGGTTCTGGGTGGCGATGCCGACCGGGCAGGTGTCCAGGTGGCAGACGCGCATCATGACGCAGCCGGAGACGACCAGCGGGGCGGTGGCGAAGCCGAACTCCTCGGCGCCGAGCAGCGCGGCGATGACCACGTCACGACCGGTCTTCAGCTGGCCGTCGGTCTGCACGACGATCCGGTCGCGCAGGCCGTTGAGCAGCAGGGTCTGCTGGGTCTCGGCGAGGCCGAGCTCCCAGGGACCGCCGGCGTGCTTCAGCGACGTCAGCGGGGAGGCACCCGTGCCGCCGTCGTGACCGGAGATCAGTACGACGTCCGCGTGCGCCTTGGAGACACCCGCGGCGACGGTGCCGACGCCGACCTCGGAGACCAGCTTGACGTGAACGCGCGCCTGGGGGTTGGCGTTCTTCAGGTCGTGGATCAGCTGGGCGAGGTCCTCGATGGAGTAGATGTCGTGGTGCGGCGGCGGGGAGATGAGGCCCACGCCCGGCGTCGAGTGCCGGGTCTTCGCGACCCACGGGTAGACCTTGTGGCCGGGCAGCTGGCCGCCCTCGCCGGGCTTGGCGCCCTGGGCCATCTTGATCTGGATGTCGTCGGAGTTGACCAGGTACTCGGAGGTCACACCGAAGCGGCCGGAGGCGACCTGCTTGATGGAGGAGCGGCGGGCCGGGTCGTACAGCCGCTCCGGGTCCTCACCGCCCTCACCGGTGTTGGACTTGCCGCCCAGCTGGTTCATGGCGATGGCGAGCGTCTCGTGCGCCTCCCGGGAGATGGAGCCGTACGACATGGCGCCGGTGGAGAACCGCTTGACGATCTCGGAGACCGGCTCGACCTCGTCGAGGGGGACCGGCTGCCGGCCGGACGTGAAGCCGAACAGGCCGCGCAGCGTCATCAGGCGCTCGGACTGCTCGTTCACCCGCTCGGTGTACTTCTTGAAGATGTCGTAGCGGCCGGAGCGCGTGGAGTGCTGGAGGCGGAAGACCGTCTCCGGGTCGAACAGGTGCGGCTCGCCCTCGCGACGCCACTGGTACTCGCCGCCGATCTCCAGCGTGCGGTGCGCGGGAGCGATGCCCGAGGCGGGGTACGCCTTGGCGTGGCGGGCCGCGACCTCCTTGGCGATGACGTCGATGCCGACGCCGCCGATCTTGCTGGCGGTGCCGTTGAAGTACTTCTCCACGAAGGCGCCCTCGAGGCCGACGGCCTCGAAGACCTGGGCGCCGCGGTAGGAGGCGACGGTCGAGATGCCCATCTTGGACATGACCTTCAGGACGCCCTTGCCGAGGGCGTAGATGAGGTTGCGGATCGCCTTCTCGGACTCGATGCCCGGCAGGAAGGTGCCCGCGCGGACCAGGTCCTCGACGGACTCCATCGCCAGGTACGGGTTGACCGCGGCGGCGCCGAAGCCGATCAGCAGGGCGACGTGGTGGACCTCGCGGACGTCACCGGCCTCGATCAGCAGACCCACCTGGGTGCGCTGCTTGGTGCGGATGAGGTGGTGGTGGACGGCCGCGGTGAGCAGCAGCGACGGGATCGGCGCCTGCTCGGCGTCGGAGTGCCGGTCCGACAGGACGATCAGCCGCGCGCCGTTCTCGATGGCGGCGTCGGCCTCGGCGCAGATGTCCTCGATGCGGGCGGCGAGCGCTTCGCCGCCGCCGGACACCCGGTACAGGCCGGACAGGGTCGCGGCCTTGAAGCCGGGCATGTCGCCGTCGGCGTTGATGTGGATGAGCTTGGCCAGCTCGTCGTTGTCGATCACCGGGAACGGCAGGACGACGCTGCGACAGGAGGCCGCGTTCGGCTCCAGCAGATTGCCCGACGGGCCCAGCGGGGAGCGCAGGGAGGTGACCAGTTCCTCGCGGATCGCGTCCAGCGGCGGGTTGGTGACCTGTGCGAACAGCTGGGTGAAGTAGTCGAAGAGCAGGCGCGGACGCTCGCTCAGCGCGGCGATCGGCGAGTCGGTGCCCATCGAGCCGATCGGCTCGGCGCCGGCCTTGGCCATCGGCGCGAGGAGGATGCGGAGCTCCTCCTCGGTGTAGCCGAAGGTCTGCTGGCGGCGGGTGACCGAGGCGTGGGTGTGCACGATGTGCTCGCGCTCGGGCAGGTCGGACAGCTCGATCTCGCCGGCCTCGAGCCACTCCGCGTAGGGGTGCTCGGCGGCGAGCTGGGCCTTGATCTCGTCGTCCTCGATGATGCGGTGCTCGGCGGTGTCCACCAGGAACATCCGGCCGGGCTGCAGGCGGCCCTTGCGGACCACCTTCGCCGGGTCGATGTCGAGGACGCCGACCTCGGAGCCGAGGACGACCAGACCCTCGTCGGTGACCCAGTAGCGGCCGGGGCGCAGGCCGTTGCGGTCGAGTACGGCGCCGACCTGGGTGCCGTCGGTGAAGGTGACGCAGGCGGGACCGTCCCAGGGCTCCATCAGCGTGGAGTGGTACTGGTAGAAGGCGCGCCGGGCCGGGTCCATCGAGTCGTGGTTCTCCCACGCCTCCGGGATCATCATCAGCACGGAGTGCGGCAGGGACCGGCCGCCCAGGTGCAGGAGCTCGAGGACCTCGTCGAACGAGGCGGAGTCCGAGGCGTCGGGCGTGCAGACCGGGAAGATCCGCTCGAGGTTCTTGTCCTCGCTCCCGCTGTGCCCATGGTCGGCAGAGCCGAACAAGTCCGAGACCAGCTGGGACTCGCGGGCGCGCATCCAGTTGCGGTTGCCCTTGACGGTGTTGATCTCACCGTTGTGCGCGACGAAGCGGTACGGGTGCGCGAGCGGCCACGACGGGAAGGTGTTCGTGGAGAACCGGGAGTGCACCAGCGCGATCGCGGAGCCGAAGCGTCGGTCGGACAGGTCCGGGAAGAAGGGCTCGAGCTGGCCGGTGGTCAGCATGCCCTTGTAGACGATGGTCCGCGCGGACAGCGACGGGAAGTAGACGCCGGCCTCGCGCTCGGCGCGCTTGCGCAGCACGAACGCCTTGCGGTCGAGATCGATGCCCCTGCTCTCACCGGCGGTGACGAAGATCTGCCGGAAGACCGGCATCGTCGAGCGGGCGGTGGCACCGAGCAGTTCGGGCGCGACCGGCACCTCGCGCCAGCCGAGGACGGTCAGGTCCTCGGCGGCGGCGATCTCCTCGATGCGGGCGACGGCGGCGTCTGCGCCGTCCTCCGGCAGGAAGGCGGTACCGACGGCGTAGCCGCCGGCCTCGGGCAGTTCGAATCCGGCCACCTCGCGGAAGAAGGTGTCGGGGACCTGGGAGAGGATTCCGGCACCGTCGCCGGAGTCCGGCTCGGAACCGGTGGCACCACGGTGTTCGAGGTTGCGCAGGACCGTGAGGGCCTGCTCGACCAGGGTGTGGGACGCCTCGCCGGTGAGGGTGGCGACGAAGCCGACGCCGCAGGCGTCGTGCTCGTTGCGGGGGTCGTACATACCCTGCGCAGCAGGGCGAGCATCCATGAACGACCAGTTCAGGCGGTCGTTCGTGGAGTGCTGGGACGGCTGGCGCGGCGTACGCATCGGCTCTCCCGTCGTCGTCATGTGGCATGTGGCAAGTGCCGAGGGACGACGTTGGCCCTCTGCGTGGTGCGAAATTTCGTGCAGGTTACATGATGGAGCGGTTCTCGGGAACCGGGATAATCCGTTCCAGCATGCGGACACCACATGGGTCGCGGTGAGGTTCCGCGCCTGACGGTGGAAGTCATGGGGGACCGGGGCGGACAGATCGATGTCCGTCGGTCCGATGGCGGGAAAGGGCTCCTTCGCCTGACCCGCGGAGCACGCCGTCGGCCTCTTTGCCCACAGCGCTTACGGCTCATGCCCAGTGGTCATGCAGTCGAAACCAGCAAGTAACGACTACTTATGCGGTCCGACGCATAAGTGCGAGTCGCATTATCCTACGGCCGTTCCGAAGAATGTGCCCAGGGCGTACGTCACACCGGCCGCCGCGCCGCCGAGGACGAGCTGCCGCAGACCGCTGTACCACCAGGTCCGCGCCGTCACCTTGGCCACCACCGCGCCGCACAGGAAGAGCCCGAGCAGCGCCAGCAGCACGGCGGGCCACAGGCTGCTCGCGCCGAGCAGGTAGGGCAGCACGGGAAGCAGGGCGCCCAGCGCGAAGGAGCCGAAGCTGGACACGGCGGCGACGGTGGGCGAGGGCAGGTCGCCGGGGTCGATGCCGAGTTCCTCGCGGGCGTGGATCTCCAGCGCCTGCTCGGGGTCCCTGGACAGCTGCCGGGCGACCTCGCGGGCCAGCTCGGGCTCGACGCCGCGGGCCTCGTAGAGCGCGGCGAGCTCGGCCTCCTCGTCCTTGGGGTGCTTGTGCAGCTCACGCCGCTCGACGTCGAGCTCGGCCTCGACCAGCTCGCGCTGGGAGGCGACGGAGGTGTACTCGCCGGCCGCCATGGAGAAGGCGCCGGCGGCCAGGCCGGCGAGGCCGGTGAGCACGACGGCCTGCTGGCCGACCGAGCCGCCGGCGACACCGGTCATCAGGGCGAGGTTGGAGACCAGTCCGTCCATCGCGCCGAACACGGCGGGGCGCAGCCAGCCGCCGTTCACGTCCCGGTGCGTGTGGTTGTCGCGGTGCGCCTCGTGCAGCGTCGCCTCGGTCTCGATGATGGCCATGCCTGTGTCCCCCACAGTCTTCTTTGGACAGATTCTATTATTCGACAACACTCAATGTACGCCTCCCCATTCCCTCCCGCCAGCAAGGAAAGGCTGGGCTAACCTGCGGTTTTGCGAGTTTCGCTCGTTTGTGTAGATGGCCGCCCAGATGTCGACCGGGTGACGCTGGGCCCCTTGAGGCTGCGCCGGACACCGCACCGGGGACAGATCCGCAAAGGGCTCCGCGCCTCTCGGGGCGCACCTGAGAGGAGAGCCGCGTATGGCATCGACCACCCGCATCCCCTCCGTCCCGGCGCCCGGAGACACCCTCGGGCGCCGCGAGCGGGCACGCGGCGCGCTGCTCGGCCTGGCCGTCGGTGACGCGCTGGGCGCCCCGGCCGAGAACATGAAGCCCTCCGAGATCCGCGCGCGGTGGGGCCGCATCACGGGATACGTGGCCGAGCACCCGGCGGGCACGGACGACACCGAGTACGCGATCTTCTCGGGCCTGCTGCTGGCCCGGCACGGCTCCGCGCTCACCCCCGCGCGCGTCGAGGCGGCCTGGCACGAGTGGATCGCGGACCGCGCGGAGGGCCCTTTCCGGGGCGCCGGCTTCAGCGAGCGCGGCACCCTGGAGAACCTGCGCCGGGGACTGGCGGCGCCGATCTCCGCCCAGCACCGGCACGCCTGGAGCGACGGACTGGCGATGCGGGCGGCGCCCCACGGGGTGTTCGCGGCCGGCCGTCCCGACGAGGCGGCCCGGCTGGCGGCGATCGACGGCTCGGTCAGCCACGACGGCGAGGGCATCTACGGCGGCCAGGCGGTCGCGGCGGGCGTCGCGGCGGCGATGGCCGGGGCGCCGGTGGTCGCGGTCGTGGCCTCGGCCCTGGCGGTGGTGCCGGACGACTCCTGGACCGCCCGCTCACTGCGCCGTGCCGTCACCGCGGCCCACCTCGGCGAACGCGCGGTCCGCGCGGCGGTGGTGATCGGCGGCTACCCGTGGACGGACCTGGCCCCCGAGGCGGTCGCCCTCGCCTTCGGCGCGTACGCGGCGGCCGACGGCGACTTCGAACAGGCGGTCCTGACGGCCGTCAACATGGGCCGCGACGCCGACACCACGGCGGCGGTGGCAGGCGCGCTGGCGGGCGCGACCCGGGGCGCCGCGGCGATCCCGCCGGCCTGGTCGTCCGCCATCACCCCGGCCCGCGGCACCTGCCTCCCGGCCATGGCGGGCCACCACGTCCTGGACATCGCGGACCTGCTGACCCAGAAGGCTCCCTCATGATTTCCCCTACCGAAACCGAACCCGCAGCCGCAATCACCGACGCCGACGAAGGCCGCACAGGTGGTGCGGGTAGGAACATCCGGGCCGAAGGCGAAACCGAGGCCGGAAACACCGCCCAGCCGCCGCGGGCACGGGTGGAGGGCCTCCTCCTCGGCCTCGCCGCGGGCGACGCCGCAGGCTGGCCGGCCGGCCGGCACAGAGCCGCCCGCATGCCCGAGTGGACACGGCGCCTCACCCGAGAGCTCGACACCTTCGCCGAACAGAACGCCACCACCACCCTCCCCGTCCCCATCGCCCTGAACCAGCCCTCCGAGCCCCTGCGCCTCGGCCCCTCCGACGACGCCGAATGGGCGGCCTTCGCCGCGGAAGCCGTTCTCCGGGCAGGTGACGAGACCGCGTTCGGCGACCTGAGCCGGGAACGCCGCACCCGCGCGGCGATCGACCTGACCTGGAACACCGTGGCCGGCGAAATCGCCGCGGCGGCGGACCGCGCCCCCGAGACGGAGTCCGCCGTACTCCCCCTCCGCGCCCGCATCTCCGTCCGCGCCGGCCTCGGCAACCTCGCCACCGGTCTGCGCCCGCCCGCCACCGGCCACGACAACCCGCACTACTTCGACGACGCCGCCTGCGTACGCGCCTGCGTCCTGGCCGTGGCCCACCCCGGCGACCCACGGGCCGCCGCCGACCTCGCGGAGTTCGACGCCCGATACACCCAGGACGGCGACGGCGTGCACGGCGCCCGCGCCATGGCCGCCGCCGTCTCCCTCGCGCTGACCGGCGCGGACCCGGACACCTGCGTGGCGGCGGCCTGCGCCGAGCTGCCCGAGGACACGGAGATCGGCCGCAACGCCCGGCACGCCCTGAAGCTCGCGGCGGACGCCGACAGCGCCTTCGCCCTCGTACCACCGCTGGAGCACCAGATCGTCGACCACGTCTACAGCTACGGCGTCGCCGCCGCCGAGACCGTCCCCGTCGCCCTCGCCCTCACCACCGCCGCCCACGGCCGGATCGCGGAGGCGGTCCCCGCGGCGGCCTGTCTGTCGCGGGTCGCGGACTCCGCCCCGGCGCTCGTCGGCGCCCTCACCGGCGCGCTGGGCGGCGGGGCGTCGATCCCGGAGTCCTGGAGGGAGAGCTGCCGCACCCTGTCCGGCTGCGTACTCCCCCGGCTCACCGGCACGGACCTGGTGGAACTCGCCGGACTCCTGGAATCCGCGCAACCGGCCCCGAGGGAGGGATGATTCGGACATGACGCGCGAAGAGGCAGAAAATCGTGACCGGGGCCTGCCCCTGGACGAGCGGATCACCGGCGCCCTCGTCGGAGCGGCCGTCGGCGACGCCCTCGGCGGCCCGGTCGAGGGGTACTCCCCCGAGCAGATCGTCGAGCGCCACGGCGGACGCGTCCACGGCGTCGTCGGCCCGTGGAACGGCGCCGCATGGCGCACCGCCCGCCCCCTCGCGCCCTACCACAAGGGCGACGGCCACGTCACCGACGACACCCTGATGACGCACGCACTGATCCGGGTGTACACGACGGTCCGCGACCACCTGGACGCCTACGCCGTCGCCGACCACCTGGTCCCGGACCTGATGACGAACCCGCGCTGGATCCCGGAGCTGGAGGCGCAGGCGCTCCCGCTGCAGCGGATCTTCCTCGCCGAGAAGTGGCTCGTGGCCCGCCTGCACTACGGCCACGTCGACCCGCGCGAGGCCGGCGCCGGCAACATCGTCAACTGCGGTGCCGCGATGTACATGGCCCCGGTCGGCCTGGTCAACGCCGCCCACCCGGCCGCCGCCTACGCCGAGGCGCTGGATGTCGCGGGCGCCCACCAGTCGTCGTACGGCAGGGAGGCGGCCGGTGTCTTCGCGGCGGCCGTGGCGGCGGCGTGCGCGCCGGGCGCGACGGCGGACTCGGTCGTCGCCGCGAGTCTGTCGTCGGCGAAGGACGGCACACGGGAGGCGATCGAGAAGGTCTGCGAGGCCGCCTCGCGGCACACGGACTTCGAGTCGGCGCTGGGTCCGCTGCGGGAGGCGGTGACGCCGTACGACACCGTGGGCCCCGACTACCGCTCCCCGTCGCTGGGTGCCCGCCGCCCGTCCCGGCTGCACGCCGTCGAGGAGCTCCCGGTCGCGCTGGGCATGCTGGTGGTGGCCGGCGGCGACTTCCGGCACGCGGTCCTGGGCGCGGTGAACTACGGCCGCGACTGCGACTCCATCGCCACGATGGCCGGCGCGGTGGCCGGCGCGCTCGGCTCACCGGTCCCCGAGGGCTGGGCCAAGACGGTGGCGGAGGCCAGCCGCCTCGACCTGTGGGAACCGGCGGCCGCGCTCACCGCCGTGACCCGCGAGATCTTCGCGCGCGACGTGGAGCGCCGCCGCGCCCACGAGTGGGCGTTCGCGGAGCTCGGAGGCTCCGGATGCTCCGACTGACCTGGGTCCAGCCGGAGGACCTCATCGGCCACGAACTGCGCCAGGCGTCCCAGGACGGCCGCGAACCCTCGGCCGTCGCCGCCCGCTGGCGGGCAGCGGGCGGTCCCGAAGCCCCCCTCACCGCGGGCGCCTCTCCCACCCCGGCCTCCCCCTACCTCCGCCTCCTGGCCACCGACCTCCTCGACGAACTGGCCGACCTCCCCAGCAAGCTGGCGGACGAAGAGCCGACCGACCTCGCCACCATCAAGTCCCTGTGCCCCCACTGGCCGCTCACCGCGGGCGATCGTGCCGCCCGGGACGGCACCGGTGGGCGCGGCGGCACCCCGCCGGCGCCGGGCCGCGCACCCCACCCAAGCCCAGCGTCCCCCGCCCGCCTGGAAGCCGCCTGGCTGGGCAGAGCAGTCGGCTGCCTCCTGGGCAAACCGGTGGAGAAACTCCCCCTCACAGGCATCCGCCAACTCGCCCAGGCCACCGGCAACTGGCCCCTGACCACTTATTTCACCGCCCACGGCGTCCCAGAGCCACTGCTCACCCGATACCCCTGGAACCGCCGCTCCGCGGCAACCTCCCTCGCCGAGAACATCGACGGCATGCCCGAGGACGACGACCTCGACCACCCCCTCCTCGCCCTCCTCGTCCTCCAGCGCCACGGCCGTACCTTCACGCCCACCGACGTGGCCCGCGTCTGGCTCGACGAACTCCCCGCCGGCCGCACCTTCACCGCCGAACGCGTCGCCTACCGCAACCTCCTCAGCGGCCTGGAACCCCCGCTGACCGCCCGCCACCACAACCCCTTCCGCGAGTGGATCGGCGCCCTGATCCGCGCCGACGTGCACGGCTGGACCAACCCCGGCGACCCGGCCGCCGCCGCCGGGCAGGCCCACCGTGACGCCACCCTCACCCACACCGCCAACGGCGTCTACGCGGCGATGTTCACGGCGGCCGTCATCGCCACCGCCGCCACCGGCGACCACGACGTCCACGCCTGTCTGCGCACCGGCCTCACCGTCGTCCCGCCCCGCTCCCGCCTCGCCCGCGCCGTCCGCCGGGCCGTCGAACTGGCCCACGAGCACACGGACTTCGACACCGTCGTCGACGTCCTGCACGACACCTACGCCGCCACCCACCACTGGGTGCACGCCGTCCCCAACACCGCCCTGATCGCCGCCGCCCTCACCCACGCCGGCGGCGACTTCACCGGCTCCGTCTGCCGTGCGGTGTCCGGTGGCTGGGACACCGACTCCAACGGCGCGACGGCCGGCAGCATCGCCGCTCTTCTCGCCGGTTCGCCCCGCGCGCTCCCCGAACACTGGACGGCCCCGCTGAAGAACCGCCTGGCCACCTCCGTCGGCGACTTCCACGGCACCGGCTTCGACACCCTGGCCCGACTGACCCACCTGGAGGCCACCCGCCCATGACCAGGCCCACTCCCGCCGGTCCCCCGCTGACCGGCCTGCGCGTCCTGGACCTCGCCACCCTCTTCGCCGGCCCCCTCGCCGCGACCCTGCTCGGCGACTTCGGCGCGGAGGTCGTCAAGGTCGAGCATCCGAGGAAGCCGGACCCCTCCCGCGGCCACGGCCCGTCGAAGGACGGCATCGGCCTGTGGTGGAAGATGCTCGGCCGCAACAAGCGCACCATCACCCTCGACCTGTCCAGGCCCGGCGGCCGGACCACCCTCCTGCGCCTCGCCGAGACCGCCGACGTCGTCATCGAGAACTTCCGCCCCGGCACCCTCGAGAAGTGGGACCTGGGCTGGCCCGAGCTGTCCGCCGTCAACCCCCGGCTGATCCTGGTCCGGGTCACCGGCTTCGGCCAGTTCGGCCCGTACGCGCATCGTCCGGGCTTCGGCACCCTCGCCGAGGCGATGAGCGGCTTCGCCGCGATCACCGGGGAGCCGGACGCGCCGCCGACCCTGCCACCGTTCGGCCTGGCGGACTCCATCGCGGGCCTGACCACGGCGTACGCGGTGATGACCGCGCTCGCCGGCCGGGACCGCACGGGAGAGGGCCAGGTCGTCGACATGGCGCTGATCGAGCCGATCCTCACCGTGCTCGGCCCGCAGCCGACCTGGTACGACCAACTGGGCCACGTCCAGCCCCGCACCGGCAACCGCTCCCAGAACAACGCGCCACGGGGCACCTACCTCACCGCCGACGGCACCTGGGTCGCCGTCTCCACCTCCGCCCAGTCGATCGCCGAGCGTGTGATGGTGCTGGTGGGCCGGCCGGACCTGATCGACGAGCCCTGGTTCGCCACCGGCGCGGACCGCGCCCGGCACGCGGACCTCCTGGACGAGGCGGTCGGCGGCTGGATCGCCCGGCACACCCGCGCCGACGTGCTGGCCGCCTTCGAGAAGGCGGAGGCGGCCGTCGCCCCCGTCCAGGACGTACGGGACGTCATGACGGACCCGCAGTACCAGGCCCTGAACACGATCACCACGGTCGACGATCCGGAGCTGGGCCCGCTGCGCATGCAGAACGTGCTCTTCCGGCTCTCCAACACCCCGGGCGCGATCCGCTGGGCGGGCCGCCCGCACGGCGCGGACACCGAGGAGGTACTGACCGGGCTGGGCCTCACGCCCGACGACCTCGCGGAGCTCCGCGCGGAGGGCGCCCTGTGAAGGGCTTCCCGCTGACCTGGCTGTACGCCCCCGGCGACCGTCCTCCCGTGGTGGCGAAGGCGCTCACCTCCGGCGCCGACGTGGTGGTGATCGACCTGGAGGACGCGGTCGCCCCCGACCGCAAGGCCTACGCCCGCTCCGCCACGGCCGAGCTGCTGCGCGCCCCGCAGCCGGTCCCGGTCCACGTCCGCGTCAACGCCCTGTCCGGCCCCTGGGCCCGCGCCGATCTCGCGGCCATCGCTCCCGCCCCCGGCCTGTCCGGCCTGCGCCTGCCCAAGGTGTCGTCCCCGTCCGACGTCGTACGCGTCGCGCGCCGGGCGGTGTCCGCCCACGGCGGCTCACTGCCCCTGTACGCCCTCCTGGAGACGGCCCTCGGCATCGAACGCGCCCATGCCGTGGCCACCGCCCACCCGTCCCTGCGCGGTATCGCCATCGGGGAGGCGGACCTCCGGGCCGACCTGGGCGTACGCGACGACGCGGGCCTCGACTGGTCCCGCTCCCGGGTGGTCGTCGCCGCGCGGGCGGCGGGTCTCGCCCCGCCCACCCAGTCCGTCCACCCGGACACCCGCGACCTGGACGGCCTGGCAGCCTCCTGCGCCCACGGCCGCGCCCTGGGCTTCCTCGGCCGCGCCGCGATCCACCCCCGCCAGCTGCAGATCATCGAGCGTGCCTACCTCCCCACGGAGGAGGAGATCGAACAGGCGGAAACCGTCGTCAAGGCAGCGGCGACCGACCAAGGCGCACAGGCCCTCCCCAACGGCACCTTCATCGACGCGGCAGCAGTACTGGCAGCCCGAAGAACCCTGTCCCTGGCCACCAGAACCTGAGCGACTCCTCGCGACCGGGGGCAGCCGTGCCTCCCCCAGCGCCTCCCCGGTGCCTCAAGGGCCTGGGAGGCACCCCGCAAGCGCCGGGCCGCACACACCGCGAGGGCACCCGGAAAACCCGGGCGCCCTCGGTGTCGTACAGCGAACCGTCAGCTCTTCTTCGCCGACCCGGCCCCGTCCTTGGAGTCCTCATCGGCCGCCTCGGCCTCGGAGTCCTCCTCCGCGGCCGGAGCGTCCTTCTCACCGGAGGCGGTCTCCTCATCGGAACCACCCTCGTCGGAGACGGGCCCGCCGGAGACACCCGGCTCCACCACGTCCTCCCGCCCCGGCCGCTTCCGCGCCGACAGCACGATGTACAGCACCGCCAGCAGGAAGACCAGGACCGCCGTCCAGTTGTTCAGCCGCAGTCCGAGAATGTGATGCGCCTCGTCGACACGCATGTACTCGATCCAGAACCGCCCCACGCAGTACGCGGCGACGTACAGCGCGAACGCCCGCCCGTGCCCGAGCTTGAACCGCCGGTCCGCCCAGATCACCAGCAGCGCCACACCGATGCACCACAGCGACTCGTACAGGAACGTCGGGTGGTAGGTGCCCGGCTCCCGCCCGTCGGTGCCGGACGTGATCTCCACCGCCCACGGCAGATCCGTGGCCCGCCCGTACAGCTCCTGGTTGAACCAGTTGCCCCAGCGTCCGATCGCCTGGGCGAGGGCGATGCCCGGCGCGATGGCGTCGGCGTAGGCGGGCAGCGGGATGCCACGGCGGCGGCAGCCGATCCAGGCGCCCAGCGCACCGACCGCGATCGCACCCCAGATGCCGAGGCCGCCCTCCCAGATCTTGAAGGCGTCCACCCAGTCACGGCCCTCGCTGAAGTACAGCTGGTAGTCCGTGATCACGTGGTAGAGCCGGCCACCGATCAGGCCGAAGGGAACGGCCCAGACAGCGATGTCGGCCACCGTGCCGGCCCGCCCGCCCCGGGCGATCCAGCGCTTGTTGCCGAGCCAGACGGCAACGAAGACGCCGATGATGATGCAGAACGCGTAGCCGCGCAGCGGAACGGGGCCGAGGTACAGCACCCCGCTCGACGGGCTGGGAATGTAGGCAATTTCCATGGCAGGGTCGACGCTACCGTGCCGGACCGGCCGCACGGCAGGCGGTCCGGCTACGGCTCCATAACAGGACCGTCGGACGGTCGGTCCTCGGCGTCACTGTCCCTTGTTGGCCTCCTCGACCATCTGCTTGAACTTCTCGGGGGTCATCGAGCGGTCCTGGTTGATGTTCTTGCCGTCGTACATCACCGTCGGCGTGCCGCTGAAGCCGGCCTTCTGGAACGCCTCGTGGGACTTGGCGACCCAGCTGTTGTGCGTGCCGTCCTCGACGCAGGAGCGGAAGGCGGGGGTGTCGAGTCCTTCGACCTTGCCGGCCAGCTCGATCAGCTTGTCGTCGTCGGCGAAGGCGTCGTCGCTCTCCATCGGCTGGTTCTCGAACAGCACGTCGTGGTAAGCGGCGAACTTCCCGGCGTCCTGGGCGCAGGCGGCGGCGTTGGCCGCGTTGCGGGAGCCGGTGCCTCCCATGCCGTTGTCGATCAGCGTGACCAGGTGGTACTCCACCTTCAGCTGACCGGAGTCGGTCAGCTCGTGGATGGTGGGGATGTAGGCCTGCTCGAAGACCTTGCAGGCCGGGCAGCGGAAGTCCTCCCACACGACGAGGGTGGCCTTGGCGCTCTCCTTGCCGACCGGGATGGCGAGACCGTCCTTGCCCAGGGCCCCGGAGGGCGCCACGACGGGGCCGGCCGCCTCGCTCTCGGTGTCGTCCCCACCCGAATTGGCGGCGACGACACCGATCACCGCCGCGAGCCCCAGGACGCAGAGCACGCTCGCGCCCACGATCAGGGCACGGCGTCGCTTCTCCGCCGTCTTCTGCTTCTCGCGCTCGTCCGCCAGCCGCTCCCGGGCGGTGCGCTTTCCCTCACGGTTCTTCTCGCTCACACTCCGCAGAACGAACCGGGGAGGCGCACAGCGCCTCCCCGGTCCCAGGACCACCCTTACGAGGGATCCGTATGACTACCTGCGGACACCCCGGTCGGTCACACCTGCCGGCGTACGCCCTTGGCCAGGTCACCGGCGAGCGCGCGGACGGCCTCGACGCCGGCCGCGTCGTCGGGGGCGTCCAGCATCCGCTTGACGAAGGCCGAGCCGACGATCACGCCGTCGGCGAAGCGGGCGACCTCGGCGGCCTGGGCGGGGTTGGAGACGCCGAGTCCGACGCAGACCGGGACGTCGGTGGTGGCGCGGGTGCGCCGCACCAGGTCCTCGGCCTGCGCGCCGACCGACTCACGGGTGCCGGTGACGCCCATCAGGGAGGCGGCGTAGACGAAGCCGCTGCCGACCGCGGTGATCTCGGCGAGCCGCTCGTCCTTGCTGCTGGGCGCGACCACGAAGACCGTGGCGAGCCCGTGCTTCTCCGCGTGTTCCCTCCAGAGCGCCGACTCCTGGACCGGCAGGTCGGGCAGGATGCACCCGGCGCCGCCCGCCTCGGCGAGCTCGGCGGTGAAGCGCTCGACGCCGTAGCGGTCGATGGGGTTCCAGTAGGTCATGACGAGGATCGGCCTGCCGGTGGCCGCATGCGCCTCGCGGACCGTGCGCATCACATCGGCGATCTTCACGCCGCCGCGCAGGGCGATGTCGTCGGCGGTCTGGATGACCGGGCCGTCGAGGACGGGATCGCTGTGCGGCAGACCCACCTCCACGACGTCGGCACCGCCGTCCAGGGCCGCCTTGACCGCCTCGATGCCGCCGTCCACGGTCGGGAACCCGGCCGGGAGGTAGGCGATGAGGGCGGCCCGGCCCTCGGACCTCGCCGCGGCGAGGGTCTCGTCCAGCAGCCGCACGTTCCCGCTCACTTGGCGTCCCCCTCGATCTCGGCGGTGCCTGCCTCGTCGGCGGCGACCTCGGCGTCGGTGTCGTACAGCCCGAAGTAGCGGGCGGCGGTGTCCATGTCCTTGTCGCCGCGCCCGGACAGGTTGACGACGATCAGCCCGTCCCTGCCCAGCTCCTTGCCGACCTCCAGGGCGCCGGCGAGGGCGTGGGCGCTCTCGATGGCCGGGATGATGCCCTCGGTGCGCGACAGCAGGCGCAGGGCCTGCATGGCGGCGTCGTCGGTCACCGCGCGGTACTCACCGCGGCCGGAGTCCTTGAGGTAGGAGTGCTCGGGTCCGATGCCCGGATAGTCCAGGCCGGCCGAGATCGAGTACGGCTCGGTGATCTGGCCCTCGTCGTCCTGGAGGACGTACGACCGGGAGCCGTGCAGGATGCCGGGCTCGCCCGCGGTGAGGGTGGCCGCGTGCTCCCCGCTCTCGATGCCGTGTCCGGCCGGCTCGCAGCCGATGAGGCGTACGTCGGTGTCCGGGATGAAGGCGTGGAAGAGACCGATGGCGTTGGAGCCGCCGCCGACGCAGGCGATCGCGGCGTCGGGCAGGCGTCCGGCGCGCTCCAGGAGCTGACGGCGGGCCTCGACGCCGATGACGCGGTGGAAGTCGCGCACCATCGCGGGGAAGGGGTGCGGTCCCGCGACGGTGCCGAAGAGGTAGTGCGTGCGGTCGACGTTGGCGACCCAGTCGCGGAACGCCTCGTTGATGGCGTCCTTCAGGGTGCGGCTGCCGGACTTCACGGCGATGACCTCGGCGCCGAGCATGCGCATCCGGGCCACGTTGAGGGCCTGGCGCTGTGTGTCGATCTCGCCCATGTAGATCGTGCAGTCGAGGCCGAAGAGGGCGCAGGCGGTGGCGGTGGCCACGCCGTGCTGGCCGGCGCCGGTCTCGGCGATGACGCGGGTCTTGCCCATGCGCCGGGTGAGGAGGGCCTGGCCGAGCACGTTGTTGATCTTGTGCGAGCCGGTGTGGTTCAGGTCCTCGCGCTTGAGGAAGATCCTGGCACCACCCGCTTCCGCGGCGAAACGGGGGACTTCGGTGAGTGCCGACGGGCGGCCGGTGTAGTCGGCCAGGAGACCGTCGAGCTCTCGGGCGAACTCGGGGTCGGACTTGGCCTTGTCGTACTCGACGGCGACCTCGTCCACGGCGGCGACGAGGGCCTCCGGGATGAATTTGCCGCCGAAGGCGCCGAAGTAGCCTTCGGGGCTCGGGATCCGACCCTCCGGGTCGGGGATGAAGAAGTTGCTGGGCATGCTTGAGCCTCACGGTGAGTGCGGTGAAAAGACACTGTTCGCCGTGGGAGCGGGGCTTGTCGTGTGGCCTCAGATCATCTGTGGCCGGTCGCGCTCACGCGACGGAGTCGCATGTTCAGTACAGCCCCGCGCCCCTGAAGGGGGAGCTGCCATCGCCGCCCGTTGACCTGCCCGGGTTCGTCTCCGATGACGTACCGGACCCGGCGGCCGTGGACCCTGCGTGCGGGCGCGCGGCAGCCGCGCGGGCGGCAGCCCCGCGCGAGGCGCGCGTACGGGTCCCTGGACGTCAGGGTGATCGGGAGAGTCATCGGTGCCAAGCCTACCGGTGGATCAGCCGCGGCCGTGGCGGAGTGCCGGGTGTTCGCCTGCTGCCACCAGGTCGGAGACGGCCGTCCTGGGGTCCTTGCCGGTGACCAGGGACTCGCCCACCAGGACGGCGTCGGCGCCGGCGTTGGCGTAGGCGATGAGGTCGTGCGGGCCGCGGACGCCGGACTCGGCGACCTTGACCAGGGTGTCGGGGATCTCGGGGGCGACCCGCTCGAAGGTGCCGCGGTCGACCTCGAGGGTCTTGAGGTTGCGGGCGTTGACGCCGATGACCTTGGCGCCCGCGTCGACCGCGCGCTCCACCTCGTCCTCGTCGTGCACCTCGACGAGCGGGGTGAGCCCGATGGACCCGGCGCGCTCGATCAGCGACTCCAGGGCCGACTGGTCGAGGGCCGCGACGATCAGCAGCGCGAGGTCGGCGCCGTACGCGCGGGCCTCCCAGAGCTGGTACGACGTGACGATGAAGTCCTTGCGCAGCACGGGGATGTCCACGCGCGCGCGGACGGCCTCCAGGTCGGCCAGCGAGCCGCCGAAGCGGCGCTGTTCGGTGAGGACGGAGATGACGGCGGCGCCGCCCGCCTCGTAGTCGGCGGCGAGTCCCGCCGGGTCGGCGATCGCGGCCAGCGCGCCCTTGGACGGGCTGGAACGCTTGACCTCGCAGATCACCTTGACGCCGTCGCCGCGCAGGGCGGCCACGCCGTCCTTGGCCGCGGGAGCCTTCGCCGCGCGCTCCTTGAGCTCGTCGAGGCTGACGCGCGCCTGCCGCTCCGCGAGGTCGGCACGGACTCCGTCGATGATCTCGTCGAGCACACTCACGCGAGCGGCCCCCTTCCTGACGGTCGGTCTTCACTGGTCACTGCGATGGTATCCGCAGCAGGGCGTATGCCCCGCATCCAGGTTGACGCCGGCCCCACTACCTGGACTTTCGTATGTTGATCAAGGATGCAGCCAGCCACCGAACGGCAGGTTCCGGACAACCGTGAAAGCCGGCAGCAGCGCTCCCAGGAACCACAGGAGCACCGGCGGCGGATCGATCCGCAGCGGCGGCCCGCCGCGCGCCGCGCGGACCACCCAGACGGTCCACAGCACGGCGCAGACGGCGTAGCCGAGGACGGCGGGCGCGTTGGCCTGGAGGGCGGCCGGGAGGTCGCCGTGGACGACGGCGTGCGCGCTGCGCAGTCCGCCGCAGCCGGGGCAGTACAGGCCGGTGAGGCGCAGCAGCGGGCAGGCGGGGTAGTGGCCGGGCTCGTTGGGGTCCACGGCGCCCACGTAGGCGAAGGCTCCGGCGACGGCGGCGAGGACCCCTGCGGGGACGGCCAGCCGGGCCGCTCTGCCGGGGGGCGGCGCGCTGGGGCTGGGGGCGTTCACGCTGTGCATTGTGCCCCGAACACGGCTCAGGGGCGGGGGGGGGGGCCGGGGGGGGGGGGGGGGCCCGCCGCGGGCCCGGGGGGGCGGGGCGGGGCGCCCCGGCGGCCGGGGGGGTGGGTGGGGCGGGCCCCCCCCCACCCCCCCCCGAAGCGCGGGGGGGGGGGGGGGGGGGGGGGGGGGGGGGGGGGCCCGGGGGCCTGGGCCCCCCCCCCCGGCCCCGGGGGGGGGCCCCCCCCGGGGGGGGCCCCCCCCCGCCCCTGTGCGGAGTGCTCAGCTCTCGGCGCGGGCCGGTACGGCGTGGTTGCTCTTCGGCTGGCCCATGCCCATCGAGCGCATGACGGCGCCGACGATGCCGCCGAGGATGACGAGGCCCATGCCGGCCCAGAAGCCCGCAGGCTGGTCCATCACCATGAACGCTCCCGCGACGCAGAAACCGATGAAGGCGATCACGACACCGGTCCAGGCGGCCGGGGTGTGACCGTGGCTGCTGCCCGCCATTGCTTGCTCCTCGTTGCTGTGTACGTGTCTGAGCAGACGCTCGCTGCCATTGTCCCGCACGCACGCGCCGAGGGTGAGCGGGGGTACGCGCTGGAGCGCGGGAGTCGTGCCGCAGCTACGCGCCTGTCGGGTCCTCGCCCCGGTCCAGGGCCTTCCAGAGGTCCTCCGGGCGGTCGGGGTCGACACGGGCGGGCCTGCGGCGTGGGCGCGGGGTGCCGTCGCGTTCGTAGCGGCCGGACATGGCCGGCCAGAGGCGGCCGTAACGCAGGGCGAGCAGGCCGGCCAGCAGCAGCAGGACACCGCCCACGGCGGCCACGTACGGCCACGCGGTATGGCTGAGGGCGCCCACGGTCGCGGAGGTGTCCCCCGACACCTGGGCCGCCTTCTCGTCGAGCGCCCCGCTGTCCGACGCGCCCAGCAGCGCCGCCGCCACCGTGCCCGCCCCCGACAGCGCCAGCAGCGCCGCGACGGCGAAGCGGCCGGCCCGGCGCACGGCGAACACCGCGACCAGCGCCGCCAGCCCCACGACGGCCAGGGCGGCGGGCACGCCCGTGACGTCGCTCCCCTTCGCGGTCAGGGGGAACGCGCCGCCGGCCACCGTGGCGGTGCCCTCCGACCACTGCTGCCGGGTGGCGAGCAGGACCACGGCCGCGCCCAGGGCACCGCACAGCAGGGCGACGGCGAGGCTGAGGCGGCCGCTGCGGGCGGACCCGGCGGCCTCGGAACGGGGGGTAGGTACAGCAGTCACGTCGTCCACTATCGCCTGAACCCCGGGCGAACCGACACCCGGGGTTCGTCTCGGACCGGTCCCAGCCGGTTCGCGGTGTGCACCGCGCGCAGCACCGCCGCCGCCTTGTTACGGCACTCGGTGTCCTCCGCGACCGGGTCGGAATCGGCCACGATCCCAGCCCCGGCCTGCACGTACGCGGTGCCGTCCCGCAGCAGCGCCGTACGGATCGCGATCGCGGTGTCGGAGTCGCCCGCGAAGTCGAGGTAGCCGACGCAGCCGCCGTACAGCCCGCGCCGGGACGGTTCGAGTTCGTCGATGATCTGCAGCGCGCGGGGCTTGGGCGCACCGGAGAGCGTGCCGGCCGGGAAGCAGGCGGTGAGCACGTCGAACGCGGTGCGGCCGGCGCCGACCCGGCCGGTGACCGTCGAGACGATGTGCATGACGTGCGAGTACCGCTCGACGGACATGAAGTCGACGACCTCGACGGAGCCGGGTTCGCAGACCCGGCCGAGGTCGTTGCGCCCGAGGTCGACGAGCATCAGGTGCTCCGCGCGCTCCTTGGGGTCGGCGAGCAGTTCGTCGCCGAGGGCCTGGTCCTCCTGCGGGGTGGCGCCGCGGTGCCGGGTACCGGCGATGGGGTGGACCATGGCCTGCCCGTCCTCGACCTTCACCAGCGCCTCGGGGGACGAGCCGACGACGTCGAAGCCGTCGAAGCGGAACAGGTACATGTACGGCGACGGGTTGGTGGCCCGCAGCACCCGGTAGACGTCGAGGGCGCTCGCCGTGCACGGCGTCTCGAACCTCTGGGAGGGGACGACCTGGAAGGCCTCCCCCGCGCGGATGCGTTCCTTGATGTCCTCCACGGCCCGCCGGAAGTCGGGGCCGCCCCACAGCGCGGTGTACCCGGGCAGCTCGGAGGGCGGCAGCACGGCGGGCGGCTGGGCCACCGCGCGGGCGAGGTCGGCCTCCATGGCGTCGAGCCGGGCCACGGCGTCGGCGTACGCCTCGTCGACGCCGGTCTCCAGGTCGTTGTGGTTGATCGCGTTGGCGATCAGCCAGACGGCTCCCTCCCAGTGGTCCATGACGGCGAGGTCGCTGGTGAGCAGCATGGTCAGCTCGGGCAGCTTCAGATCGTCCCGCTCGCCGGGTCCGACCTTCTCCAGGCGGCGCACGATGTCGTAGCCGAGGTAACCGACCATGCCGCCGGTGAAGGGCGGCAGGCCCAGGCCCTGGGCGAGGTCGCGCGGGGTGTGCAGGGCCTGGAGGGTCGTGCGCAGCGCGGCGAGCGGGTCGCCGTCCACAGGCACCCCGACGGGCGGGGTGCCCTCCCAGTGGGCCTGTCCGCCGCGCTCGGTGAGGGTGGCGGCGCTGCGGACGCCGACGAAGGAGTAGCGGGACCAGGAGCGGCCTCCCCCAGTGCTGAACGCCTGGGAGGTACCCCCATCCGCCGACTCCAGCAGGAAGGTGCCGGGGCGCTCGGCGGCGAGCTTGCGGTAGAGCGCGACCGGGGTGTCGCCGTCGGCAAGGAGCTTGCGGGTGACCGGGACGACCCGGCGGTCGGTGGCGAGCTTGCGGAACGTCTCGAGGTCCATGGCGGCAGACCCTACTGATCCGCGGCGGGGACGTCCGCCACCAGCACGTCGGCGTCGAAGCAGGTGCGGGCGCCGGTGTGGCAGGCGGCGCCCACCTGGTCGACCTTGACCAGCACGGTGTCCGCGTCGCAGTCCAGGGCGACCGACTTGACCCACTGGAAGTGGCCGGAGGTGTCCCCCTTGACCCAGTACTCCCGGCGGCTGCGCGACCAGTAGGTGCAGCGGCCGGTGGTCAGCGTGCGATGCAGCGCCTCGTCGTCCATCCAGCCGAGCATCAGCACCTCTCCGGTGTCGTACTGCTGGGCGATGGCGGGCAGGAGGCCGTCGGGGCTGCGCTTGAGCCGCGCGGCGATCTCCGGGTCGAGGCGGCTGGGCCGGGACGTGCTGGTCATGCCGACCATTGTGCCGCGCGGGGACGTCGCGCCCGCGCGGACGTCCACTGATTGGAAACAGCGGCACGCCGGGGGCGCCCCCGGGCCGTTCAGGTACTGGGGGGGAAGGCTCGTTGAGGGGCGGTGGCCGGGCGACGGGTGGGCGGACTCCACGGACGGCCGTAGGCTGGCTCGCATGTCGACCCATGCCAAGCGTGAACGACTCCTCCTGGCCGATCTGCTGGAGACCACGGGCCCTGAGGCCCCCACCCTGTGCGAGGGCTGGACGACCCGGGACCTCGCCGCCCACGTGGTGGTGCGCGAGCGCCGCCCCGACGCGGCCGGCGGGATGCTGGTCAAGCAGCTGGCGGCGCGTCTGGAGCGGGTGACGGCGGAGTTCGCCGCCAAGCCGTACGAGGAGCTGATCCAGCTGATCCGGACGGGTCCGCCGCGCTTCTCACCCTTCTCGCTCAAGCAGGTCGACGAGCTGTCGAACATCGTCGAGTTCTACGTCCACACGGAGGACGTGCGCCGCGCGCAGCCCGACTGGACGCCGCGTGAACTCGACCCGGTGTTCCAGGACGCCCTCTGGTCGCGCCTCGAGCGCTCCGCGCGGCTGATGGGCCGCGGGGTGCCGACGGGCCTGGTGCTGCGCCGTCCGGACGGCCAGACGGCGGTGGCGCATCGCGGCACCCCGGTGGTCACGGTGACCGGGGAGCCGTCCGAGCTGGTGCTGTTCGCCTACGGACGGCAGAGCGCCGCCAAGGTCGAGCTGGACGGGGACGAGAACGCGATCACGAAGCTGCGCGAGACCAAACAGCTCGGCATCTGATCCGCACCCGAAAGGCGCAGCTCGTGATCAAAGTGGCCATGACCAGTGTGTACGTCGACGATGTGGCGCAGGCGCACGCCTTCTACACCGGGGTCCTCGGCTTCGAGACCCGTACCCACATGGATCCGGGCGACGGCACGCTGTTCGTCACCGTGGGCGCGAGGGAGGGCGCCCAGCGGGACCTGGAGCTGCTGCTGGAGCCGGGCCGGGGCCCCATCGCCGAGCCGTACCGCAGGGCGGTGCGCGAGGCGGGCCTGCCCGCCATCGTGTTCTCCGTGGACGACCTCCGCGCGGAGTTCGAACGGCTCCGCGGGGAGGGCGTCCACTTCGTCCAGGACCCGGAGGAGCAGGGCCCGGTGATCGCCGCGGTCCTGGACGACACGGTCGGCAACCTCATCCGGTTGGCCCAGCCGACCGGCTGAGCCTCACCGCACGGGGTGACCGGCGCCCCGCAGCGTCTCCTTGACCTGGCCGATGCGCAGGTCGCCGAAGTGGAAGACGGAGGCGGCCAGCACGGCGTCCGCGCCGGCGGCGACCGCCGGCGGGAAGTCGCCGAGCTTTCCGGCCCCGCCGGAGGCGATCACGGGGACGGTGACGTGCTTGCGGACGGCGGCGATCATCTCCAGGTCGTAGCCGTCCTTGGTGCCGTCGGCGTCCATGGAGTTGAGCAGGATCTCGCCCGCCCCCAGCTCGGCCGCCCGGTGCGCCCATTCCACGGCGTCGATGCCGGTGCCGCGACGGCCGCCGTGCGTGGTGACCTCGAAGGAACCGGAGTCCGTGCGGCGGGCGTCGACCGAGAGGACGAGAACCTGCCGTCCGAAGCGTTCGGCGATCTCGCGGATGAGGTCGGGCCGGGCGATGGCCGCCGTGTTGACGCCCACCTTGTCGGCGCCCGCGCGCAGCAGCTTGTCCACGTCCTCGGCGGTGCGGACGCCGCCGCCCACGGTGAGCGGGATGAACACCTGCTCGGCGGTGCGGCGCACCACGTCGTACGTCGTCTCGCGGTTGCCCGACGAGGCGGTGATGTCCAGGAACGTCAGCTCGTCGGCGCCTTCGGCGTCGTACACCTTGGCCATCTCGACGGGGTCGCCCGCGTCGCGCAGGTTCTGGAAGTTGACGCCCTTGACGACCCGGCCGTTGTCCACGTCCAGGCAGGGGATGACTCGGACCGCCAGGGTCATGAATCCACGGCTCCTCTGAATGCTTCGAGTTCCACTGAGACCAGGACGCGCGAGTCGACGAAGCCCTCGACCACCAGCAGGGTGGTGACCGGGCGCACCGCGTCGAACAGTTCCTTGTGGGCGCGTCCGGCCGCGTCGACGTCCCGCGCGTGGGCGAGGTGGAGGCGTGTGCGGATCACGGACTCGATGCCGAGCCCGAACTCGCCGATCGCCTCCAGCGCGCTGGTGAAGGCCACCTTGGCCTGCTCGTACGGGTCGCCCTCGCCGTACAGCACATCGCCCCGGAACGCGGTCGTGCCCGCCACCAGGACGCGGTCGCCCGCCGCCACGGCACGTGCGGAGCCGAGGGTCTCCTCCCAGGGATTCGTGCCCTGTACGCGCCGTACGGCATCGGATGTCATCGAGCTGTGTCCTTTTTCAAGATGTGGCCTCCAGGGCCTCTTCCAGGGTGAACGCCTTGGCGTACAGGGCCTTCCCGACGATGGAGCCCTCGACACCGAGCGGCACGAGCTCGGCGATGGCGCGCAGGTCGTCCAGGGAGGAGACGCCTCCGGAGGCGACCACCGGGCGGTCGGTGGCGGCGCAGACGTTCCTCAGCAGTTCCAGGTTGGGGCCCTGGAGGGTGCCGTCCTTGGCGATGTCGGTGACGACGTAGCGGGCGCAGCCCTCCTTGTCGAGGCGCTCCAGCGTCTCGTAGAGGTCGCCGCCGTCGCGGGTCCAGCCGCGGCCGCGCAGCGTGGTGCCGCGTACGTCGAGGCCGACGGCGATCTTGTCGCCGTGCTCGGCGATGACCCGGGCCACCCACTCGGGGGTCTCCAGGGCGGCGGTGCCGAGGTTGACGCGGGTGCAGCCGGTGGCGAGGGCGGCGGCGAGGGTGTCGTCGTCGCGGATGCCGCCGGACAGCTCCACCTTGATGTCCATCGCCCCGGCGACCTCGGCGATCAGCGCGCGGTTGTCGCCGGTGCCGAACGCGGCGTCCAGGTCGACCAGGTGCAGCCACTCGGCGCCCGAACGCTGCCAGGCGAGGGCGGCCTCCAGAGGGGAGCCGTACGACGTTTCCGTCCCGGACTCGCCGTGCACCAGACGGACGGCCTGGCCGTCGCGGACGTCGACGGCGGGGAGGAGTTCGAGCTTGGCCATGTCTCTACAGGGTTCCGATCCAGTTGGTGAGGAGCTGGGCACCGGCGTCGCCGGACTTCTCGGGGTGGAACTGGGTGGCCCACAGAGCACCGTTCTCCACGGCCGCCACGAACGGCTTGCCGTGGGTGGACCAGGTGACCAGCGGGGCGCGCATCGCCGGGTTCGTGGTCTCCAGTGTCCAGTCGTGGACGGCGTAGGAGTGCACGAAGTAGAAGCGGGCGTCCGCGTCGAGGCCGGCGAACAGCTCGGAGCCGGCCGGGGCGTCCACGGTGTTCCAGCCCATGTGGGGCACGATGTCGGCCTGGAGCGGCTCGACCGAGCCGGGCCACTCGTCGAGGCCCTCGCTCTCCACGCCGTGCTCGATGCCCCGCGCGAACAGGATCTGCATGCCGACGCAGATGCCCATCACCGGGCGCCCGCCGGACAGCCGGCGGTCGACGATCCAGTCGCCGCGCGCCTCCTTCAGGCCCTGCATGCAGGAGGCGAAGGCGCCGACGCCGGGCACCAGCAGCCCGTCGGCGTTCATGGCCCGGTCGAAGTCACCGGTGATCTCGACGTCGGCTCCCGCGCGGGCGAGGGCGCGCTCGGCGGAACGGACGTTGCCGAAGCCGTAGTCGAAGACCACGACCTTCTTGGTGGTGCTCAAGGGTTCACACCTCCAGCCTCAGAAGACCCGTGACGAGACACAACGCGGCGCCGATGGAGAGCAGCACGATGAGACTCGCGGGCATCTTCTGCTTGGCGAAGGAGATGATCCCGCCGACGAAGAACAGGCCGACGACGATCAGGACGGTGGACAGACCGTTCATGGCTTACAGCGCACCCTTCGTGGAGGGCAGGATGCCGGCCGCGCGGGGGTCGCGCTCACAGGCGTAGCGCAGGGCGCGGGCCAGGGCCTTGAACTGGCACTCCACGATGTGGTGCGCGTTGCGCCCGTAGGGCACGTGCACGTGCAGCGCGATCTGGGCCTGGGCAACGAAGGACTCCAGGATGTGCCGGGTCATCGTCACGTCGTACTCGCCGATCATCGGCGCCATCTTCTCGGGCTCGGTGTGCACGAGGTAGGGGCGGCCGGACAGGTCGACGGTGACCTGGGCGAGGGACTCGTCCAGCGGGACCGTGCAGTTGCCGAAGCGGTAGATGCCCACCTTGTCGCCGAGCGCCTGCTTGAAGGCGGCGCCGAGCGCGAGGGCGGTGTCCTCGATGGTGTGGTGGGAGTCGATGTGCAGGTCGCCCTCGGTCTTCACGGTCAGGTCGAACAGACCGTGCCGGCCGAGCTGGTCGAGCATGTGGTCGTAGAAGCCGACCCCGGTGGAGATCTCGGTCCTTCCGGTGCCGTCGAGGTCGATCTCGACGAGGACGGACGTCTCCTTGGTGGTGCGTTCCACGCGTCCTACGCGGCTCATGCGCTCTGCTCCTTCTTGATCTCACGTACCGCGTCGAGGAACGCGTCGTTCTCGGCCGGGGTGCCCGCGGTGACCCGCAGCCATCCCGGTACGCCGTTGTCCCGGACCAGGACGCCCCGGTCGAGGATCTTCCGCCAGACGGTGTGGGAGTCGGCGAACCGTCCGAACTGGACGAAGTTCGCGTCGGACTCGGTCACCCGGTAGCCGAGGGCGCGCAGTTCGGCGACCAGCCGGTCGCGCTCGGCCTTGAGCTGCTCGACGTAGCCGAGCAGCGTGTCGGTGTGCTCCAGTGCGGCCAGCGCGGTCGCCTGGGTGATCGCCGAGAGGTGGTACGGCAGCCGGACCAGCTGGACGGCGTCGACGACCGCCGGGTGCGCGGCGAGGTAGCCGAGGCGCAGGCCCGCCGCGCCGAACGCCTTCGACATGGTGCGGGAGACGACCAGGTTCGGGCGTCCGTCGAGCAGCCGGAGCAGCGAGTCGCCGTGGCTGAACTCGATGTACGCCTCGTCGACGACCACCATCGACGGCTTGGCCGCCTGGGCGGCCTCGTACAGCGCGAGGACCGTCTCGGGCGGGACCGCGCTGCCGGTGGGGTTGTTGGGGGTGGTGACGAAGACGACGTCGGGCCGGTGCTCGGCGACGGCCTTCTCGGCGGCGGCGAGGTCGATCGTGAAGTCCTCGTTGCGCGGCCCGGAGATCCAGCCGGTGCCGGTGCCGCGCGAGATGAGGCCGTGCATCGAGTACGACGGTTCGAAGCCGATGGCGGTGCGGCCCGGTCCGCCGAAGGTCTGCAGCAGCTGCTGGATGACCTCGTTGGAGCCGTTGGCGGCCCACACGTTCTCGACGGCGACCGGGTGTCCGGCCGTCTTCGTCAGGTATTCGGCCAGCCTGGTGCGCAGTTCGACCGCGTCCCGGTCGGGGTAGCGGTTGAGGTGCCGGGCGGCCTCGCGGACCCGCTCGGTGATCCGCTCCACCAGCGGCTCGGGCAGCGGGTAGGGGTTCTCGTTGGTGTTCAGCCGTACGGGGACGTCCAACTGGGGCGCGCCGTAGGGGGACTTGCCGCGCAGCTCGTCCCGTACGGGGAGGTCGTCGATTCCGAAGCTCACTTGCTCTCAGGCACCTTCCAGCCGAACCTTGCCTTGATCGCCGCACCGTGCGCGGGCAGGTCCTCCGCCTCCGCCAGTGTGACCACGTGGTGCGCGACCTCGGCCAGCGCGTCCCGCGTGTAGTCGACGATGTGGATGCCGCGCAGGAAGGACTGGACGGACAGGCCCGAGGAGTGGCAGGCGCAGCCGCCGGTGGGCAGCACGTGGTTGGAGCCGGCCGCGTAGTCGCCGAGGGAGACCGGGGACCAGGGGCCGACGAAGACCGCACCCGCGTTGCGCACCCGGCCGGCGAGCGCGGCGGCGTCGGCGGTCTGGATCTCCAGGTGTTCGGCACCGTAGGCGTCGACGACCCGCAGGCCCTCGTCGAGACCGTCGACCAGGACGATCGCGGACTGGCGGCCGGACAGGGCCGGGACGATCCGGTCGTCGATGTGCTTGCTGGCCTTGACCTGCGACTCCAGTTCCTTCTCCACCGCGTCCGCGAGCTCCGCGGAGTCGGTGACGAGGACGGCGGCGGCCAGTGGGTCGTGCTCGGCCTGGCTGATCAGGTCGGAGGCCACGTGCACCGGGTCGGCCGTGGAGTCCGCGAGGATCGCGATCTCGGTCGGGCCGGCCTCGGCGTCGATGCCGATCCTCCCGGTGAAGTAGCGCTTGGCTGCGGCGACCCAGATGTTGCCGGGGCCGGTGACCATGGGGGCGGGCGGGCAGGACTCGGTGCCGTGGGCGAACATCGCGACGGCGGTGGCGCCGCCGGCCGCGTAGACCTCGTCGACGCCGAGCAGGGCGCAGGCGGCGAGGATGGTGGGGTGCGGCAGGCCGCCGAAGTCGGCCTGGGCCGGGGAGGCGAGCGCGAGGGACGGGACGCCGGCCTCCTGGGCGGGCACGACGTTCATGATCACGGAGGACGGGTAGACGGCCCGGCCGCCCGGCGCGTACAGCCCCACGCGGTCGACCGGCACCCACTTCTCGGTGACCGTGCCGCCGGGCACGACCTGGGTGGTGTGGGTGGTGCGGCGCTGCGCCCGGTGGACGAGCTGGGTGCGCCGGATGGACTCCTCCAGGGCCGCGCGCACGGCCGGGTCCAGCTCCTCCAGCGCGCGCTCGATGGCGGCGGCCGGGACCCGTACCTGATCCAGCTTCACGCCGTCGAAGCGCTCGGCGAAGTCGATCAGCGCCGCGTCGCCCCGATGATGCACGTCCTCGCAGATGGGCCGCACCTTCTCCAGGGCGGCCGCGACGTCGAAGTCGGCTCGGGGCAGCAGGTCGCGCAGGGCGGGGCCCTCAGGGAGGGCGTCGCCGCGCAGATCGATACGAGAGATCACGTGCTCAATTCTCTCAGACCCGCACAGCGAGCCGTCCGCCCGTTCCAATGGCTGATACGACACCTCCCCGGTGACGGTCCGCGCACATTCCGGAGATCCTCTTCACTTTCCGTGTTCAACACGTCACCTCGCCGGGCATGAACGGTTGTACGAAGGAACGAACCGGCGAGTAGGTGAGGAGGAGGGGAGTGCCGTGACCGAGGGGGTGGGACCGGGCGGCGCAGAGCCGCCGGAGGACCTGACCGCCACGGAGGCCGGGATGTGGCAGGCCTTCCGCAACGGCAGCGTGTACGACCTGAGCAGCGGGGACACGGTCGTCGACGATCCCCACGGAGGACATCCGTGGGGCCCCGGGCGGACGGTGCGGGCGCGTGTCGTGTGCTGGCTGCTGCTGGACGGGCCGCCCGCCCTGGCCGGCCGGGTCTCGTCGCTGAAGCTGGTCGGCGTGCAGATCAGCGGCGTGCTGGACCTCGCGGGCGGCACGGTGGTGCCGTACCTGGAGATGCGGGCCTGCCGTTTCGAGCGGGACGTGCTGCTGCCGGAGGCCCGCTTCACGACCGTGCGGATGGTGGACTGCTCGATACCGCGTCTGGAGGCGGCCCGGCTGCACACCGAGGGCGACCTGCATCTGCCGCGCTGCCGGTTCCTGGGCGGCGTACGGCTGACCGACGCGCGGATCGGTACGGATCTGCTGCTCAACCAGGCGATCGTGCACCGGGACCGCAGTGGCCGCTCGATAGCCGCCGACGGTATGAAAGTGGGCCAGGACCTGCAGGCGGAGATGCTGGAGTCGCACGGCGAGCTGAGTCTGCGCAGCGCGACGATCGGCGTGTCGCTGAGCCTGCGCGGGGCCCGGCTGGTCAACCCGTACACCCGGCTCGCGCTGAACGCGCCGCAGCTGACCGTGGAGCGCTCGCTGTATCTGACCCCGGCGGGGGTGGGCGCCCAGGCACGCAGCGGAATGACACCGGCGCGCGGGACGCGGATCCAGCGCTTCGAGTGCCAGGGCGGGGTGCGCCTCGACGACGGGCGGTTCGGGGACGCGGTCGACTTCGAGGGGGCCCGGTTCACCTTCACCGACGAGCAGGAGCTGTCGCTGCGCCGGGTGCAGACGCCGGAGCTGCGCTTCCTCGGGGAGCGGCCGGTGCGCGGCAGGGTCGTGCTGTCGGGGGCGAAGGTGGTCAACCTGATGGACCGGGCGGACAGCTGGCCCGGCCCCGGCCGGCTGCACATGGGCGGCTTCGCCTACGAGAACCTGGTGCCGCGCGGGCCGTTCCCGCTGGCGCTGCGGCTGCGCTGGGTGGACGCGGCGAGCGCCGAGTACAACCCGGAGCCGTACGAGCGGCTGGCCGCCGTGCTGCGGGAGGGCGGGGAGGACGAGGACGCCCGGGAGGTGCTGCTCGCCAAGCAGCGCCGGCGCCGCGAGAGCCTGCCGATGGCGGCCAAGCTGTGGGGTTACGCGCAGGACTGGACGGTCGCCTACGGATACCGTCCGGGCCGGGCCGCGGTGTGGATGGCGGTGGTGTGGGCGGTCGGTTCGCTGGCCTTCGCCCGTGCCGATCACCCGCCCCTCAAGAGCGGTGAGCATCCCGCGTGGAACCCGCCCCTGTTCACCCTGGACCTGCTGCTGCCGGTGATCGACCTCGGCCAGGTCGGCTTCTGGCAGCTGCGCGGCGGCTGGCAGTGGCTGTCGGCCGCGTTCATCCTGCTGGGCTGGATCCTGGCGACGACGGTGGCGGCGGGGGCGACGCGGACCCTGCGGCGTATGTAGCGACCTCCGCGACCACTCGTGTCCGGGGGGCGCGAGAGGCTCGCACAAGGTGAAAAGCGCTCTGCTTTTTGCCGGGCCTTGACCGAACCCCGTACAACCTTCCACGACTTCCGTGTCGCCTCTGGCGCCGCTGTGACCTGCGGTCTTTCAATGGTCGACACCATGGCTCTGCTGCACGCGTTCACCCGTACATCCTGGGTGCGAGGAAAGACGACGGGCGCCACGCCCCCCGTCCCCGTCGTGTTGCCCGCCGACGACGAGGTGCTGCTCGACGCACCCGACGATCTGCTGGGCCCGGCACTGGTCGGGGCCGCGGGCGGCGACCACACGCCCGTCGCCGAACTGCTCGCCGTCACCCGGCGCACCGGCGCCTGGGAGCACCGCGACCGGTATGTGCGGCGGCTGGCCGCCTTCGCGCGCTCGCGCCCCGGGTGGCTGGACACCTGGCGCGCCACCGATCCGCGCGACCCCGACGGGCTGCTGGTCGACGCCCAGCGGGCGGTGGACCGCGCCTGGGACTCACCGGCCCGGGCCGAGCTGCTGCGCGAGGTGAGCCCGCTGATCACGGCCGCCGCCCGGGCGGACAACCGTGATCCGGTGCCCTGGCGGCTCGCCCTGGACCACGCCCGCGGCGCGCGCGCCGGGCACACGTACTTCGAGGAGCTGTGGGAGGCTGCGGTCCGGCGGGCCCCGCACCACCACGGCTGCCATGTGGCGGCCCTGCGCTATCTGGCCTCCTCCTGGCACGGTTCGCACCTCGAGTGCTTCACCTTCGCGGACCTGGCCGCACAGGACTCGCCGGAGGACTCGCTCACCCAGGCGCTGCCACTGCGGGCGGCGTTCGGCTATCTGACCGACCGCTGCGGTCCCGAAGTACCGCGCGAACGGCTCGAGGCGGCGGCCGACCGCGCCGCCGCCCTGTCCGCCCGGCTGCCGGCGGACCAGTCCTGGCCGGCCGAGCTGCGCAATCTGCTGACGTACGTCCTGGTCCGGCTGGATCGCCGGCGGGACGCGCTGGAGCAGCTGCGGCTGACCGGCCCGTACGCCACGTCCTTCCCCTGGGACCGGGACGCGGACGATCCGCTCGGCCGGTTCCTGGAGGTCCGTCGGAGCGTGCGCGTGGCGGTCGCTTCCGGCCGTCCCGAGCCGTGGTCCGGCTCCCCGGTACCGGTCCTCGACCGACCGAGGAGTGAACAGGGCGGTCGACTCCGCCTCGGCGACCATTAGGCTCTTGGCTCGTGACGACCGTCCGGATCCCGCTCTTCCCCCTGAACACGGTGCTGTTCCCGGGGCTCGTGCTTCCGCTCAACGTCTTCGAGGAGCGCTATCGCGCCATGATGCGCGAGCTGCTGAAGACCCCGGAGGACGAGCCGCGCCGGTTCGCCGTCGTGGCGATCCGCGACGGGCACGAGGTGGCGCCGAGCTCGCCCGGCCTGCCCGATCCGACGGCCGTGCCCGACCGGGGCCCGACGGCGGGCTTCGGCACCGACCCGCTGCGCGCCCTGCACAAGGTGGCCTGTGTCGCCGACGCGGCGACGATCCGGGAGCGGGCCGACGGCACCTTCGAGGTGCTGGCGACCGGCACGACCCGGGTGCGGCTGCTCTCCGTCGACGCCTCGGGGCCGTATCTGACGGCCGAGGCGGAACCGCTGGCCGAGGATCCCGGCGACGGGGCGGGGGCGCTGGCCGAGGGGGTACTGCGGTCCTTCCGCCAGTACCAGAAGCGGCTGGCGGGGGCGCGGGAGCGGTCGCTGACGACCGGCGCGGACCTGCCGGACGAGCCGGGTGTCGTCTCCTATCTGGTCGCCGCCGCGATGATGCTGGACACGCCGACGAAGCAGCGGCTGCTCCAGGCGCCGGACACCGCGTCCCGGCTCCGTGACGAGCTGAAACTGCTGCGCGCGGAGACGGCCGTCATCCGTCATCTGCCGTCGTTGCCGGCCGCGGAGCTGACGCGCGGTCCGACGAGTCTCAACTGACGTACGAACTCAACCGGGGTGCAGGCGGGGATGGCGAAGAAGTCCAAGAAGCAGCAGCAGTCGGGGGGCACGCCCGCGACGGTGGCGCTCACCGCGGCGGGGGTGCGGTTCACGGTGCACTCCTACGAGCACGACCCCTCCCACCCGTCGTACGGCGAGGAGGCGGCCGAGGCGATGGGGGTCTCGCCGGACCGGGTCTTCAAGACGCTGGTGGCGGACGTCGACGGCGCGCTGACGGTGGCGGTGGTGCCGGTGGCGGGGCAGCTGGACCTGAAGGCCCTCGCGGCGGCGGCCGGCGGCAAGCGGGCCGCCATGGCCGATCCGGCGCTGGCGGAACGCACCACGGGCTACGTCCGCGGCGGCATCTCGCCCCTGGGCCAGCGCAGGAAACTCCCCACGGTCCTGGACGACTCGGCCGCCCGGCACGAGACGATCTGCGTCTCGGCGGGCCGCCGCGGCCTGGAAGTCGAACTCTCCCCGACCGACCTGACCGCCCTGACCTCGGCAACCCTGGCCCCCATCGGCCGCCCGTAACCCCACCACCTCGAACAACCGTGCCCCCGTACCCGCAAACGGCCGAGCCACCGTATCCATGAGCCATCGTGCCGCCGTCCCCGCGGCCGGCCGAGCCACCGTCCCCACGAGCACGAGCCACCGTCCCCACGAGCAATCGTGCCGCCACCCCCACGAACAGCCGAGCCCCGTCCCCGCGACCGGTGGGCGGTGGGGGGGTACCTCCCGCTCGAGCGCGGCCGAGAGTGAGGGAGGCACCCCGCGAGCGCCGGGCCGCGCGGCCCGCCCCCGCCCAGCAGCAACACCCGCGACCCGCGGCCTACGCGCCCGGCACCTCGTACGTCCCCGCAGGGAACTGCTCCGGATCCCGAGGCCCGAACAGCCCCGTCAACCCCAGATGCAGAACCAGCGCCGCGAACGGCCACGCCAGCAGCGCACCCTTCGCACTCAGCTTCAACGGCGCGTCGAACGTGACTCCCTTGCCCACGCTCCTCGCCTGGGCGATCACATCCGACGCCGGCCCCAGCCACACCCCGAGCCGCCAGGCCAGCACCGACCCCAGCAGCCCACCGACCGCCAGTGCCACCACCAACGGCACACCCCCGCGCCGCCGCACCAGGAACACGGCGAGCGCGCTCACCGCACCGAACCCCAGCGCGAGCAGCGAGAACGTCCCGTCCACCCCGATGCCCTGCTCACCCTCGGAGTCCTTGAGGTACACGACCCAGCTGCCACCGACCACGTCGCCCACCAGCGGCACGCGCGGCGCCAGCCACCACCACAGCACCCCGAGCAGCGCTCCGCCGAGCGCCACCGCCACCGCGGTCACGGCGGCCTCACGTATCTCCGCCTTCATCCCGGGGCCGTCCTGTTCGTGCCACCAGCCGTGCCGTGGATACTCGGCGTGCCCGGTCCTGCCCGCGTGCGGAGTCATGGCGGCCGCCTGCCCGTCGGACGGCGGCTGCCACACGTCCCGCGCGGAACGCTCGTGCGGCGGCGGTGGTGGTGTCAGAGGTGCGCTCACCCCGCCATCGTGCCAGGCCCGGCTGTGCGGCGCGTCACCGGACGGCTGCCCTGCGGTACGCCCAGGTCGCGACGGCCAGCGAGAGCACGCCGACACCGCCGCACACGGCGAGGTCACCGAGCACACGCGCCCAGTCGGGATGCGGTCCGAAGGTCCGTGCGAGGGCCTCGACGCCGTACGTCGACGGCAGCAGGTCCCGGGCCAGACGCAGCGCCTCCGGCATCCGCTCCGCCGGCAGCACACCGAGCAGCAGCGCGGCCGACATGCCGAGCTGGCCCAGCAGTGTGGCCACCTCCGCGCGGGGCGCGAGCAGGCCGAGCGCCGCGCCGAGTCCGGCGAGCGCGGCCCCGGCGAGCGGGATCACGGCGGCCAGCACCCACAGATTCGCCAGCGGCAGCCCGAACAGCACACACCCGAAGACGGCGGTCACCACGGTTCCCGGCACGGTGAACGAGGCGTACGCGCCCGCCGCACCCAGCACCACCGCCGCCGGCGGCACCGGGAGCGTCGCGTAGTGGTCGAGTCCGCCGCTGGCCCGCAGCTGCCCGAAGTACTGGGCGAGCAGGTTCAGCGCGACGAAGGCGACGACCAGGACCGCCGAGCCGGCGACCACGGCCTGCGCCTCGCCGCCGCCGTCCACGACCCCGCGCATCAGGATCATGATCCCGACCGACTGGAAGGTTGCCACGAACAGCAGCGGTATCCGCGCGACCCGGGCCCGGGACAGCTGGGCCCGGTACACGGCCGCCAGCGACGGCCACAGCCGCGCCCGGGGGCCGAGTCCGGCCGGTTCCGGCGCGGCCTCCTCCACGGCCAGGGCGCCGCCCGGCACGACATCGGCGGGTACGACACTCACGTCGTGCTGCTCCCCTTCGTTCGGAGGTTCGCCCGAAACCACTGCGGCCCTGTTCCGTACGGATGTCGCGGCCCGTGTGCTCACGCCTTCACCAGTCCCTGTCGTACGGCGCCGCCCAGCGCCAGGTAGACGTCCTCCAGGCTGGGTGTGGTCAGCGTGAAGTCGTCCAGCGCGGCGAAGGCGGCCCCGCCGGTGACGGTGGCGACGACCGTACGGGCCTCCTCGGGCGCGAGGCGCAGGGTCCAGCGGCGGCCCGACTCGGCGACCCGGTCCCGCAGTGCGGCGACCTCGGGCACGTGCAGGGGTGCCGCCTCGCGCCACACCAGATCGACCCGGACCTCGCCGGCGACCCGCTCCTTGAGGCCGGTCGGGCTGTCGCAGGCGATGACCCGGCCCCGGTCGAGGACGGCGACCCGGTCGAGGACGGTCTCGGCCTCGATGACGTTGTGGGTGACCAGCAGCACGGTGGTGCCGCGCTCGGCGCGGCGCCGGTCGACGGCGGACCACACGGAGCGCCGGGCCACCGGGTCCATGCCGGTGGTGGGCTCGTCCAGCACGAGGAGTGACCGCTCCCCCACCAGCGCGGCGGCGAAGCAGGCCAGTCGGCGCTGGCCGCCGGACAGCTTCTTCAGCGGGCGCCCGGCGATCGGGGTGAGCCCCAGTTCGTCCAGGACGTCGTCCCGCTCGGTCCGCGCCCGCCGCACGTCGAGCCCGCGCAGCCGTCCGGTGGTCTCGGCGGCGAGGGACACGGTCAGTTCGTCGAGGGCGCTGGACTCCTGGCCGAGGTAGGCGAGGATGCGCGCGGCGCGCTCGGGGTGGCGCACGATGTCGTGGCCGAGGATCTCGACGCTGCCGCGGTCGGGCCGCATCAGCCCGGTCATCTGGCGTACGAGGGTGGACTTGCCGGCGCCGTTCGGCCCGAGCAGCCCGAAGATCTCACCGCGCCGGATGTCGAGCTCCACGTCGTCGGTGGCCCGGACCTCGGGCGTCGCGGGAACCCCGCGCCGGCCGCGCACCGCCGGATAGGTCTTGGTCAGCCCGCGCACCGCACACACGACATCACCACCGTGCCGGAATCCCTGTACCGCGCGCGTACTCACAAGGAACGAGCCTACGGGGTCGACCACCCCGTCCCGCCCTCGGGTCGCCCCACCACCCGCAAACCCACCCCAACCACCCACCCGCCACCGGGACCGGTGGCGGGTGGACACAGGCCCGGAGCCCCTGGCGGGGGCACGGGGGCGGACCCCTCGAACCAGGACGCGGGGGCGACGCACCGCCCGCTCATTCCCCGGCGGGAGCCCGTTCCGTACCGGTACGAAGGTCCAGTTCGCGCCAGAAACCCGCCCGGATGGCGTAACGATCGCGCTCGTCGATCTGGTCGTCCTTGTGCGCGAGCAGACCGAAGCGGGCCGCGTAGCGCAGCAGCTCACCGTCGACGCGGTGCGGAATACGGGGGTACATGGCGGACAGCTTCTCGATGTGGCTCAGGTCGCCGAGCCGCTCCACCCAGCGCCGGGCGAAGACCTGCCCCACCTCGAAGGGGTCACCACCGACGGTGGTGATGTCCTCCTCACGGTCGGCCCACCGCTGTTCCGCCGTGGTCAGCTGGGCGAGCGTCGGCATGGAGGCCGCGTCCGGCGGCTCGACGGCCGGCCGGTCGACCCAGCCCTTGTCGGAGGACCAGCGCAGGGTGGCGGAGGCGGGCTGCTGGGGCGGGTGCGGACCGGGGCCGCGCAGCGCGGCCAGGTCCTTGGGAGTGGGTACGCCCTTGACCGTGGACGCCCGCTCGGCGGTGCCGTTGTGCTCGGCGGCCGGGTGCTGCGCCTCCTGGACGGTCCGCTCGGCCGTCGCGCCGGGCGCGGACTCCGGCAGCGGGGCGGAGAGGATCGCGGCGATCTCGGACCGCGGCACGGGCGGCGGGGCGCACGCCCCGGTGTACTCCTTGGCCCGTACGGCCCGGGTGATCCACGCCCGGTCCAGCACCCGGCGCTCGTCGGCCTCGGCGACCAGGTCCTCGGACTGGTTGTAGTCGCCGTCGGCGGCCTGCACGGCCCACAGGTGCACGGCGACGCCGTGTTCCTTGGCGGCCATCATGCCGGGCAGCAGGTCGCCGTCCCCGGTGACCAGGACGATGTCGGAACAGGCGCGGTTGCGGGCCAGCTCGGTCAGCTCGGCGTGCATCGCGGCGTCGACGCCCTTCTGCGCCCAGCGGCCGTCGCTGCGGGTCAGCGCCCCGAGCCGGACGGTGACCCGGGGCATCACGCGCAGCCTGCGGTGCTCGGGCTGCGGGACACGGTCGGGGGCGCCGTCGAACCAGTAGATGCGCAGCAGCGGCTGACGCGTGTCGGACTCGGCGCGTTCCCGCAGCCCCTGGATGAGGGCCGCGTGGTCGACGGTGATGCGGGAACGCGAAGGCTCCCCGGCGAGGAGACTGGCGGCGGCCCCCAGCAGATACCCGGCGTCCACCAGGACGATGCAGCGGTCCACGCGATCCACCCTCTTTCCGGGAGGTTTGCTTCGGGCTTGCTTCGAGTCTGCCCGACCACGCCGGGGTTAACGGCCCGAACTCGATCTTCGGCGTGGCGTTTCCACACTTCCTCCCCGATCACGCCGGTCACACACGGTAATTGTCCAACATGCGCCCGTTATCGGGCTATGTGAATCTGGTCCCGGCCCTGGCCCCTAGTCCCCCACAGGAGGCACCACCATGGCCAAGAACAAGAACCGTGACCGTAAGCAGCCGCAGGCCGAACGCGCCCAGCGGGCGGTACAGCCGTCCACGATGGAGACCCCGGACGAGCAGCGCACCACACAGGTGATGCCCGGCGAGGTCGGCCGGGGCAAGGGCCGGCAGAAGCGCTTCGGCCACAACTGACATCCGCGTGACGGGCCGTTGCGGCCCGGGCGCGCATGAAGCTCCACGTGCAGGAAGAGGGGCGCACCCGGCACAGGGTGCGCCCCTCACGCGCGCCGGACGAGCGTTCTCAGCCCGCCAGGCAGGACGGTCCGAGGAGGACCTTCAGATCACCGAACAGGGCCGGGTCCGGCTTCACCCGGTGTCGGTCCAGGCGCAGCACCGTCGTCTTCGTCGGCCCCTGGAGCTTGATGCGGACCTCACTGTCACCCCTGTGGTGGGTGAGGATCTCACCGAGCCTGCTGACCATCGGCGGAGTCACGCGGGTGGCCGGGATGGTGAGCACCACGGGCGCGTTGGTGCCGGCGTTGGACAGGTCGGGAACCATCAGCTCCATCGCGACGAGGCGCGGCACGTCCTCGCGCTTGTCGAGCCGGCCCTTGACGAACACCACGGCGTCCTCGACGAGTTGCGTCGAGACGAGCTGGTACGTCGCCGGGAAGAACATGCACTCGAGGGAGCCCGCGAGGTCCTCCACGGTGGCGATCGCCCAGGCGTTGCCCTGCTTGGTCATCTTGCGCTGCAGGCCCGAGATGATGCCGCCGATGGTGACCACCGCGCCGTCGCCGAAGTCGCCGCCGGTGAGCTGGGCGATGCCCGCGTCGGCCTTGTCGGACAGCACGTGCTCCAGGCCGAACAGCGGGTGGTCGGAGACATAGAGCCCGAGCATCTCGCGCTCCTGGGCGAGCAGATACGTCTTGTCCCACTCGTCGTCGGTGAAGGTGACGTCGAGGCCGAAGCCGGGCTCGCTGGTCTCCTCCTCGCCCATGCCGCCGAAGAGGTCGAACTGCCCCTCGGCCTCCTTGCGCTTGACCGCGACCACGTTGTCGATCATCGGTTCGTACTGCGCGGTGAGGCCCTTGCGGGTGTGCCCCAGGGTGTCGAAGGCACCGGCCTTGATCAGTGACTCCGTGGTGCGCTTGTTGCACGCGACCGCCTCGACCTTGTCGAGGTAGTCGGGGAAGGAGGCGTACTTCCCCTTGGCCTTGCGGCTCTTGATGATCGACTCGACCACGTTCGTACCGACGTTCCGCACGGCCTCCAGGCCGAAGAGGATCACCTCGTCACCCTGGGCGGCGAAGTTGTGCACCGACTCGTTGACGTTCGGCGGGAGCACCTTGATGCCCATCCGGCGGCACTCGTTGAGGTAGACGGCCGACTTGTCCTTGTCGTCCTTGACGGAGGTGAGCAGCGCAGCCATGTACTCGGCCGGGTAGTTCGCCTTGAGGTACCCGGTCCAGTACGACACCAGCCCGTACGCGGCGGAGTGGGCCTTGTTGAACGCGTAGCCGGCGAAGGGGACCAGCACGTCCCACAGGGCCTGGATCGCCTCGTCGCTGTAGCCGTTCTTGCGGGCGCCCTCCTGGAAGAGGACGAAGTTCTTCGCCAGTTCGTCGGGCTTCTTCTTGCCCATCACGCGGCGGAGGATGTCGGCCTCGCCGAGCGAGTAGCCCGCGATGATCTGGGCGGCCTTCTGCACCTGCTCCTGGTAGACGATCAGGCCGTAGGTGACCGACAGCACCTCCTGGAGCGGCTCCTCCAGTTCCTTGTGGATCGGTGTGATCTCCTGGCGGCCGTTCTTGCGCTCCGCGTAGTTGATGTGCGAGTTCATGCCCATCGGGCCCGGCCGGTAGAGGGCCGAGACGGCGGAGATGTCCTCGAAGTTGTCGGGCTGCATCTGGCGGAGCAGCGAGCGCATCGGGCCGCCGTCGAACTGGAAGACACCGAGGGTGTCACCGCGGCAGAGCAGTTCGAAGGTCTTGGGGTCGTCCAGCGGGAGGGCGAGCATCTCCAGGTCGACGCCCTTGTTGGCCTTCACCATCTTGATGGCGTCGTCCATGATCGTGAGGTTGCGCAGGCCCAGGAAGTCCATCTTCAGCAGGCCGAGCGACTCGCACTGGGGGTAGTCCCACTGTGTGATGGTCACGCCGTCGGTGTGCCGCACCCAGATCGGGGCGTGGTCGACGATGGGTTCGCTGGACATGATCACGCCGGCCGCGTGCACGCCCATCTGCCTCACGAGGCCCTCGACACCCTTGGCGGTGTCGATGACCTTCTTCACGTCCGGCTCGTTCTCGTACATCCCGCGGATCTCGCCGGCCTCGTTGTAGCGCGGGTGCGAGGGATTGGTGATGCCGTCGAGGTCGATGCCCTTGCCGAGGACGTCGGCGGGCATGGCCTTGGTGAGCCGATCGCCCATCGCGTACGGGTAGCCCAGCACGCGTGCGGAGTCCTTGATGGCGTTCTTCGCCTTGATCTTGCCGTACGTGCCGATCATGGCGACCTTGTCGGCACCGTACTTCTCCGTCACGTACCGGATCACCTCGACGCGCCTGCGCTCGTCGAAGTCGATGTCGACGTCGGGCATGGAGACGCGCTCGGGGTTGAGGAACCGCTCGAAGATCAGGCCGTGCGGGATCGGGTCGAGGTCGGTGATGCCCATCGCGTACGCCACGATCGAACCGGCCGCGGAGCCTCGGCCGGGGCCGACCGCGATGCCCTGGTTCTTGGCCCACATGATGAAGTCGGCGACCACGAGGAAGTAGCCCGGGAACCCCATCTGGATGATGACGTCCATCTCGTACTCGGCCTGCTTCTGGCGGTCCTCGGGGACGCCGCCGGGGAAGCGGCGCGCCATGCCGCGGCGGACCTCCTCCTGGAACCAGGTGACCTCGGTGTAGCCCTCGGGGATGTCGAACTTCGGCATCAGGTCGCGCTTGACGAACATGCCCGTGGTGTCGACCATCTCGGCGATCAGCCGGGTGTTGGCGCAGCCCTGCTGCCAGGCGTCCGAGGAGTCGATGGCGTACATCTCGTCGGTGGACTTGAGGTAGTAGCCGGTGCCGTCGAACCTGAAGCGGTCGGGGTCGGAGAGGTTCTTGCCGGTCTGGATGCACAGCAGCGCGTCGTGGGCGGTCGCCTCGTGCGCGTACGTGTAGTGCGAGTCGTTGGTGACCAGCGGAGGGATGCCGAGCTTCCGGCCGATCTCCAGCAGGCCGTCGCGGACCCGGTGCTCGATGTCGATGCCGTGGTCCATCAGCTCCAGGAAGTAGCGGTCCTTGCCGAAGATGTCCTGGTAGTCGGCGGCGGCCTTGAGGGCCTCGTCGAAGTGACCGAGGCGCAGCCGGGTCTGGACCTCGCCGGAGGGGCAGCCGGTGGAGGCGACGATGCCCTCCGACCACTTCTCGATGGTCTCCTTGTCCATCCGGGGCCACTTCTGCAGCCAGCCCTCGGCGTACGCGTCGGAGGAGAGCTTGAAGAGGTTGTGCAGGCCGGTACTGTTCACGGCCCACATCGTCTTGTGGGTGTACCCGCCGGAGCCGGAGACGTCGTCCCGCTTCTGGTGCGGCTGACCCCACTGGATCTTGCGCTTGTTGCGCCGGGACTCCGGGGCGACATACGCCTCGATCCCGATGATCGGGGTGACTCCGGCCTTCTGCGCGGAATGGAAGAAGTCGTACGCCCCGTGCAGGTTGCCGTGGTCGGACATGGCGATGTGCGTCATGCCCATCTCATTGCAGGCGTTGAACATGTCCTTCAGCCGCGCGGCACCGTCCAGCAGCGAGTACTGGGTGTGGACGTGCAGGTGCGTGAACGGCGGCTTTGACACGGTGCGGCCTCCAAGGAGAACTCTCGGCGACGGGCGGGCGGACAGTCCGGGGGACAGCGTCGAAGTCTATGCCCCGGCACTGACACCACGAGCGCATCCCGACGTACCTTCGGGCGGCGGCGCGGGCACTCCCGTGACCCGTCGCACGTTAGGCAGGGGACGGACCAGCCGTCCCGAAACATCCCGCATCTGGAGGCACAAAGCGATGTCGGTCCCGCAGCTCAACGACGAGCACCGCGGTGAGGAGATCCTCGCCGTCCTCGACACCGCCTTCGGCGAGCTCCTGGCCGCCGACCCGGCCGCGTTCCGGGTGAAGTTCCGGAAGATGGCGGCCTCGGCGTTCGCCTTCTACCGCGGGACGGCGTGCCTCTTCTACCACGATCTCGACGCCGAGAAGCGGGGCGGACCGTACCTGGACGAGCGCACCTCGCGCGTGTGGATCCACGGCGATCTCCACGCGGAGAACTTCGGTACGTACATGGATTCGAACGGCCGCCTGGTCTTCAACGTCAACGATTTCGACGAGGCCTACGTCGGCCCCTTCACCTGGGACCTCAAGCGCTTCGCGGCCTCCGTGGCGCTGATCGGCTACGCGAAGGCGCTCAGCGACGAGCAGATCACCGAGCTGGTCACGATCTACGCGGCCGCCTACCGGGAGCGGGTCCACGCGCTGGCCACCGGCGCGAAGAGCGACGAGGTGCCGCCGTTCACGCTGGACACCGCCCAGGGGCCGCTGCTCGACGCGCTGCGCGACGCCCGCTCGCTGACCCGGTTCGGGCTGCTGGACTCGATGACCGACATCCGCGACTTCGAGCGCCGCTTCGCCTCCGGCGGCGGCGCGGTCGAGCTGGACGCCGCCACCCGCTACAAGGTGCTCGCCGCCTTCGACGGCTATCTGGAGACGCTGCCGGACGCCTCCCTGGCCCGCCCGGACTCCTACCGCGTGAAGGACGTCGTGGGCCGCCGGGGCATCGGCATCGGCTCGGCCGGGCTGCCGTCGTACAACATCCTCCTGGAGGGTCACAGCGACGCCCTGGAGAACGACGTGGTGATCTACATCAAGCAGGCCCAGACCCCGGCCGTCTCCCGGCACATCACGGACCAGGCGATCCAGGACTACTTCCGGCACGAGGGGCACCGCACGGTGATCTCCCAGCGCGCCCTCCAGGCGCACGCCGACCCGTGGCTGGGCTGGACCGAGCTGGACGGCGCGGGCCAGCTGGTCGCCGAGGTCTCGCCGTACGCCGTGGACCTGGACTGGGGCGACATCGACGAGCCGGAGGAGATCGCCCAGGTCGTCGCCGACCTCGGCCGGGCCACGGCGACGATGCACGCGGCGGCGGACGACACCTCCGGCGAGTCCCTGGTGCCGTTCTCCACCGAGCGCGCCATCGACGCCGCGATCGCCGCCGACGAGGACTCCCTGGCCCCCCTCCTGGTCGACTTCGCGCACGCCTACGGGGCCCGCGCCCGCGCCGACCACCAGACCTTCCTGGACCTGTTCCGCAACGGCCGGATTCCGGGACTGTAACCATCGGGACGTCCACAGGAACCCTTTAGGGATCCCTTACCGGAGCACGTGACACACTCTTCACCGCCATGGACATATCCGGAACCCAGCTCAGAGCCGTGCGCGCGGCACTGTTCACGGCCGTCGTCGTGACGCTCAGCACCGCGTCGCACGTGCTGCTGTCCGGGGTTCCGCTGCCGTTGAACACGGTGGCCGCGATCGCCGCCGCCGTGTTCGTGCCGGCGTACGCCCTGGCGGGGCGGGAGCGTTCCTTCGGGCGGATCGCCGCCCTGCTGATTCCGCTGGAACTGGCCGCCGACACGGTCTTCACCACCGGCCAGCACGTCTGCTACGGCCGGATGGGCGGACCCGTGGCGGGCCCGCTGCGCTCCGTCGGCTTCGACGTGCTGTGCGGCGACGGCACCAGCGTGGGCACCCCGCTCGTCCGGGCCACCGGGCACGCCGCCGAGGGCGGCGACCGGCTGGCGGCCCTGCTCGCCCAGGCCGACCCGGCGACCGCCTGGGCGCTGCTCGGCGCGCACATCGGGGTCGGTCTGTTCGCCGCCGCCTGGCTGCGCCGCGGTGAGCGGGCGCTGGCCCAGCTGCTGAGCGCGGTGGCGGCCACGACGTTCCGGCCGCTGCTGCTCGCGGCCGCGGCGGTGACCGTGCGCCGGACCCCGGAGGTCCTCCGCCCGGTCCGCCCGGTCCACCGCGCCGCCACGGCCCGCACCCTGCTCCTCGCGTACTCCCTGGGACGGCGCGGACCGCCGTGCTCCGCCACCCTCGCCTGAGGCCCTTCCCGCCCCGGCGAACCCCCTGAGCACCAGCAGTCCCCCATACGTATCCCGCACACGACCCGTGTGCGTCCCCCGTGGAGACATCACCATGAGCAAGCGGAACAGCCAGGCGGCGAAGTCGGCGGCCCGAGAGCGACTGCGCGAGGAGCGCGAGCGCCAGGCGAAGAAGGCGAAGGTCAGGCGGCAGATCGTCGTCGCCCTGTCGGTCGTCGGCGTGCTGGCCGCGGCCGGCGGCATCGGCTACGCGGTCGTCCAGGCCAACCAGCCCGACTACTGGGAGTCCGCGAAGGACGCCAAGCTCGTCAAGCCGGCCAACAGCAGCGGCAAGAACGGCACGACCGTCGTCATCGGCGAGTCCGACGCGAAGAAGACCCTCGAACTGTACGAGGACCCGCGCTGCCCGGTCTGCGCCACCTTCGAGCAGACGGTCGGCAAGACCGTCGAGAAGGACGTCGAGGACGGCAAGTACAAGATCCGCTTCATAGGCGCCTCGTTCCTCGACCGCAACCTGACCGGCGAGGGCTCCAAGAACGCCCTGAGCGCCCTGGGCGCCGCGCTGAACGTCAGCCCCGAGGCGTTCCTCGCCTACAAGGGCGCGCTCTACTCGGCCGAGTACCACCCCGAGGAGACGGACGACAAGTTCAAGGACGACGCGTACCTGATCAAGGTCGCCGACACGGTCGACGCCCTGAAGAACAACAAGGAGTTCCAGTCGGCCGTGAAGGACGGCACCTACGACAGGTGGGCGCTGGAGATGTCCGACGTGTTCGACGACAGCGAGGCCCAGGGCACGCCGACGCTGATGATGGACGGCAAGAAGCTCACCGGCTCCGACGGCCAGAACGCGCCCATGACGGTGGACGAGTTCAACACGGCGGTCGACGCGGCCCTCAAGGCCTGAACTCCGGTCGGCCGACGGCGCGCCGAAGAGCGGGCGAACTTTCGCGAGTTCGCCCGCTCTCGCGTGTACCTGTCAGTAACCTGATCGGCTGTGACCAGTCGACACAGATCATCCGAGAGCGCCGTCTCCGCCACCGCGGACCCCAACTCCCTCGCGCCGCGCCGTCGTACGGTCGTCAGGGCAGCCGCCGCCACCGCGGTGCTGGCCGGACCGCTCGCCGCCGCCCTGCCCGCGCGGGCCGCCACCGCGCAGGCGCCCGCCTTCCTGCACGGCGTGGCCTCCGGCGACCCGCTGCCGGACGGCGTCCTGCTGTGGACCAGGGTGACGCCGACACCGGAGGCGATACCCGGCTCCGGGCTCGGCCCGGACACCGAGGTGAGCTGGACCGTCGCCCGGGACAAGGCGTTCACCGACGTCGTCGCCAAGGGCTCGACCCTCGCCACCGCCGCCTCCGACCACACCGTCAAGGCGGACATCCGCGGCCTGCGGCCGGCCACCGGCTACTGGTTCCGCTTCTCCGCCGGCGGCACCGACTCCCCCGCCGCCCGCACCCGCACCGCCCCGGCCGCCGACGCCGCCGTGACCGGGCTGCGCTTCGGTGTGGTCTCCTGCGCCAACTGGGAGGCCGGGCACTTCTCGGCGTACCGCCACCTCGCGGCCCGCGGCGACCTGGACGCCTGGCTGCACCTGGGCGACTACATCTACGAGTACGGCACCGGCGAGTACGGCGCCCGCGGCGAGGTCGTCCGGCCGCACACGCCCGCCCACGAGATCGTCACCCTCGCCGACTACCGGCTCCGGCACGGGACGTACAAGACCGACCCCGACCTGCAGGCCCTGCACGCCAAGGCGCCGGTCGTCGCGATCTGGGACGACCACGAGTTCGCCAACGACACCTGGTCGGGCGGCGCCGAGAACCACACCGAGGGCGCGGAGGGCACCTGGGCGGCCCGCCAGGCCGCCGCCAAGCAGGCCTACTTCGAGTGGATGCCGGTACGGCCGGCGATCGCCGGCACCACCTACCGCCGGCTCCGCTTCGGCAAGCTGGCCGACCTCTCGCTCCTTGACCTGCGCTCCTTCCGCTCCCCGCAGGTCTCCCTGGGCGACGGCGAGGTCGACGACCCGGACCGCACGCTCACCGGGCGCGCCCAACTGGACTGGCTGAAGGCGGGTCTGACGGCGTCCGACACCACCTGGCGGCTGGTCGGCACCTCGGTGATGATCTCGCCGTTCGCCCTCGGTTCCCTTCCGGCGAGCCTCCTGAAGCCGCTCGCGAAGCTGCTGGGCCTGCCGCAGGAGGGGCTCGCCCTCAACACCGACCAGTGGGACGGCTACACCGACGACCGCCGCGAACTCCTCGCCCACCTGCGCGCGAACGCCGTCCGCAACACCGTCTTCCTCACCGGCGACATCCACATGGCGTGGGCCAACGACGTGCCGGTGAACGCCGGCACCTATCCGTTGTCGGCGTCGGCCGCCACCGAGTTCGTGGTCACCTCGGTCACCTCCGACAACCTCGACGACATCGTCAAGGTCCCCGAGGGCACCGTCTCCGCCCTCGCCTCACCGCTGATCCGGGCCGCCAACCGGCACGTCCACTGGGTCGACACCGACCGGCACGGCTACGGCGTACTGGACATCACCGCCGAGCGGGCACAGATGGACTACTACGTGCTGTCGAGCCGCACGGCGGCGGACGCCACGTCCGAGTGGGCCCGCTCCTACCGCACCCGCAGCGGCACGCAGAAGGTCGAGCGCACCCACGACCCGGTGTGACGCCCCGCTGATTCAGTCCTCCAGCGAGTCGAGGAAGCCGAGCGCCACCCGCCAGGTGGCCTCGGCGGCCTCCTCGTCGTAGTCCGGCAGGTCGGGGTCGGTGTAGAGGTGACCGGCCCCCGCGTATCGGTAGACCTCGACGTCGGCCCCGGCCCGGCCCATCCGCAGATACCAGGCGGTGAGCCAGTCGTCGGTCTCGAACGCGTCGGGCTCGGCGACATGCAGCTGCACCGGCAGCTCGTCCACCGAGGCGCTCTCCGCGATGTCCGACGTACCGTGCAGCAGCAGCAGTCCGCGCGCCTTGCCGTCGCCCAGCGCCAGCGTCTGCGCCACGGAGGCGCCGAAGGAGAACCCGGCGTACACCAGCCCGCGCTCCGAGAAGGGCGCGGCGGCCAGCACGGCCCGCTTCAGGAGCTCCTCCTTGCCGGTCTCCTCCTTGTACGCCATGCCCTCCTCGACCGTGTCGAACGTGCGGCCCTCGAAGAGGTCGGGCGTCCACACCTCGTGTCCGGCCGCGCGCAGCCGGTCCGCGGCCCGGTGCACCGCGGGCCGGAGACCGTAGGTCGAGTGAAAGAGCATGATGTTCATGCGGTCCATGGTGCCAGCCCGGTGTGACGACGCCGGATCGCGGCACTACCCGCGATCGCGCCGAAGTCACATGTTCATGCCTGCCCGGGACGGTTAGGTTCGGGGTCATGAATGACGTGCTCCGCCCGTTGATCGTGGTCGGCGGCTCGGTCGTGCTCACACTGCTGCTCGGCTGGGCCACCGACCTACTGCTGCGAAAGGCCGACGAACGCCACCACGAGACCCCGCTGTGGGGCCTGCTGCGCCGTGGCCGGATCCCCTACCAGCTGGTGCTGTGCGCGGCCCTGCTGAGAGGGTCGTACGACGAGGCAGAGCTGCTGCAGGACCACGAGGCCGGCGTCGGCCGGACCCTGACCCTGGTGCTGATCGGGTCGGCCGCCTGGCTGGCGATCCGTATCGCGGCCGCGGTCGTCGAGACCACGTACACGCGGTACGCCAGCAACCATCGTGAGCGCGACCCCGCCCGGGTCCGCCGGGTGCGCACCCAGGTGACGCTGATCCGGCGGGTGGTGTCGGCGATCGTCGGTGTGGTGGCGGTGGCCGCGATGCTGCTGACCTTCCCCGCGATGCGCGCGGCCGGGGCCTCGCTGCTGGCCTCGGCCGGAATCCTCGGCATCGTCGCCGGTGTGGCCGCCCAGTCCACGCTGGGCAACATGTTCGCCGGGCTGCAGATCGCCTTCGGCGACATGGTGCGCATCGGCGACACGGTGGTCGTGGACGGCGAGTGGGGCACGGTCGAGGAGATCACGCTGACCTTCCTGACCGTGCGCACCTGGGACGAGCGCCGGATCACCATGCCGGTGTCGTACTTCACGTCCCAGCCGTTCGAGAACTGGTCGCGCGGGACACCGCAGATGACGGGCACCGTCTTCTGGCACCTCGACCACTCGGCCCCGCTGGAGGCGATGCGCGACAAGCTCCGCGACATCCTCCGGGAGTGCCCGGCCTGGGACGGCCGCACCTTCAACCTGACCGTGACGGACAGCACCCCCAGCACCATGGAGGTGCGCGCCCTGGCGACGGCCAAGGATGCCGACGACATCTGGACGGTACGGGTCACGGTCCGTGAGGAGATGATCAGCTGGCTGGCCGCCGAGCACCCCTACGCCCTGCCCCGGGTCAACGCGGCCGACGCGGTGCTGCCGCCCCGCCTCGACGGCCACCGATCCCCCGCCGGTATACCGGCGGCCCGCCGCGTGCACCAGCACCCGAGGGAGCGCTGACCCGCTCTCAGTGACCCCGTTCGGCGCCGCCGTTGACCTGGATGATCTGGGAGGTGATGTGTGCGGCGCCCGGGGAGGCGAGCCAGTGCAGGGTCGCGGCGACGTCCCCGGGCGTTCCGGCGCGCCCGTTCAGGGTCTCCCCGACCAGCCGGGCGCGCAGTTCCCCGTCGATGCCGTCGCCGAAGAAGGCGGTGTCCTCGATGTAGCCGGGGGCGACCACGTTCACGGTGATGCCGTGCGGGCCCAGTCTCCGGGCGAGGTCATGGGCGTACGGGTGCAGCCCGGCCTTGGCCGCCGCGTACGCCACCTGTCCGTGGCCCCGGTGGGCGGCGATGGAACTGAGGAACAGCACACGCCCGCCGGGTTCGGCGAGCCGGTCCCGCAGGGCCTCGGTGAGCAGTGCGGCGGTCAGCAGGTTGAGCCGGAAGTTGACCGTCCAGGAGTGGGCGACGGCGTCGAGCGGGTCGTCGCCGCCGGCCGGTGGTTCGAGGAGCCCGTTGCCTCCGGCGCCGTGGATCAGCACGTCCACCGCGCCGAACTCCCGCCCCACGAAGCCGGCGACACCCCGCACGGCCCCGGGATCGGCCAGATCGGCGGCGTACGTCAGGGCGTCCGGCACCTTCGCCCGCTCCAGCACGTCCCCGCGCCGCCCGAGCAGCAGCACCCGGTCCCCGTCGGCGGCGAACACGCGTGCGGCGGCGAGCCCGATCCCCGTACCGCCCCCACTGATCACAACATTCCTGGCCATATGAGGACTCTACGAACGAAAAGCCGTCGACGATGTCAGCCCCCCACGAGAAACGCCCACTTCCCGACCGACCGGGACGGACGGTGCGCGGGTGCGGGAACTCGCGAGGATCAGCGCAAGCTGCGCACGTCCAGATGGCGCAGCACCCGGTCCACGACCGCCGGATCCGCCCCCGACTCGCTCCGCGCCGCGATCACCTCGTGTCGCGCCGCGCTCAGCATCTCCCGCTGAATCGCCCGCACCCGCTTCAGCCGCCGCGCCCGCTGCCGGTGCGCCTCCCGCCGCTCGTCGTCCGCGAGGTCGGGGCTGATCCGCACCCCGATGTCGAAGGCGCTGCGCAGCATCTGCTCGGACAGCTCCTCCGGCAGTTCCTCGGCCTCCTCGATCTCGCGCAGCCTGCGCTTGGCCGCCCTGGCCGCACGGACCGCCAGGTCGTGCTCGAACTGCTTCTCCCGCCCGGTGTCGGCGCTCACTCCCAGCCGTCCCACCAGCCACGGCAGGCTCAGCCCCTGCACCAGCAGGGTCGCCATGATCACGCCGAACGCGATGAAGATGATCTCGCCCCGGCCGGGAAAGTCACCTCCGGCGTCGGTCTCCAGCGGAATCGCCAGCGCCAGCGCGGCCGAGGCCACCCCACGCATCCCGGACCACCACATCACCACGGTCTCGCGCCAGCTCACCGGGATCTCCTCGGCGGTGTCCCGCGCGGCGTGCAGCCGTTTCGTCAGCCAGGTCGCCGGCAGCAGCCACAGCAGCCGCACCAGGACGACCACACCCACGATCACCGCCGCCCAGGCGAGCAGTTCGCCCCAGTGGCCGGCCGCGGTCCGCACCGCGTTGTGCAGTTCGAGCCCGACCAGCCCGAACGCGACCCCGGTGACGAGGGTGTCGACGATGTCCCAGAAGGCGTGCCCGGCCAGCCGGGTCATGACGTCGTCGGCGTCGGTGGCGTACTCGACGAGGAACAGCGCGGTGGTGAGCACGGCGAGCACGCCCGAGCCGTGCAGCTCCTCGGCCGCGACGTAGGAGGCGTACGGCACGAGCAGGCTCAGCCCGATCTGCAGGGTCGCGTCCCCGAGGAAATCCATCAGCTTGTTGGCGCCCCAGCCCAGCGCGAGCCCGACCGCCACCGCCACCACGGCCGACAGCACCAGGTCGAGCCCGGCCTCCCAGGCCGAGAAGCTGCCGCTCACGGCGGCGGCGATCGCCACGTTGTAGAGGACGATCGCCGTGACGTCGTTGAAGAGCCCCTCGCCCTCCAGGATCGACACCAGCCGGCGCGGCAGTCCCAGCTTCCCGGCGACGGCGGTCGCCGCGACCGGGTCGGGCGGCGCGACCAGCGCGCCGAGGGCCACGGCCGCGGCGAGCGGCAGCCCCGGCACGATCGCGTGGGCGACGGCGGCCACACACAGAGTGGTGACGAAGACCAGCGCCACCGCGAGCAGCAGGATCGGTCTGACGTTCGCCGCGAACTGCCGCCAGGAGGTCCGTCGTACGGCGGCGTAGAGCAGTGGCGGCAGCAGCAGCGGGAGGATCAGATCGGGCGGGATGTCGACGTTCGGTACGAACTCCAGCAGTGCCAGTACCGCCCCGAGAACCGTCATCAGCACCGGCGCCGGCAGCCCCAGCCGCTCCCCGACCGGGACACTCACCACGGCCCCGAGCAGCAGGGCGAACAGCAGGGTCAACTGATCCACGGTCACGGCTCCGGGCGGATCGACGATCGGCGGGCGGGTCTCCACCCTGCCACGCCGACGCCCTCACCCGGCCGTTCGCGGCCCTTGCCGCAGAACGCGCCGCATGGCCCGGTGCGGGATTCCCGCGTCCGGGAACTCGGGTCCGTAGGCCTCGTAACCCAGCCGCTCGTAGAAACCGAGGGCGTGCGTCTGCGCGTGCAGGTCCACGGCGGTGAGGCCCCGCGCGCGGGCCGCCTCCTCGACGGCCCGCACCAGCGCCGCCCCCACTCCGAGACCCCGCGCCCGGCGCGTCACCGCGAGCCGGCCGAGCGAACCGACCGCCGGGTCGCCGCCGTTCTTCGCCGCGGCGGCCTCGCCGTACAGCAGCCGTCCGGTGCCGAGCGGTATGCCGTCCTGCCCGACCGCCAGCACATGCACGGCGCCGGCGTCGTAGGCGTCGTACTCGATGTCCTCGGGGACGCCCTGCTCGGCGACGAAGACCTCCTTGCGGACCGCGAAGCACGCCTCGCGGTCGGCGGACCCCTCCGCCACCCGGACCACGTGGGCGGCGCTCATGCGTAGGTCTCCTCGCGGACCTGGTCCAGCGCCTGCCGCAGGTCGTCCGGGTAGTCGCAGGAGAACTCCGCCCACTGCCCGTCACCGGGGTGCTCGAAGCCGAGGCGTACGGCGTGCAGCCACTGGCGGGTCAGCCGGAGCCGCTTGGCGAGCGTGGGGTCGGCGCCGTAGGTCAGGTCACCGACACAGGGGTGCCGGTGGGCGGCCATGTGGACGCGGATCTGGTGGGTGCGGCCGGTCTCCAGCTTGACGTCGAGGAGGGAGGCGGCGCGGAAGGCCTCGATGAGGTCGTAGTGCGTGACGGACGGCTTGCCCTCGGCGGTGACCGCCCACTTGTAGTCGTGCTGCGGGTGGCGGCCGATGGGGGCGTCGATGGTGCCGCTGGTCGGGTCGGGGTGGCCCTGGACGAGCGTGTGGTAGCGCTTGTCGACCGTGCGCTCCTTGAACTGGCGCTTCAGCGACGTGTACGCGTACTCCGACTTGGCGACGACCATCAGGCCGGAGGTGCCGACGTCGAGGCGGTGCACGATGCCCTGGCGCTCGGCGGCGCCGGAGGTCGAGATGCGGTACCCGGCGGCGGCGAGACCGCCGATCACGGTCGGGCCGGTCCAGCCCGGCGAGGGGTGGGCGGCGACGCCGACCGGCTTGACGATCACGACCACGTCGTCGTCGTCGTGCACGATCTCCATGCCCTCGACCGGCTCGGCGACCACCTGCACCGGCGCGGGCGCCTGCGGCATCTCCACCTCGAGCCAGGCGCCGCCGCTGACCCGCTCGGACTTACCGACCACCGACCCGTCGACCGTGACCTTCCCCGCGGCGGCGAGCTCGGCCGCCTTGGTACGGGAGAAGCCGAACATGCGGGAGATGGCGGCGTCGACGCGCTCGCCCTCCAGGCCGTCGGGCACGGGCAGGGTACGAATCTCGGGAATCGTGCTCACCCGTCGAGTATGCCGGACGGGTCCGACAACCCCGTACGCGCGTTCAGTCCTTGTGGACGGTGCCGTCCGGGTCGAGGCCGCGGAACGACAGCAGCACGATCAGGACGCCGCCGCACACGATCGCCGAGTCCGCCAGGTTGAACACGGCGAAGTGCTTGGGCGCGATGAAGTCGACCACCGCGCCCTCGAAGACGCCCGGCGAACGGAAGATCCGGTCGGTGAGGTTGCCGAGGGCGCCGCCGAGCAGCAGGCCCAGCGCGATCGCCCACGGCAGGCTGTAGAGCTTGCGGGCGAGACGGATGATCACCACGATCACGGACGCGGCGATCACCGTGAAGATCACGGTGAAGGCCTCGCCGAAGCCGAAGGCCGCGCCCGCGTTGCGGATCGCCTCGAACCTCAGCCAGTCCCCGACGACCTCGACGGGCTCGTGGTGCTCCAGCTTGGCGACCACGATCATCTTGCTGATCAGATCGAGGGCGTACGCGAACACGGCGACGGCGAACAGCACGGCGATCCGCCGCTTGCCGCGGGACCGCTCGGCCTCCGCCGCCGTTCCTCCGGTGCCGGCCCGCTCCTGCTCCTCCCGGTCCGCGTCCGGGGTGTCCGGCGTACCGATGATGCGCTCCGCCTCTGCCACGTGAGTCCCTCGACCTAGGTACCTGACTGAAGGACGAGGGTACGGCACGCCCCGCACGCCCGCCGATCAGTACCGTCGCTCCTGCTTCTGCTTGCACTCGACGCACAGGGTGGCCCGGGGAAAGGCCTGCATACGGGCCTTCCCGATGGGGTCGCCGCAGTTCTCGCAGAGGCCGTAGGTGCCGGCGTCGAGGCGCTGGAGGGCGTGCTCGACCTGGGTGAGCATCTCACGCGCGTTCGCGGCGAGCGCTAGTTCGTGTTCACGCGTGATGTTCTTGGTCCCGGTGTCGGCGTCGTCGTCGCCCGCGCCGTCGCCGGAGTCCCGCATCAGGCCGGCCAGCGTCTGCTCGGAGGAGGTAATCTCCTCGCGCAGCCGCAGCACCTCGGACGTCAGCTCGGCCCGCGCGTCCTCGGCCTCTCCCGGGGTCCAGGGCTCCTCGCCCGGACGTACCGCGAGCTCACCCGGCTCCGCCGCGCCGATCCGGGCCTTGGGTACGGGGCTCTTCGCCGCCGTGGCCGTGCCAGGAGTCTTCTTCGCACCCACCGTGGTCACTCCCGTCTGCGCCGCGGCATCCACCGCGCCCGCGTCATCGGCCGTGCTGTGCCCGGCCACATCCTGTACGGGTCCACCGACCCCGGCGGCACCGTTTTCCGGGAGGCCGGCCTCCCGGGAGCCCGCGGAAGCCGTCTCCCGGACGGCGCCCTTCCCCGGCACCTTCTTCCCCGCCGCGCCCCTGCCAGGCACCGCCGCCCCGGCAGCCACCTTTTTGGCGGGCGCCTTCCTGGCCACGGCCCTCTTCGCGGCTGTTCCGGCGGGCGGCGCCACCGTCCCACCGTCGTGTGCCGTCCGCGCCACCGCCTTCTCCGCCTTCCTCCCGGTGGGCGGCTTCGCCGCCCTGCCCGTCTCCGCCTTCGTGCCCGTCGCCTTCTTCGCCTTCTTCGTCGCCGGCGTTTCCCTCGCTGTCGCCGCAGCTCCGGCCGTCCCACCCGCCCTCCCGGCTCCGCCGCCATGAGCGGATCCGGGTCCGCCGGACGGTGCCGGCTGCTGTACGGCGGTCTTCTTCGCCACCATGGCCGCGGCCCCTTCACATATTGTGATCTTGCGCGCGAATCGTGCTGGGACGATAAATCGACTCGAGTCCCGCGGCAACGGGGCACACCGCCCGATTCCCTCGCCCCGCGGACGCCGCGCGGCGAACCTGCATGCGTTGTGCCCAGCTCCCCGCCGGGTATGCCGTCGATGCGCACGTCCCGGGATCCGGACAGGCGCACTTCGCCATTCGGGGGAGGCCAGGTCGTCCGGCGAGCGGACATCCGGTCGGCCGCCCTCCCCGCCGCGCCGTACACTGGGCGGAGCGAGAAGCGTGGATGGGGACGAGTAGCGTCGTACGCAGCCCAGAGCGACCCGGGGACGGTGTGAGCCCGGGGGCGAGCGCGACATGAAAATCACCCCGGAGCCGCCGGAAGAAACCCCGCACGGGGCGGTAGAACCGGCATCGCGACCCCAATGAGGGGGCTCACCGGAGCGTGCGTCGCGCCGGAGGGCCAAGGAGGGTGGTACCGCGGGAGCGCGCCGACGGCGGCGCAGGGATCGACACAGCTCTCGTCCCTCCGGACGGAAGGCAGCAAGTCCGCCGGAGGAAGCCCGCTGATGACAAAGCCGACGTACCGCCAGGTACCCGCCCAGGTCGACCTGCCCGCCCTCGAGCACGCGGTGCTCGACTTCTGGCGCGAGCAGAAGATCTTCGCCAAGAGCCTGGAGCGGTCCGAGGGCCGCCCCGAATGGGTGTTCTACGAGGGCCCGCCCACCGCCAACGGCATGCCCGGCGCCCACCACATCGAGGCCCGCGTCTTCAAGGACGTCTTCCCCCGCTTCCGCACCATGCGCGGCTACCACGTGGCCCGCAAGGCCGGCTGGGACTGCCACGGCCTCCCGGTGGAGCTGGCCGTCGAGAAGGAGCTCGGCTTCTCCGGCAAGCAGGACATCGAGGCGTACGGCATCGCCGAGTTCAACGCCAGGTGCCGCGAGTCGGTGACCCGGCACACCGACGCCTTCACCGAGCTGACGACCCGCATGGGCTACTGGGTCGACCTCGACGACGCCTACCGCACCATGGACCCGGAGTACGTCGAGTCCGTCTGGTGGTCGCTGAAGGAGATCTTCGGCAAGGGTCTGCTGGTCCAGGACCACCGCGTCGCCCCCTGGTGCCCCCGCTGCGGCACCGGCCTGTCCGACCACGAGCTGGCGCAGGGCTACGAGACGGTCGTCGACCCGTCGGTCTTCGTCCGCTTCCCGCTCACCTCAGGACCGCTGGCCGGCGAGGCGTCGCTCCTGGTGTGGACGACCACGCCCTGGACGCTGGTGTCCAACACCGCCGTCGCCGCCCACCCCGAGGTCGCGTACGTCGTGGCCACGAACGGCGAGGAGCGGCTGGTCGTCGCCGAGCCACTGCTCGCCAAGGCCCTCGGCGAAGGCTGGGAGGCCACCGGCCAGTCCTTCACCGGCGCCGAGATGGAGCGCTGGACGTACCGGCGCCCCTTCGAGCTGGTCGACTTCCCGGAGCCCGCCCACTACGTGGTGAACGCCGAGTACGTCACCACCGAGGACGGTACGGGTCTGGTCCACCAGTCCCCCGCCTTCGGCGAGGACGACCTCAGGGTCTGCCGCTCCTACGGCCTCCCCGTCGTCAACCCGGTCCGCCCCGACGGCACCTTCGAGGAGGACGTCCCCCTGGTCGGCGGCGTCTTCTTCAAGAAGGCCGACGAGAAGCTCACCGCGGACCTCGACGCGCGCGGCCTGCTCTTCAAGCACATCCCGTACGAGCACAGCTACCCGCACTGCTGGCGCTGCCACACCGCGCTGCTCTACTACGCGCAGCCGTCCTGGTACATCCGCACCACCGCCGTCAAGGACCGTCTGCTCCAGGAGAACGAGAACACCAACTGGTTCCCGGACACGGTCAAGAACGGCCGCTACGGCGACTGGCTGAACAACAACATCGACTGGGCGCTGTCCCGCAACCGCTACTGGGGCACCCCGCTGCCGATCTGGCGCTGCGAGGACGACCACCTCACGGTCGTCGGCTCCCGCGCGGAACTCACCGAACTGACCGGCACCGACCAGTCCGGCCTCGACCCGCACCGCCCGTACATCGACGAGGTCACCTTCGCGTGCCCGAGTTGCGCGAAGACGGCCACACGCGTGCCGGAGGTCATCGACGCCTGGTACGACTCGGGTTCCATGCCGTTCGCGCAGTGGGGCTACCCGTACAAGAACAAGGAGCTGTTCGAGGCCCGCTACCCGGCGCAGTTCATCAGCGAGGCCATCGACCAGACCCGCGGCTGGTTCTACACGCTGATGGCGATCGGCACCCTGGTCTTCGACAAGTCGAGTTACGAGAACGTCGTCTGCCTCGGTCACATCCTCGCCGAGGACGGCCGCAAGATGTCCAAGCACCTGGGCAACATCCTGCAGCCGATCCCGCTGATGGACCAGCACGGCGCCGACGCGGTCCGCTGGTTCATGGCGGCCGGCGGTTCCCCGTGGGCGGCCCGCCGGGTGGGCCACGGCACCATCCAGGAGGTCGTCCGCAAGACGCTGCTGACGTACTGGAACACGGCCGCCTTCCAGGCCCTGTACGCCCGTACGTCGAACTGGGCGCCGTCGGCGGCCGATCCGGCCCCGGCCGGCCGCCCGCTGCTGGACCGCTGGCTGCTGTCCGAACTGCACGCGCTCACCGACCAGGTGACCCGGGCGCTGGAGGGGTACGACACCCAGCGGGCCGGCAAGCTGCTGTCCGCGTTCGTCGACGACCTGTCCAACTGGTACGTCCGCCGCTCCCGGCGCCGCTTCTGGCAGGGCGACAAGGCCGCGCTGCGCACGCTGCACGAGGTCGTGGAGACGGTCACCGGGCTGATGGCCCCGCTGACCCCGTTCATCACCGAGCGGGTCTGGCAGGACCTGATCGTTCCGGTCACCCCGGGCGCCCCTGAGTCGGTGCACCTGTCCTCGTGGCCCCAGGCGGACCTCTCCGCGATCGACCCGGAGCTGTCGAAGCAGATGGTGCTGGTGCGCCGGCTCGTGGAGCTGGGCCGGGCCACGCGCGCGGAGTCGGGCGTGAAGACCCGCCAGCCGCTGAAGCGCGCACTGATCGCGGCGGGCGGCTTCGGCACCCTCGACCCCGAGCTGCACGCGCAGATCACGGAGGAGCTGAACGTCGAGTCGCTGGCGTCGCTGTCCGAGGTGGGCGGCTCGCTGGTGGACACCACGGCGAAGGCCAACTTCCGCGCGCTGGGCAAGCGGTTCGGCAAGCGGGTCCAGGACGTGGCCAAGGCGGTCGCGAACGCGGACGCCGCGGCGCTGTCCCTGGCGCTGCGCGAGGGCACGGCCTCGGTGGAGGTCGACGGTGAGACGATCACCCTGGCCCCGGACGAGGTGATCATCACGGAGACCCCGCGCGAGGGCTGGTCGGTGGCGTCCGACGCCGGTGCCACGGTCGCCCTCGACCTGGAGATCACCGAGGAGCTGCGCCGCGCGGGCCTCGCCCGTGACGCGATCCGGCTGATCCAGGAGGCCCGCAAGAACAGCGGCCTCGATGTGGCCGACCGCATCGCCCTGCGCTGGACGGCCACGGAGCCGTCGACGATCGCCGCGCTGGCGGAGCACGCGGAACTGATCGCCGAGGAGGTGCTGGCGACGGACTTCGCACAGGGCGAGGCGGACGACTCGTACGGGGACGCGTTCACGGACGAGGGTCTGTCCCTGGCGTTCCGCCTGCGCAAGGCGTAAAGGCGCGGGGTACGCCCTGCGGACGCCGGACAGCCGGTTCCGGCGGAGGCGAAGCACGCCGAAGGCTCGGGGCCACCAGGAATCCTGGTGGCCCCGAGCCTTCGGCGTTGTGTGCGTCGGACACCACAGGCAAGCCCGAACAAACAGCGCATACCCCGTGAACACGCGTAGCGAAAGGGCGGGGCCCGGGTTCATGAACCCGGGCCCCGCCCTGAACGCTGCCGACTGCTACGCCGTACTCATGGCCGAAGGTCCGTCAGTTGTCGTCCTCGTCGATCAGGAAGCCGCGCATCGGCGAGGGAGCCTGACCCATCGGCGACGGGCCCTGCGGACGCACCGGCGCCATCGGCTGGGTCATCGCCGGCTGCATCTGCTGCTGGCCGCCGCCGTAGGACGGGCCGCCCTGACCGCCACCCATCGTCTGGTTGCCGCCGTAGGACGGCGCACCGGCACCGGCCGGAGCCATCGAGGGCGCCGGGGACGGCGGCAGCGACGGCGCGGTGCTCGCGGGCTGGCGCGGCGGGGCGAGCGAGTCGTCCGCCTGGGTCTCCAGCTGGCGCAGCTGCGACTCCAGGTAGGACTTCAGCCGCGTGCGGTACTCGCGCTCGAAGCCGCGCAGGTCCTCGACCTTGCGCTCCAGCGTGGCGCGGGCGGACTCCAGGGAGCCCATCGCGACGCGGTGCTTCTCCTGCGCGTCCCGCTCCAGGGCGTCCGCCTTGGCACGGGCGTCCCGCTCGAGACCCTCGGCACGCGAACGCGCCTCGCCCACGATCTTGTTGGCCTCGGAACGGGCCTCCGCGATCGCCTGGTCCGCGGTCTGCTGGGCCAGCGACAGGACGCGCGCGGCGCTGTCGCCACCGGGACCGCCCTGGCCGGGCATACCGGGGCCACCCTGGCCGGGCATACCCGGACCGCCCATGGGACCGCCCATCGGGCCACCCTGGCCCATCTGCCCCATCGGACCGCCCTGGCCCATCTGTCCCTGCATCGGGCCGCCCTGACCCATCTGCCCCTGCATCGGGCCGCCCTGGCCCATCGGCCCGGGACCCTGACCCATGGGGCCGGGACCCTGCGGGCCGCCCTGACCGCCGGGGCCGGCGGGCAGCTGAGGAGCACCGCTCGGCAGCTGGGGCGGGCCACCCATGGGGCCACCCATCTGCTGCTGCGGCGGGCCCGATATGCCGGCGGGCACCGGAGCGCCGGGACCTCGCATGCCCTGCTGGGGCATGCCCTGGGGCGGCATCCCCTGCTGGGGCATGCCCTGGGGCGGCCCCTGCTGTTGCTGCTGCTGCTGGTCCTGTGGCTCAGGAGGCTTGCGCATGTTCTGCTGGTTCTGGGCAGCGGCGCGCGTGGCCGCGGCCAGCTTGGCGCGCAGGTCCTCGTTCTCGCGGAGCAGGCGCGTCAGTTCGGCTTCGACCTCGTCGAGGAAGGCATCGACCTCGTCCTCGTCATAGCCTTCTCGGAGGCGGACGGTCGTGAACTGCTTGTTCCGCACGTCCTCGGGGGTCAACGGCATCTCTTCACCTCAACGTAGTCATCGGCAGTCGGCAAGACCGTATCGTCCACAGTCACCTCGCGAGATTGCCCACGATCGAGATCAGGATGTAGACGATGATCATCAGTACGAAGAAGGACAGGTCTAGCGCCACGCCCCCGAGACGCAGCGGCGGGATGACCCGCCGCAGAAGCTTCAGCGGTGGATCGGTGACAGTGTAGGTGGCCTCCAGGACGACCACCATCGCCTTGCCGGGTTGCCACGAGCGGGCGAACTGGAACACGTAGTCCATGACCAAACGGAAGATCAACACGATGAGGAACACCATCAGCGCGATGTAGATCACCTGCGCGAACACGCTCATGGCCTGCTTTTCCCTCTCCCCTGTACCGCTCTTGATCCGGTCCTGCGTCTCAGCTCTGGTTGAAGAACCCGCCCTCTGCGATGCGGGCCTTGTCCTCCGCCGTGACATCGACGTTAGCAGGAGACAGCAGGAACACCTTCTGCGTCACCCGCTCGATGCTGCCGTGAAGACCAAACACCAAACCGGCAGCAAAGTCGACAAGTCGCTTCGCATCTGTGTCATCCATCTCAGTCAGATTCATGATCACCGGCGTGCCCTCACGGAAGTGTTCCCCGATGGTACGGGCCTCGTTGTAGGTCCGGGGGTGAAGCGTGGTGATCCGGTAAGGCTCTCGTTCCGACACGACCTTGGGCATGATCACCGGTGCGTTCTTCTCCAGGCTTGCGCGTTCTTGTGTGATGGATGCCACGGGCGCGATCCGCGCAGGGCGTGGCGATTCCGCGGGGAGCGAAGCGGATCGGGCGACCGGTTCGCGCGGCGCGGGAGGATGTGCGACTCGCACCTCTTCGTCCCTTTGGGGCTGATGTGAGACGTGGGGCTGGTGCGGCGGCTCGTGCCGCCGGTGGTCCCGCTCGGGCTCCGGGTCGAGTTCGGGTTCAAAGTCGTCGTCTGGGTCGAATCCGCGGCCGTCGTACCCATCGTCCTCCACGAGGCCGAGGTAGACCGCCATCTTGCGCATCGCGCCGGCCATGCTCCGAGTCCTCCGCTCTGTGGTGGATCCGCTGACGACCGCCAAGTGCCCGCGATCCACTAGGCCTTTATGTCCGCTGTTCGGCGGAACTGACCATATTTTCTGCTGTGGTCCGACTTCCTGGCGACGTTACCCGAGCCCGGGGCGGACTCCGAGTACCGCACTGCCGACGCGCACATGTGTCGCCCCGGCGGCCACGGCCTGTTCGAGGTCCGCACTCATCCCTGCCGAGACCATGTTCGCAGCCGGATGGGTCCGGCGCAGGTCGGTCGACAAATCCATCAACCGCTCGAAGGCCGCCTGTTCGCGTCCCGCGTACTCGCCGGTGAGCGGGGCGACGGTCATCAGTCCGCCGAGCCGCAGCCCTTCGGACCGCGCGACCAGCTCGGCCAACTCCGCGACGCCGCCGGGCGCCACGCCTCCGCGCTCCCCCCGGCCGCCCTCGCCTGCGTCGAGCGCCACCTGGAGAAGGCACCCGACCTCGCGCCCGGCCCGCACGGCCTCCTTGGAGAGGGCCGTCACCAGCCGGGAACGGTCGACCGACTGCACGAAATCGGCATAACCCACCACAGAGCGCACCTTGTTGGTCTGAAGTTGACCGACGAAGTGCCAGGTAAGGGGCAGATCCGCGCATTCGGCCGCCTTGGGGGCGGCGTCCTGGTCCCGGTTCTCGGCGACATGGCGCACCCCGAGTCCGGACAGGATCCGCACATCGCTCGCGGGGTAGGTCTTGGTGACCACGATCAGGGTCACCTCGTCCCGCCCGCGTCCGGCGGCGGCGCACGCGGCGGCGATCCGCTCCTCCACTCTCGCCAGATTCGCGGCGAGTTCGTCCTTACGGTCCGTCATGCCCCATCAGTCCAGCCACACGTAGGCCGCGAGCCGCCCGGTGGCGCGGTCGCGACGGTACGAGAAGTGATCCGCCGACTCCAGCGTGCACACCGGTGACTGCTCCCGGTCGCGCACCCCGAGTCGTTCGAGCTGCGCGTGCACGCCCGCGCCCACGTCGACCGCCGGTGTGCCCCAGCTGGTCCCGGCGTGCGCCGCCGGTTCGACGGCGGCCACCTCGGAGCGCATCGCCTCCGGCACCTCGTAGCACCGGCCGCAGACGGCGGGTCCGGTGCGGGCGACGATCCGGGAGGGTTCGGCGCCGAGGCCGGTCATGGCCCGTACGGCTGCGGGGACGATCCCGGCGACCATGCCGGGCCGGCCCGCGTGGGCCGCGGCGACGACCCCGGCGACGGGGTCGGCGAGCAGTACCGGCACGCAGTCGGCGGTGAGCACCGCGAGGGCGAGTCCGCGCCGCGCGGTGACGATCGCGTCGACCTCGGGGACCGGACTCCCGCCCCAGGGTTCGTCGACCACGACCGCGTCGGCCCCGTGCACCTGGTTCATCCAGACCACCCGGGCCGGGTCCACGCCGAGGGACTTGGCGGCCAGTTCGCGGTTGGTGCGTACGGCGCCGGGGTCGTCGCCGACGGCTCCGCCGAGGTTGAGCTCCTCGTACGGAGCGGCGCTCACCCCTCCCCACCGGTCGGTGAAGCCGAAGTGCGCGCCGCCCACGCTCTCGCGCTGTCCTATCACTTCAGGAAGTCCGGTACGTCCAGTTCCTCGGCCGCGCTGTCGTAGGTCCGCGACGGCGGGACCGGGGGCTGGACGGCCGGGATGTCCACCGGCTCCGGTGCCACCGGCTCCAGGTCCTCCTTCGGCGTGACGCTGCCGAGCGAGCCGAAGGACGGACGGCTCTCCGGCTGCCGCGCCGGGGCGGGCTCCTCGCGCTTGGCCGAGGACGAGCCGAGGACGTTGTCCCGCTTGGCCGGCGGCTGGCCGCCGTCGAAGCCGGCCGCGATCACGGTGACCCGGACCTCGTCGCCGAGGGCGTCGTCGATCACCGCGCCGAAGATGATGTTGGCCTCCGGGTGGGCGGCCTCGCTGACCAGCTGGGCGGCCTCGTTGATCTCGAACAGACCGAGGTCGGAGCCGCCGGAGATGGAGAGCAGCACGCCGCGGGCGCCGTCGATGGAGGCTTCGAGCAGCGGCGAGGAGATGGCCATCTCGGCGGCGGCCACCGCGCGGTCGTCGCCGCGGGCCGAGCCGATGCCCATGAGGGCCGAACCGGCCTCGGACATGACCGACTTCACGTCGGCGAAGTCCAGGTTGATCAGGCCGGGCGTGGTGATGAGGTCGGTGATGCCCTGCACACCGGAGAGCAGTACCTGGTCCGCCGACTTGAAGGCGTCGAGAACCGACACCTGACGGTCCGAGATGGACAGCAGCCGGTCGTTCGGGATCACGATGAGGGTGTCGACCTCTTCGCGGAGCTCGGCGATGCCGTCCTCGGCCTGGTTCGCGCGACGCCGCCCCTCGAAGGTGAACGGGCGCGTGACCACGCCGATGGTGAGGGCACCGAGCGTGCGGGCGATGTTGGCCACGACGGGCGCGCCGCCGGTGCCGGTGCCGCCGCCCTCGCCGGCCGTCACGAAGACCATGTCGGCCCCCTTGAGGACCTCCTCGATCTCCTCGCGGTGGTCCTCCGCGGCCTTGCGGCCGACGGCCGGGTTGGCTCCGGCGCCGAGTCCGCGGGTGAGTTCACGGCCGACGTCGAGCTTGACGTCGGCGTCGCTCATCAACAGGGCTTGCGCGTCGGTGTTGATGGCGATGAACTCGACGCCCTTGAGACCGACCTCGATCATCCGGTTGATGGCATTGACACCACCGCCGCCGACACCGATGACTTTGATGACTGCGAGGTAGTTCTGCGGTGCTGCCACGTCGAAGGCCTCTCGCCTCGAGTTACGTGTCGCCCGACCGCTGAGGCAATGATGCCCCGCGATCCGACGACTGATGCCGAATGGGACGGTCCGTAGCGCCGACCCGAACCCTAACGTTGAAGTTTAGGGTTACCAGTGTGTCCGTTCCCTGGAGTCTTCTGAACAGGACACTAAGTCGACAAGCGGCGCCCGTTCAACGAACACGCCGAACCTCCCGTTTTTCTTTTCACCCTATGTGATCAGCCGTAGCGCTGCCCAACCAGGGTGCTGGCCTGCGCTGATGTGCGTCAACTCCCCGCTGACGCCGGGGCCGTGGGAACGCTGACGTCGAAGTGCCGCGCGCCGGACTCCGCTTTCATCAGTGCGGTGAGAGTACGGCCCTTCTCGGCGCCCTTCTCACTGCTTCCCCAGTCGACCGTACGGCCGTCCGCCAGTTCCAGCGAGATGTCGTCGTAGGAACGAACCTTGACACTGCGGGTGACGGGCGCCACGGAGGCCGGAATCGCGCCGGCCACCCGCACCGCCTCCCGGGTCAGCCGGTCCTCGCCGAAGCGGCGCAGGCTCGCCGCCGCGGAACCGGTCCCGGAGACGGCCAACTTCAGCGCGGGCACGCCTTCGGGAGCCTTGGAGACCGTGGCGAACCGGACACCCTCCTCGTCCACTTCGATGAACTTCCCGCCTTTGTGGACGAGAAGAACAGCAGTGCGTTCCGTCACTTTCAGGGTGATTCCGTGCGGCCAGGAACGGACCACATCGACTGTGTCGATCCGGGGCAACGCGGAGGAAAGCCGCGCCTCGATCGCGTCGGTGTCGACGGCGATGAGCTGCTCCCCGAGGGGGACGTCGGCGGCCTCACGCACCCGCTCGGGCGTCAGGACACGGGTTCCCGACACCGATACGCGCTCCACCCGCACCAGGTCCGACCCGTACAGCAGCCAGAACGCCCCGCTGCCGAGGAACAGCAGGACGACGGCCGATGCGATGATCCGACGAACCTGTCGTCGCCCGAACCGCCGGACGGGCGGCGGCGGGCCGGACGACTCCCGCTTGCGTTCACCACGCTCGGCGGTGGTCGATCCGGCCATGCTGCCTGCCTTCCGTCAAACGCGTCTAACGATGCGCACGGGCTGCGATCGCCTCGTACACCATGCCGACGAGCAGGTCGTCGGCGTCCCGGCGGCCGAACTCGGCGGCGGCGCGGGACATCTCGTACAGCCGGTGCGGGTCGGCGAGCACGGGCAGCACGCTCTGCTGCACCCACTCGGGGGTCAGCTCCGCGTCGTCGACCAGCAGTCCGCCGCCGGCCTTGACCACCGGCTGGGCGTTGAGCCGCTGTTCGCCGTTGCCGATGGGCAGCGGGACATAGGCGGCCGGGAGTCCGACGGCGGAGAGTTCGGCGACGGTCATCGCGCCCGCGCGGCAGAGCATCATGTCGGCCGCGGCGTACGCGAGATCCATCCGGTCCAGGTAACTTACCGGGATGTAGGGAGGCATCCCCGGCATCTGGTGCACCTGCGGCAGTTCGTTCTTCGGGCCGACCGCGTGCAGGATCTGGATCCCGGCCTGCTGGAGCCACGGAGCGACCTGCTGGACGACCTCGTTGAGCCGGCGGGCGCCCTGCGAGCCGCCGGAGACCAGCAGCGTGGGCAGGTTGGGGTCGAGGCCGAACGCGGCGCGGGCCTCGGGGCGTACGGCGGCCCGGTCGAGGGTGGAGATGGAGCGGCGCAGCGGGATGCCGATGTAGCGGGAGTTGCGCAGCTTGCTGTCGGGCGTGGAGACGGCGACCTGGGCCGCGTACCGGGAGCCGATCTTGTTGGCCAGTCCGGGGCGGGCGTTGGCCTCGTGGATCACGATCGGCACGCCGAGCCGCTTGGCCGCGAGGTAGCCGGGCAGGGCGACGTAGCCGCCGAAGCCGACCACGGCGTCCGCCTTGGTGCGTTCCAGGATCTGCTCGGCCGCCTTGATGGTGCCGCGCAGCCGGCCCGGGACGGTGATCAGCTCGGGGGTGGGCTTGCGCGGCAGCGGTACGGCGGGGATCAGCGCCAGCTCGTACCCGCGCTCGGGTACGAGACGGGTCTCCAGGCCGCGCTCCGTGCCCAGGGCCGTGATGCCCACGGCCGGATCCTGCCTGCGCAGGGCGTCCGCGAGGGCGAGCGCGGGCTCGATGTGGCCCGCGGTTCCTCCGCCGGCGAGTACGACATGCACCGAAATTCACCGCTCTCCGGACGAACGCGCCACCGGGGCGCGCCGTCGCATCGTGTTCCGTCTCCGGGGCCGCTGTGCACCCCCGTCCCGCTTTTTACCAAAGCGGGGTTGCCGCATGGCAAGCGCCATCCGTGCAGCGGGGTCCTCACGCGCGAAGGCGATCAGCAGCCCGATGGCGAACATGGTCGGCAGCAGGGCGGACCCTCCGTAGGAGAACAGCGGGAGCGGGACTCCGGCGATCGGCAGCAGACCGAGCACCGCACCGATGTTGATCACGGCCTGGGCCGTGATCCAGGTGGTCACGCCTCCCGCGGCATACCTGACGAAGGGGTCCTCCGTGCGTCCGGCCACGCGGATACCCGCATAGCCTAGAGCCGCGAACAGGGCGAGTACCGACAGCGTCCCCACCAGGCCCAGTTCCTCACCGGTGACGGCGAAGATGAAGTCCGTGTGCGCTTCGGGGAGTTGACCCCATTTCTCCACGCTCGCACCGATTCCGGAACCGAAGATTCCGCCGGAGGCGAGGGCGTAGATCCCGTGCACGGCCTGCCAGCAGTCGACCGGTCCCGTCTGGGGCTCGGTGGCGCCGAGGCAGGTGAGCCGGGCCATGCGGTTGGGGCTGGTGCGGATGAGGATCGCGCCGAGCAGCGCGGCGATCGACAGCACGCCGACGAACAGCCGTGTCGGCGCCCCCGCCAGCCACAGCAGGCCGAAGAGGATCGCCGTCAGGATGATCGCCGTACCCATGTCGCCGCCGAGCATGATCAGCCCGAGCAGCATGAAGGCGGCCGGGACGAGCGGCACCAGCATGTGCTTCCACTGGGACAGCAGTCGCCTGTCCTGCTTGCGGGCGAGCAGGTCGGCGCCCCACAGCACCAGCGCGAGCTTGCCGAACTCGCTGGGCTGGATCTGGAAGGAGCCGCCGAGGGCGATCCAGTTCTGGTTGCCGTTGACCGCGACTCCTATCCCCGGCACCTGCACCAGGACCATCAGGACGACGGAGCCCGCGAGGATCGGGTAGGCCAGGGCGCGGTGCAGCCTCACCGGGATCCTGGAGGCCGCCAGCAGCAGCACGCCGCCGATCACGGCGGCCAGCAGCTGCTTGCGGAAGAAGTACGAGCCCGGCAGCGACATCTGCAGCGCCGTGATCTGTGAGGCCGAGTAGACCATCACCAGGCCCAGCACGGTGATCAGCGCGCTGCCGCCGAGGATCAGGTAGTACGCGGTCAGCGGCCGGTCCCAGGCCCGGCGCATCCGGACGACCAGGGTGCGCAGGGGGTTCTCGCGCGGGGGTCCGGGCACGACGGGTCCGCGTGCGGCCCGCTGCACGGGCGGGCGGCCGGTACGGCTACCGGTCATCCGGGCCTCCGCTGTACGCCGTCGACGGTCCCACGCGTCCCTCCCAAGGTCGCCCGGCGCCAGGCGGCCGGGGTCAGGCGCCGAGCTCGCGCACCGCCTGTGCGAACGCGTCACCGCGCTTGTTGTAGTTGGCGAACATGTCCATCGAGGCGCAGGCCGGGGCCAGCAGCACCGTGTCGCCGGGCCGTGCGAGCCGCTGAGCCTCCTGGACGGCCCGGAGCATCGCCCCAGTGTCGGTCCGGTCGAGGTCGACGACGGGTACTTCCGGGGCGTGTCGCGCGAGGGCTTCGCGGATCAGGGCGCGGTCCCGGCCGATCAGCACGGCACCGCGCAGCCGCTTCGCCGAGCCGGCGGCCAGCTCGTCGAAGGTGGCCCCCTTGGCGAGCCCGCCCGCGATCCACACGATCGACTCGTAGGCCGCCAACGAGGCTTGTGCCGCATGCGTGTTGGTGGCCTTGGAGTCGTCGACGTACGCGACCCCGTCCACGTCGGCGACGTGCGCGATGCGGTGGGCGTCCGGGGTGAAGGCCCGCAGGCCGTCCCGTACGGCGCTCGCCGGCACCCCGTAGGCCCGCGCGAGGGCCGCGGCGGCAAGGGCGTTGGCGATGTTGTGCGGAGCGGGTGGGTCGACGTCGGAGACCTCGGCGAGCTCCTGGGCGTTCTCGTGCCGGTTCTCGACGAAGGCGCGGTCGACCAGGATGCCCTCCACCACTCCGAGTTGGGAGGGGCCCGGGGTGCCGAGGGTGAAGCCGACGGCGCGGCAGCCCTCCTCGACGTCGGCCTCGCGGACCAGGTCCTCGGTGGACGGTTTGCCGGTGGCATCCACGTTGTAGACGCAGGCGACGCGGTTGCCTTCGTAGACGCGGCCCTTGTCCCTGGCGTACGCCTCCATGGAGCCGTGCCAGTCGAGGTGGTCGGGGGCGAGGTTGAGCACGGCCGCCGAGTGGGCGCGCAGGGAGGGCGCCCAGTGGAGCTGGTAGCTGGACAGCTCCACGGCGAGCACGTCGTACCGCTCCTCGCCGAGCACGGCGTCCAGGAGGGAGACGCCGATGTTGCCGACGGCGGCGGTGCGCAGTCCGGCCGCCTCCAGGATGGAGGCGAGCATCTGGACGGTGGTGGTCTTGCCGTTGGTGCCGGTGACCGCGAGCCAGGGGGCCGCGCCGGGCTTCCTGAGCCGCCAGGCGAGTTCGACGTCGCCCCACACCGGCACCCCGGCCGCGTCCGCCGCCGTGAACAGCGGCTTGTCCGGCTTCCAGCCGGGGGCCGTGACGATCAGGTCGGTGCCTTCGGGCAGGGTCGCGCCGTCGCCGAGCCGGACGGTGACGCCCAGCGCCTCCAGTTCGGCGGCCTGCTCACGCGCGCGTGCGTCGTCGCCGTCGTTGACGACGGTGACCTTCGCGCCGAGCCCGTGCAGCGCCTTGGCCGCCGGGACGCCGGAGACGCCGAGTCCGGCGACGGTGACGTTCTTCCCCTGCCAGTCGGTCACTTGTCCGCTGCCCATCCCGCGTAGAAGAGGCCCAGTCCGACGATCACACAGATGCCCTGGATGATCCAGAAGCGGACCACCACAAGGACTTCGGACCAGCCCTTGAGTTCGAAGTGATGCTGGAGTGGCGCCATCCGGAAGACCCGCTTCCCGGTGAGCTTGAACGAACCCACCTGGATGACCACCGACATGGTGATGAGGACGAACAGACCGCCCAGGATGGCCAGCAGCAGCTCGGTGCGGGAGCAGATCGCGAGACCCGCGAGCACACCGCCGAGCGCCAGCGAACCGGTGTCGCCCATGAAGATCTTGGCCGGCGAGGTGTTCCACCACAGGAAGCCCAGGCAGGAACCCATCAGCGCGGAGGCGACGACCGCGAGGTCCAGCGGGTCGCGCACCTCGTAGCAGGCGCCCGGGTTGGTCAGCGTCTCGCCGTTGGCGCAGGACTCCTGGAACTGCCAGACGCCGATGAAGGTGTAGGCGCCGAAGACGAGCACGGAGGCGCCGGTGGCGAGACCGTCCAGACCGTCGGTCAGGTTCACGCCGTTCGACATGGCGAGGATCATGAACAGCGCCCAGACGACGAACAGCACCGGGCCGATGGTCCAGCCGAAGTCCGTGATGAACGACAGCTTCGTGGAGGCCGGGGTCTGTCCGCGGGAGTCCGCGAACTGCAGGGACAGCACCGCGAAGGCGATGCCGACGATCAGCTGCCCGGCCATCTTCGCCTTGGCCCGCAGCCCCAGCGAGCGCCGCTTGACGATCTTGATGTAGTCGTCCAGGAAGCCGACCAGACCCATGCCGACCATCAGGCCCAGCACCAGCACGCCCGAGTACCTCGGCGACTCGCCGCTGATCACCTTGCTGAGGAAGTACGCGGCGACCGTCGCGAAGATGAAGGCGATACCGCCCATCGTCGGCGTACCGCGCTTGCTGGCGTGCTCGCGCGGACCGTCGTCACGGATGTACTGCCCGTACCCCTTGCGGGCGAGCAGTTTGATCAGCAGCGGGGTGCCGATCAGCGTCAGGAAGAGGCCAATGACTCCTGCGAACAGGACCTGATTCATCATCGGGCTGCGACCTCACCCTCGGCACCGGTCTCGAGCAGCGCCTGCGCCACGCTCTCGAGCCCGACCGAACGGGACGCCTTCACGAGAACGACGTCTCCCGGGCGCAATTGGCTGCGCAACAGGTCGACCGCCGCCTGTGCGTCGGACACGTGCACCGACTCCTCACCCCACGAACCCTCGTTATATGCGCCCAGTTGCAGCCAGGCGGCTTCCCTGCCCCCGACCGCGACGAGCTTGCTGACGTTGAGCCGGACGGCGAGCCGTCCGACCGCGTCGTGCTCGGCGAGCGCCTCGTCCCCGAGCTCGGCCATCTTGCCGAGCACCGCCCACGTACGACGTCCCTTGCCCATGGCCGCCAGCGCGCGCAGCGCTGCCTTCATGGACTCGGGGTTCGCGTTGTAGGCGTCGTTGACGACCGTCACGCCGTCCGGGCGCTCGGTGACCTCCATCCGCCAGCGGGAGAGGGAGCCCGCCTCGGAGAGCGCGGTGGCGATCTCGTCTGCGGACATGCCCAACTCGTGGGCGACGGCGGCCGCGGCGAGCGCGTTCGACACGTGATGCTCACCGTACAGGCGCATGGTCACATCGGATGCACCGGAGGGTGTGTGAAGCCTGAAGGAAGGCTGTCCGCTGTCCGTGAGTCGCACGTTCTCGGCGGAGACGTCCGCTTCGTCGGACTCTCCGAAAAGGATCACCTTCGCCTTCGTACGGGACGCCATGGCCCGTACGAGGGGGTCGTCCGCGTTGAGGACCGCGACACCGCCCTCCTCCGCAGGGGGCAGGGCCTCCACCAACTCGCCCTTGGCCTGGGCGATCTGCTCCCGGCCGCCGAACTCGCCGATGTGGGCGGAGCCGACGTTCAGGACCAGTCCGACCCTCGGGGGCGTCAGACCGGCGAGGTACCGGATGTGGCCGATTCCGCGCGCTCCCATCTCCAGCACGAGGAACTTCGTCTCCTCGGTGGCGGTGAGCGCGGTGAGCGGCAGTCCGATCTCGTTGTTGAGCGAGCCGGGGGTGAAGACGGTCGGTGCCTCGCGCTGCAGGACCTGGGCGATGAGGTCCTTGGTGCTGGTCTTGCCGGCCGAGCCGGTGAGCGCGACGAGGGTGGTGCCGAGCCGGCCGACGACGTGCCGGGCGAGGGCGCCGAGGGCCGCCTGGACGTCCGCCACGACGATCGCGGGGACCCCGACGGGCCGGGAGGCGAGCACGGCGGCCGCGCCCGCCTCGACGACCCGGGCCGCGAAGTCGTGGCCGTCCACGCGCTCGCCGGCGAAGGCGACGAACAGGCTGCCCGGACCCGCCTCCCGCGAGTCCCGGACGACCGGTCCGGTGACCTGGACGGACGGGTCCGGTATGTCGTGCGTCTGCCCGCCGACGACTTCTGCGATCTCGGCGAGGGAGAGGGCGATCACAAGTTCATCCCTGGGTTTTCTTGATGGCTTCCCGAAGCACCTGGCGGTCGTCGAAGGGACGCACCACCCCGGCGATGTCCTGCCCCTGCTCATGACCCTTGCCCGCGACCAGCACCGTGTCACCGGGCCGTGCCCGGGCCACGGCGGCGGCGATCGCGGCGGCCCGGTCCTCGAAGACCTGCACCTCGCCGCGCTCGTGGGCGGGCACGGAGGCGGCGCCGTGGAGCATGGTGGCGAGGATCGCGAGGGGGTCCTCGGAGCGGGGGTTGTCGGAGGTCAGTACGGCGGTGTCGGCGAGCCGCGCGGCGGCGGCGCCCATGGGCACCCGCTTGGTCTTGTCGCGGTCGCCGCCGCACCCCAGCACGACGTGCACCTGGCCCTCGGTGACCTTGCGCAGGGCGCGCAGCACCGATTCCACGGCGTCGGTCTTGTGGGCGTAGTCCACCACCGCGAGGTACGGCTGTCCGGCGTCCACGCGCTCCAGCCGGCCCGGCACGCCCGGTACCGCGGCGACGCCGTCGGCGGCGGCCTGCGGGTCGAGTCCGGCGGCGGCGAGGGCGACGATCGCGGCGAGGGTGTTGGCCACGTTGAAGGGCCCCGGCAGCGGCGACCTGGCGCCGATCCGCTCGCCCTCGGGGCCGATCACGGTGAACGTCGAGTCCATCGGGCCGACCTCGACGTCCTCGGCGCGCCAGTCGGCGTCGGGGTGGCCCTCGGCGGAGTAGGTGACGACCGGGACGCCGGCCTCCTTGGCGAGCCGGCGGCCGTACTCGTCGTCCGCGTTGACCACGCCGAGTCGGCTGCGCCTCGGCGTGAACAGCTGCGCCTTGGCCCGGAAGTAGTCCTCCATGTCGGAGTGGAACTCCATGTGTTCCGGGCTGAGGTTGGTGAAGACGGCGATGTCGAAGACGCAGCCGTCGACCCGGCCGAGGACCAGGGCGTGGCTGGACACCTCCATGGCGACCGCGTCGGTGCCGCGCTCGCGCATGACGGCGAACAGGGCCTGGAGGTCGGTGGCCTCGGGCGTGGTGCGCTCGGACTTGATGCGCTCGTCGCCGATGCGCATCTCGACGGTGCCGATGAGTCCCGTGCTGTGGACCGTCCTCAGCCCGCCCTCGACGAGGTAGGCGGTGGTGGTCTTGCCGGAGGTGCCGGTGATGCCGATCTGCAGCAGATCGCGGCCCGGGTGGCCGTAGATGGTGGCCGCCAGCTCGCCCATCCGCGCGCGCGGGTCGTCGACCACCAGCGCCGGCAGTCCGGCCGCGGCGACGCGCCCGGCGCCGGACGGGTCGGTCAGCACGGCGACCGCGCCGAGACCGGCGGCCTGGGTGACGAAGTCGGCGCCGTGGGCGCGGGCGCCCGGGAGGGCGGCGTACAGGTCGCCGGGGCGGACGGCGCGCGAGTCATGGGTGATGCCCGTGACCTCGGCGGCCCGTTCCGGTGCGGGGGCACCCAGCTGACCGGCGAGTTCCGCGAGGGATGTGGCGGAGACCTGAACCGGACGGGGCGGTCCCGGATATGTCACGGGGTGGCCCTTCTGGGTGGTTTGGGACTGATCGGCGTGTGGCACGGCGGTGAGCGTACCGGGCGTACCGGCCGGAGGGGTAAAGAGGGGCCCGCGCGCAGCGTGGTCCGGCGGGGGCGGCGGTGGGTGACGGGTGGACGAGGGACGGGGGGTGTTCTGGTTCCCGGGGTCGGGGGTGATCGTCGTCACGGGGTGGTTCCTGGTGGCTCGGTGCTCGGTACGGGTCAGGGCTTGAAGGTGACCGGGAGGTCGGCGGGGGCGGCGCCGGTCGGCGGCACCTGAAGGGTCTTCAGGGCGAACTCCATGACCTGCTTGTACACGGGTCCGCAGATCTGGCCGCCGAAGTAGCTGCCCTCGGTGGCGTTCTGGATGACGCAGTAGACGGTGATCCTGGGCTTGTCGGCAGGGGCGAAGCCGGCGAAGGACGAGGTGTAGCCGTGGTACTTGCCGGTGGCCGGATCCACGCGGTTCGCCGTACCCGTCTTCCCCGCGACCCGGTAGCCCGGGATGCGCGCCCTGGTGCCGGTGCCCTCCTCGTCGTCGACGACCGACTCCAGCATCCGGGCGAGCGTCTTCGCCGTCTTCTCGCTGACGACCCTGCTCCTCTCGGGCTCCGGGGCGGGGGTGAAGCGTCCGTCGGGGCCCTTGGAGCCGCGTACGAGGGTGGGTTCGACCCGGACGCCGCCGTTGGCGATGGTCGAGTAGACCGACGCGGCCTGCATGGCGTTGACGGACACGCCCTGGCCGAAAGGGATCGTGTACTGCTGCGAGGTGGACCACTCGTCCGGCGGGGCGAGGATGCCCTTGGTCTCGCCGGGGAAGCCGAGCCCGGTATGACTGCCGAGGCCGAACTTGCGCAGGTACTTGTAGAGGACCCTGTTGGCCTGGGCCTGGGTCCTGCCGAGCTGGCCGGTGGCGAGGATGGTGCCGATGTTGCTGGACTTGGCGAGTACGCCGTTGAGCGTCAGGTGCCAGGTCGGGTGGTCGATGTCGTCCTTGAAGAGCCTGTCGCCGCGGTGCAGCCGGTTGGGCACGACGACATGTGTGGTGGGGGTGGCGGCGTTCTCCTCGAGGACCGCCGCCATGGAGAGCACCTTGGCGGTGGAGCCGGGTTCGAAGGCGTCCTGGACGGCCGCGTTGCCGAGCGCCTCCGGGTCGGCCTCGGAGAGGTCGCCCGGGTCGAAGCCGGGCGCGTTGGCCATCGCGAGGACCTCGCCGGTGCGGGTGTCCTGGACGATGACGTAGCCGCGGTCGGCCGCGGACTCCTTCACCTGCTCGCTGATGGCGTTCTGCGCGGCCCACTGGATGTCGCGGTCGATGGTGAGCTCGACGTCGCTGCCGGACACGGCCGGGGTCTCGGTGGAGCCCGCGGTCGGGACGAGGCGGCCGCCGGACTGGGCGTAACGGATCTTGCCGTTCTCGCCGGCGAGCCGCTTGTCGAGCTGGAGCTCGACGCCGCCGCCGCCCTTGCCCTCGGCGTTGACCCAGCCCAGTATCCCGGCGGCGAGCTCGTTGTTGGGGTACACCCGCTTGCTGGTGGGCACGGAGAAGACGCCGGCCAGGACGTTGGCGGTGGAGTCGGCGTTCCCTGTGCTCTCCGCCTTCTTGGCGAGCGCGGCCTTGAGGTCCTTGATCTGCTTCCAGGTCTGCGGGGTCTGGCGACCGGCCAGTTTGACGTAGCGCAGGGCCTTGTTCCCCGGGCGCAGCTTCTCGACCAGCTTGTCCTGGTCCTGGCCGAGGATCGGGGCGAGGAGGGCGGCGGCCTGCTCGGGGCCGTCGGCGATCTCCAGCTCGTCCGGGGCGAACATCGTGGGGTCGGCCGTGATGTCGTAGGCGTCCTCGGTGGTCGCCAGGGCCACGCCGTGGCGGTCGGTGATCCCGCCGCGCTCGGCCTCCAGCACCTGGCCGACGTAGCGGTTCTGGTCGGCCTTGGCCGCGTAGGTGCTCGCGTCGACGGCCTGCACCTGGAACAGGCGTACGACGAAGGCGAGCAGGACCAGGGTCAGGGTCACGCCGACCAGACGCAGCCGGGGCCGAGGGCTGCCCAGCCGGATGACCTTCGGGGGCGCGGAGCGGGGTCCCGCGGGCCTGCGGGCCGGGCGGGCGCCGGGGCCGGGGCGCTGTCCGGCGGCCGGGCGGGCGGGCCGGGCGGGGCCGGGCACCCGGCGGCGGGGCGGTTCCCTGTCGGACACTTCCGTCACCTGCCGGGGGTCGATGAGGAGGGCGTGGGTGTGGCGGCCGGGCTCGGCGCCGTGGTGGGCGGCGGGACCGTCGCGGTGGCCAGCGCCTCGGGCGCGAGGACCAGGGGGGCGCGGGCGGCGGAGACCGCGCCGGGCACGCCCTTGACCTTGCCGTCGGTGCCGAGGAAGGCGGGGTCGCCGCCGGGCACCATGCCGAGCTCGCGGGCGCGGCGCTGGAGGGCGTCGGGGGCGGAGTAGGCGTCGATGTCCCGCTGCAGGGCCTGTTCCTCGTCGGTGAGGTTCTTGGTCTCCCGCTGGAGGTCGTCGAGCTGGAACGCGCCCTCGCTGAGGGCGGAGTTCAGCACCAGGAGGCCGATCAGACCGCCGCCGAGGAGGACGACGACGAGGAGGACGAAGGGGGTGCGCGCCGCCTGGGCGCGCCCGGTGGGCAGGAGCCGGGCGAGCCGGGCCGCCCTCCCCTTCAGCTCGGGCCGCCCCTTCGGTTCGGGTTTCCTACTCACTCACGCTCCCCTGAGTTCGCTTTTCCCACCCGTACGCCCGGCCGTCCGTCACCCGCCTCGTGCGCCGCCTGTGCCTCAATCGACGTCCTCCCTGATCCGCTCGGCGCCGCGCAGCCGCGCGGGGGCCGCGCGCCGGTTCTCGGCGATCTCCTCCTCGGTGGGAAGTTCGGCACCGCGCGTGAGCAGCTTGAGCCGGGGCTGGTAGCGCTCGGGGACGACCGGGAGCCCGGGCGGGGCGGTGGTGGCGGCGCCGGCCGCGAACACCTGCTTGACGAGCCGGTCCTCCAGGGAGTGGTACGACAGCACCGCGATCCGTCCCCCGACGTCGAGGGCCTTCACGGCCGCCGGGACCGCCCGCTCCAGCACCGACAGCTCGCCGTTGACCTCGATCCGCAGGGCTTGGAAGGTGCGCTTGGCCGGGTTGCCGCCGGTGCGCTTGGCGGCCTGCGGCAGCGCGTCGCGGATCAGCTCGACCAGGCGCGCGCTGTTGGTGAACGGCTCCCTCTCGCGCTCGCGCACGACGGCGGACACGATCCGCTTGGCCTGCTTCTCCTCGCCGTAGGCACGCAGGACGCGGACGAGTTCGCCGGGCGGGTAGGTGTTGAGGACCTCGGCGGCGCTGACGCCGGTCGTCTGGTCCATGCGCATGTCGAGGGGGGCGTCCTGGGCGTAGGCGAAGCCGCGGTCGGCCTCGTCGAGCTGCATGGAGGACACCCCGAGGTCGAACAGGACGCCCCGTACGCGCGGGACACCGAGCCGGTCGAGGACCTCGGGGAGCTCGTCGTAGACGGCGTGCACCAGGGTGGCCCGGTCGCCGAAGGGGGCGAGCCGCTCGCCGGACAGCCGCAGGGCCTCCTTGTCGCGGTCCAGGGCGACGAGCCGGGCCTCGGGGAACCGCCGGAGCAGGGCCTCGCTGTGGCCGCCGAGCCCGAGCGTGCAGTCGACCACCACCGCTCCCGGCCGTTCCAGGGCGGGCGCCAACAGGTCCAGGCACCGCTGGAGCATCACCGGGACGTGTCGACTCTGGCTCAAGTGGCCCTCTCAAATCCGGCGTGGCGCTCACGCACCGCCGGGTTCCCGCCCTCCCCCGGTGAGGGACGGCCGGCGCCGTCAGGCGTCGGCCGGGCGGCGGCGGGAGGAGGCCGAGCCGTACGTGCGCGCCGCGCACGCGGGGAGATCCCCCGGTCGTCGCCGGGGGATCCGGGGAAATCCAGTCGCGGTGGGCGCGCGCGCCTCCCGCTCCGCGTCACTTTAGTCCACGGTTCCGCCCGGTCAATCAACCGGCCTGCGCGTCGCGGCCCCGTGCGGCGGGTCAAGGGGCGGATCGGACACATCACCCGTAGGAGGGGGCTCACACCACCCCTGTGGGTTACCTCACACCAAGGTCGGCTGGCGTTCTTTGTCGCCTCTCACAGCGGGCCTGATCCCCTGGTGACCAGTAACGTCATGGGTATGACGACTTCCGCATCGGTTCCCACCGGCCCCCAGAACGCCTCCACCGGCCACGGCACGGTCACCGACCGTCTGGTCGACGCCAACCAGCAGTACGCGGCCGCCTTCACCGACCCCGGGATGGACGCCCGCCCGGTGCTCCACGTCGCCGTGGTGGCCTGTATGGACGCCCGTCTCGACCTGCACGACGCGCTGGGTCTGTCGCTCGGCGACTGCCACACCATCCGCAACGCGGGCGGCGTCGTCACCGATGACGTGATCCGCTCGCTGACCATCAGCCAGCGGGCGCTGGGCACCCGCAGCGTGGTCCTCATCCACCACACCGGCTGCGGTCTGGAGTCCATCACCGAGGAGTTCCGGCACGAGCTGGAGATGGAGGTGGGCCAGCGTCCCGGCTGGGCCGTGGAGGCCTTCCGGGACGTCGACCAGGATGTGCGGCAGTCGATGCAGCGCGTGCGCACCTCGCCGTTCCTGCTGCACACCGACGACGTGCGCGGCTTCGTCTTCGACGTGAAGTCGGGCCTGCTGCGCGAGATCGACCCCGCCTGACCTGGCTGCCCGCCCCGGAGAAAACCTGGACTCCGGACTCCGTCCGACGTCGTAAGACCTGACGTATCGCTGTCAGTTGTCCACAGGCGAGTGACACGAATCGGTAACGGCGGCAAGAATGCGGGAGTGGTGTCACGCGGAACTTTTCCCGCGTGGTGTCCGTGATTCGGGGTGGGCCGGTCCGCGCAGCAAGGCGTCGGCCCGGACATTTGGGGTCCCCCGCTCCATGCGGAGCGCGGGGAAGGGCCGAGGAGGGCCGGGTGACGACCTATGACGATCGAGCGAGCCTCACTGATCTGACCGCCGTGGTGGAGCGCGTGCGGAATTCGGTGGAAGGCGTGATCGAGGGAAAGCCCGAGGTCGTACGGCTCTCGCTGACCGTGCTGCTCGCCGAGGGACATCTGCTCATCGAGGATGTCCCGGGAGTCGGCAAGACGATGCTGGCCAAGGCACTGGCACGGTCCATCGACTGTTCGGTGCGGCGGATCCAGTTCACGCCGGACCTGCTGCCCTCGGACATCACCGGTGTGTCCATCTGGGACCAGCAGGGCCGTGACTTCGAGTTCAAACCGGGCGCCATCTTCGCGCAGGTGGTGATCGGCGACGAGATCAACCGCGCGTCGCCGAAGACGCAGTCCGCGCTGCTGGAGTCGATGGAGGAGCGCCAGGTCACCATCGACGGCAAGACCTACGAACTGCCCAGCCCGTTCATGGTCGTGGCGACGCAGAACCCGGTCGAGATGGAGGGCACCTACCCTCTGCCGGAGGCCCAGCGCGACCGCTTCATGGCCCGCGTCTCGGTCGGCTACCCGAGCCCGGAGGCCGAGCTGCAGATGCTGGACGTGCACGGCGGCGTCTCCCCGCTGGATGATCTCCAGCCGGTGGCGCACGCGCACGAGATCCTGAAGCTGATCGAGGCGGTGCGCGACGTGTACGTGGCCGGACCGATCCGCCGGTACGTGGTGGACCTGGTCGCCGCCACCCGCACGCACCCCGATCTCAGACTCGGTGCCTCGCCGCGCGCGACGCTGCACCTGCTGCGCGCGGCGAAGGCGGCGGCGGCCCTCGGCGGCCGGGACTACGCACTGCCGGACGACGTGCAGGCACTCGCCGTGGCCGTCCTCGCCCACCGGCTGCTGCCCACCGCCCAGGCCCAGCTCAACCGCCGGACCGCCGAGCAGGTGGTGCAGGAAATCCTCCAGCGCACCCCGGTGCCCGCGGACCGCCCCCAGGCGCCCGCGGGCGCCCCGCGGCAGAGCGGCCTCGGCCACGGCGGTCCGGAGTTCGGCCAGCAGCCGCCCCGGAGGCTGTGATGACCACCGCTGGCACCACCGCGGGCGCCGTCCACGCGGAGGGCGACCGGGGCGACCGGGGCGACCGGAGCGGCGTCAGGACGGCCCTGGCCGGTCTCACCACCCGCGGTCGCTCCTTCCTGGCCGCCGGCGTGGCCGCCGCGATCTGCGCGTACGTGCTGGGGCAGAGCGATCTGCTGCGGGTCGGGCTGCTGCTCGCGGTGCTTCCGCTGGTGTGCGCGGCCGTGCTCTACCGCACCCGCTACCGGGTCGCCGGCAGCCGTCGGCTCTCCCCCGGGCGGGTGCCCGTCGGCTCCGAGGCGCGGGTGCATCTGCGGATGGAGAACGTCTCGCGGCTGCCCACGGGCCTGCTGATGCTCCAGGACCGGGTGCCCTACGTGCTCGGACCGCGCCCGCGGTTCGTCCTGGACCGGGTGGAGGCGGGCGGGCGCCGCGAGGTGTCCTACCGGGTCCGCTCCGATCTGCGCGGCCGCTATCCGCTGGGCCCGCTGCAGCTGCGGCTGTCCGACCCGTTCGGGATGTGCGAGCTGACCCGGTCCTTCTCCACGTACGACACGCTGACGGTGATCCCGCGCGTGGAGCCGCTGCCGCCGGTGCGGCTGAGCGGCGAGGCGATGGGGTACGGCGACGGGCGGCAGCGCTCGCTGGCGCTGGCCGGTGAGGACGACGTGATCCCGCGCGGCTACCGCTACGGCGACGACCTGCGCCGGGTGCACTGGCGCTCCACCGCCCGCTACGGCGAGCTGATGGTGCGCCGCGAGGAACAGCCGCAGCGCGCCCGGTGCACGGTGCTCCTCGACACCCGGGCCATCGCCTACGCGGGCGCCGGACCGGACTCGGCGTTCGAGTGGGCGGTGTCCGGTGCGGCCTCCGTGCTGGTGCACATGCTGGAGCGCGGTTTCTCGGTGCGGCTGCTGACCGACACCGGCACCTCGGTGCCGGGCGAGGGTTCCGGCGGGTTCGCGGGGGTGAACCAGGAGTCGGCGGACGCGGCCGGGCTGATGATGGACACCCTCGCCGTGGTGGACCACTCCGACGAGGAGGGCCTGTCCCGCGCCTACGACGTGCTGCGCGGCGGGAACGAGGGGCTGCTGGTCGCCTTCCTCGGCGACCTGGACGAGGAGCAGGCCGCGGTGCTCGCCCGGATGCGGCAGCGCGGCGGAGGCGCACTCGCCTTCCTGCTGGACAGTGGGACCTGGCTGCGGGAACCGGCCGATGTGCCCGGTGCGTCGGACAGGCGCGGGGAGTGGCTGCGGATGCTGCGCGAGGCGGGCTGGACGGCGCTGGGCGTGCCGCGGGGCGCCTCGCTGGAGGAGCTGTGGCGGCAGGCGGACCGGGAGCGTTCGGGCCTGGCCGCGGCGAGCGGTGGGGAGGGGCCGTGATCAGCGGACGGGCGAGGCTGGCGCTGTGCGCGTGGGCGGCCACACTGATGGCGGCGTGCGCCCTGCTGCCGCTGGTCGACCCGGCGACCTGGATCCTCCAGGCGGCGTTTCTGCTGGCGGTCCAGTCGGGCGTGGGCGCGGCGGCCCGGCGGGTGCCGCTGGCGCGTCCGCTGACGGTGGCGGCGCAGTTCCTGGTGACGCTGGTGCTGTTGACCCTGGTGTTCGCGCGTGAGCACGCCTTCGCCGGGCTGATACCCGGGCCGGACGCCTTCCGTTTCTTCGCCGAGCTGCTGGATCAGGGCGGGAACGACGTCAGCCGGTACGCGATCCCGGCGCCGCTGTCCGACGGCATCCGGCTGATGCTGGTCGGCGGCGTGCTGGTGATCGGGCTGCTGGTGGACACCCTCGCGGTGACCTTCCGCAGCGCGGCCCCGGCCGGGCTGCCGCTGCTCGCCCTGTACTCGGTGGCGGCGGGGCTGGCCGACAACGGCATCGACTGGCTGTGGTTCCTGCTGGCGGCGGCCGGCTATCTGACGCTGCTGCTCGCCGAGGGCCGGGACCGGCTCTCCCAGTGGGGACGCGTGTTCGGCGGGGCGCCGGGCCCGGGCGGGGACTCGCCCGGCGCCGTCGCCCCGGTGCGTACCGGGCGGCGGATCGGTGCGGTCGCGCTGGGCATCGCCCTGGTGGTGCCGCTCGGCCTGCCCGCGATGAACGGCGGCCTGCTCGACCCCGCCGGCACGGGGATCGGCTCGGGCGCCGGCGGGGGCGGCACCATCTCCGCGGTGAACCCGCTGGTGTCGCTGCGCAACTCGCTGAACCAGGACGAGGACCGCCAGGTCATGTCGGTGCGCTCCGAGCTGACGGACGTGTCGGACCTGTACTTGCGGATCGTCTCCCTCGACGACTTCGACGGCACCACGTGGAAGCCGTCGAAGCGGTCCATCACCACCGTCCCCGACGGCACGTTCCCGACGCCGCCGGGCCTCGGCACCGACATCGGGCGCACGGAGATCGGCACGACGATCTCGACCGCCGACTGGTACGCCCAGGACTGGCTGCCGATGCCGTACCCGCCGAGCGGGGTGAGCATCCGGGGCAACTGGCGCTACGAACCCGTCGGCATGACACTGGTCGGCGACCACGGGCAGAACACCCGCGGTCTGACGTACGAGGTGCGCAGTCTCCACGTGCAGCCCACGGCGGAGCAGCTGGCCGACGCGCCGGAGCCGCCGCCCTCGCTGGAGCGCGAGTACACCGAGCTGCCGGACTCGCTGCCGGCCGTGGTGTCCCGCACCGCCCGCGAGGTCACCGAGGGCGCGACCAGCGCTTACGACCAGGCGGTCAAGCTCCAGGAGTACTTCGCACTGACCGGCGGCTTCGAGTACGACACCCAGGTCGACGTCGGCAGCGACTCGCAGGCGATCGCCCGTTTCCTGCGGGACAGACAGGGCTTCTGCGTGCACTTCTCGTTCGCGATGGCGTCGATGGCCCGTTCGCTGGGCATACCGGCGCGGGTCGCGGTGGGCTTCGCACCCGGCACCCCGCAGGCGGACGGCACGGTCGCGGTCGGGCTGCGGGACGCGCACGCCTGGCCGGAACTGTACTTCGAGGGCGTGGGCTGGACCCGGTTCGAGCCGACCCCGACCCGTGGTTCGACGCCGGTGTACACCGTGCCGGACACCGCGGACAGTACGGTGCCCGATCCGGCCCTGCCCTCCCGGGCCGCGCCCGCGGAGCCGTCGGCGGAGCCCTCGGAGAGCGAGAGCTGCACGGCGGAGCGGAGGAAGCTGGGGGCGTGCGAGAGCGAGTCGCCGCAGGCGGCCCTGCCCACGGGCGACGACGGACCGAAGTGGTACGTGCTGCTGGGGTGGGCGCTGGCCGGTCTCGCGGTGCTGGTGCTGCCGCTGTCGCCGATGCTGTGGCGGGCGAGGACCCGGGCGGTGCGGCTGGGCGGGCACGGCCGCTCGGAGGCGGAGGCGGTGCCGTACGTCCTGGCCGTCTGGGACGAGCTGACCGACACGGCGTGGGACCACGGCATCGCGCCGGACGAGTCGCTGACCCCGCGCGGGGCGGCGGACCGGATCGTGCGACTGGGCCGGCTCGGCCCGGGTGCGGCAGCGTCGGTGCACCGGGTGGCCGGTGCGGTGGAGCAGGTCCTGTACGCGCCCCGGCCGCGGCCGGCGGTGGGTCTGACGGACGAGGTGCGGGGCGTTGCCGCGGGGCTGCGGTCCTCGGCCGGCCGGTGGGCGCGGGTGCGGGCGGTGCTGGCTCCGCGGTCGAGCGTGCGGGTGGTGTGGGCGGTGTCCGCCTGGTGGGCGGGGGTCCGGGAGCGTCTCCTGGCGCTGCGGCCGACCTGGCGCAAGCCGTCACGGCAGCAGGGCTGAACGCCACCGGCCGCGGGGCCGGACCGGCCCGCCGGGGTGGGGTGGGTCGCGCGGTCCGGCGCTTGCGGGGCCTCCCGGGTCCTTGAGGCACTGGGGGAGGCACGACTGCCCACGGGAACGAGGACAGCGGCCGCCCGAGGGGGCGGCAAGCCCGAGGGGGCGGCAAGCCCGAGGGGGCGACCACCGTGTCGGTGGTCGCCCCCTCGGGCTTGGGTTCTTCGGTGGGAGGCTAGTGGCCGCCCTGCTCGTCGCGGCGGCGTTGCCAGCGTTCCTCTATGCGGTCCATGACGGACCGGCGTTGTCTGGTCTGGCGCCCCGCCTGCGGCGTACCCGTCGCACCGGCGGCCTGCTCTCCCGGCTTGGGTGCCTTGCGCCAGCCGGTCACCGCGAGGACCGCGCAGCCCAGCATCACGAGGAACCCGACGACACTGAGCCAGACCTGCTGGGCGACCATACCGGCCATGAGGAGCGCAATACCCACGAGGAAGCCCGCGACCGCCTGGTAGACCCGTCGCCGGGTGTACGTACGCAGCCCGCTTCCCTCGAGCGCCGTCGCGAACTTGGGATCTTCGGCGTACAGCGCTCGCTCCATTTGCTCGAGCATGCGCTGCTCGTGCTCCGAGAGCGGCACGGAGTCCTCCTCATCGTGCAGTCGCCGGGGCGACCCGGGGGGTCCCTTCAGGATAGGCAGGGAATCGCCCCCGTGAAACCCGCCCCTCTGCGCCAATTGGCCAACCGGTACCAGCCATCACGTCCCGGCCCGCTGAGGCTTCTCATTCCCCGGCGGCCGGCCCGTCATGCCGGGCGGTCTCCCTCGATCATACGGCGCCAAGCCGCCATTCGGGGGGCCTGTGGCGCACTCCATGCGCGGCGGGGCCCACCGGACACGTCGCTGATCAGCGGCGCGTCCCGGCAGCCGCTCAGGCCCCCGGGGTCCCCCGCGTCTCACCGAGCACATGAAGTTGCGTGGCCACGGAGTGGAAGGCGGCGAGCTCGGCCGCCGCGGCCTCCAGCTTCAGCAGCGCGTCCAGGGCTCCGGGTTCGGTGTCGACGAGCACGCCGGGGACGAGGTCGGCGAAGACCCGCACGCCGTGCACGGCGCCGACCGTCAGGCCCGCGCTCTCCACGAGCGCGGTGAGCTGGTCGGCGGTGAAGCGGCGCGGCACGGGGTCGCCGGTGCCCCATCGGCCGTCCGGGTCGTCGAGCGCCTGCTTGGCCTCCGTGAAGTGACCCGCGAGGGCGCGGGCGAGCACGGCGCCGCCGAGGCCCGCGGCGAGCAGGCTGAGGACGCCGTCGGGGCGCAGGGCCGCCACCGCGTTGCGGACGCCTTCGGCGGGGTCGTCGACGTACTCCAGGACACCGTGGCACAGCACGATGTCGTAGCCACCGCGCTCGGCCACCTCGAAGAGGCCCCGGGCGTCGCCCTGGACGCCCCGGACCCGGTCGGCGACGCCGGCCTCGGCGGCGCGGCGCTCCAGGGCGAACAGCGCGTTGGGGCTGGGGTCGACGACGGTCACCTGGTGACCGAGCCGGGCGAGGGGCACCGCGAAGTTGCCGCTGCCGCCGCCGGTGTCGAGGACGTCCAGCGCCTGCCGTCCGGTCGCCTTGACCCGGCGTTCCAGGGCGTCCTGGAGGACCTCCCAGACCACGGCGGTACGGAGGGCGGCACGGGGCCGCATCGGGTCCGACACGGTAGTTGACTCCTCGGCGCGGCACCGCCTCTTCCTCGGCGGAGCAATCGGGCTCCCTCCCCTGGCGGGTAGGGCTTCAGGCGCTGTCCACCCTATGGCCTGCGCCGTGGTGGCCGGGCACCTGTCCGCGCTCCTACGGTGCCGCTTGAGGTGTTTCGCTCCCGCCGCCCCGTCCCGTCCCGTCCCTGGGGGCTTCGCCCCCGGACCCCCTCTGCGCAGTTCCCCGCGCCCCCGGGAAGGGCTGCTGCGGGGGCAGGACGGGCTGGAGGACCAGCATGCGTTCGACCAGACGGAGGAACATGGCCACGTCGCGTATCAGGTCGTCGGCGTCCCGGCCGCTTGCCGCGCCCTGGATGCCGGCCTCGGCCCGGGCACGGCGCCGGGCCCCGGAGGCGAACAGCGCGCTCCACTCGGTGAGCTCGGGCGCGATCTCGGGGAGCACTTCCCAGGCGCTCCGTATCCGGGCCCGGGCCCGGGGCGAGGTCTCGGGCCGGCCGCGGGCGGCGAGCACGGCGGCGGCGGTGCGCAGGGCGGCGAGGTGGGCCGTCGCGTAGCGCTCGTTGGGCGTCTCGAGGACGGCGGCCTCGTCGAGTCCGGCACGGGCCTGGGCGAGCAGGTCGAGGGCGGCGAGCGGGGCCGTGGCGCGGCGCAGCACGGGGTGGATGTCGCTCGCCGGGCCGTTCAGTGAGGGGGCAGGGCCGGTTGCGCGGCGCCGACGGGCGGCGGCTGCGGACGAGTGGGCCATGACGAACCTCCTGTCGTCTTTGTGACGACACCCCTACTAAGAGGTGCCGTATGTGCACATCGTGAGGTATGGCACTGACAATCCGCTCTGACCTGGGCTTTTGCTTCGCTCGGTGGTTCGCGCTAATTTTTGCACTGACCAGTCAGTTCAAAATAGGGGGACTTGGTGGACGGTCCGCTCGGACTCACCGTCACGGCCCGCGACTTCGGCCTGAAGGGGCCGCGGGGCTGGGTGTTCCGCGGCATCTCGGCCGACGCGGAGCCCGGCTCGCTGATCGCGGTGGAGGGGCCGTCCGGGTCGGGCCGCACCTGCCTGCTGCTCGCCCTCACCGGCCGCATGCGGCCCACGGAGGGCCTGGCCGCCGTGGGCGGACTCGAACTGCCCCGGCGCATGTCCGCCGTACGCCGCCGCAGCGCGCTCGCGCACGTCACCGGAGTCACCGATCTCGACCCCTCCCTCACCGTCGGCGAGCACCTGCGGGAACAGGCCCTGCTGCGGCGCCGTTTCGGCGGCCCGCTCCCCCGCCCGCGCGTGCTGCGGCGTCCGCGCGGAGAACGCGCACGTGAGGAGAGGGAGCGCGTCGACGACGCGCTGACCACCGCCGGGCTGGACCTCGCGGCCCTGCCCAAGTCCGCGCGGACCGCCGTACGGGATCTGGAGCGGGTGGAGGCGCTGCGACTGTCGCTCGCGCTGGCGCTGCTGGGGCGTCCCCGACTGCTCGGTGTGGACGACACCGATCTGAAGCTCTCGTCCGCCGAACGGACCGATGTCTGGGCCCTGCTGAAGTCCGTCACCGAGACCGGTACCACCGTGCTGGCGGTGTGCAGCGAGGCACCGCGCGACGCGGTGGTCGTCCGCACGGGAACCGGCCGGCACGACGACGCGAAGGACGACGCGAAGGAGGCGGCGGCCGATGCGCTCGCCGAAACTGGCCGCTCTTGAACTCCGGCGCTTCGGCCGGGGCAGACTGCCGCGCGCGGCCCTGGTCGCCCTGCTGGTGCTGCCCCTGCTGTACGGCGCCCTGTACCTGTGGTCGTTCTGGGACCCGTACGGCCGCCTGGACCGGATCCCGGTGGCGCTGGTGAACGACGACGAGGGGGCGCGTGCCGGCGGGAAGCGGATCACCGCGGGCGACGACATCGCCGAAGGGCTGCGCGACAGCGGCGCCTTCGACTGGCGGGAGGTGAGCGCGGCCGAGGCCCGGCGGGGCGTCGAGGACGGCACGTACTACCTGTCGCTGACCATGCCCGCCGACTTCAGCCGCCGTATCGCCTCCGGTTCGGGTGACTCCCCCGAGACCGGCGCCCTCCAGGTGCGGACGAACGACGCCAACAACTACATCGTCGGGCAGATCTCCCGGACGGTCTTCGGTGAGGTGCGCCGGGCCGCTTCCACGAAGACCTCGCGCTCCTTCCTGGACCGGATCTTCGTCTCGTTCTCGGACATCCACGGCGAGACCGTGAAGGCGGCCGAGGGGGCGGACAAGCTGAGCGGCGGCATCGGGAAGGCGGAGAAGGGCTCCAAGGACCTCGCCGACGGCCTGGAGGCCGCGCGCAAGGGCAGCGGGAAGCTGTCCAAGGGCCTGAAGGCCCTCCACAAGGGCGCCGGCGACCTGGAGGACGGCTCGAAGAAGGTCGCGGACGGCACGCGGAGACTCGCCGGCAAGGTGAACGCGGTCGACGCCGAGGTGGGCCCGTTCCTCGAGGACAACGAGAAGACCATCGGCGACACCGCGCGGTTCGTCGCCGACTCTGCCGGAAAACTCCGCGAGGACCTCGACGCCCTGGAGGAGGAGGCGCCGGCCGCGGTGAAGGACGCCCGCGCGGCGTCCGACACCATGGACGACGTCCACCGGGCGCGCTGCGAGGACCCCGTCCTGCCCGATCCCGCCTGCCCGGACCTGAAGAGGGCCAGGGACGCGGTGGCCACGGCGGCGACCGTCGCCGGCGACGTCGGTGCCCTGGTCACCGGCCACCGCGACGACCTGGAGAAGCTCGACGGGCACCTCGCCGTCCTGGAGAAGCGGGCCCGGGCGCTCGCCGACCGCGCCCCGCACCTCTCCGAGGACCTCGACGACGCCGTCACCAGGATCAACAAGCTCGACACCGGGGCCGGCGAGGTCGCCGCCGGCGCGAAGAAGCTGAACAAGGGACTCGGCACCGCCGAGACCGGCGCCGCGGACCTGGACAAGGGCGTCGGCGAGCTGAAGACTGGCGCGGACGATCTGAACGGCGGCCTCTACAAGCTCGTGGACGGATCCGGCGAGCTCGCCGGCGGCCTGCACGACGGCGCCGGGAAGATCCCCGACTACGACGAGCAGGACCGCGACCGGCGCACCGAGGTGATGGCCGACCCGGTCCGGCTCGTCTCCCGCGACCTGCACAAGGCGCCCGACTACGGCACCGGCTTCGCCCCGTACTTCATCCCGCTGTCGCTGTGGGTGGGCGCGATGGTGGCGTACATGCTGATCGCGCCGATGAACCGGCGCGCGCTTGCGGCGGGCGCCTCCGCCTGGCGGATCGCGCTGGCGGGCTGGCTGCCGGTGGTGGCGATCGGGGTGCTGCAGACGCTGGCGCTGATGGCGGTGCTGCACTGGGCGCTCGGACTGCAGATGGCGCGGGCGGCCGGGACCGTGGGCTTCCTGTGCCTGGTGACGGCGTGCTTCGCGGCGATCGTGCAGTGGCTGAACGCGCGCTTCGGCGCGGCCGGCCGGATCCTCGTCCTCGCGCTGCTGATGCTCCAGCTGACCTCGGCGGGCGGCACCTACCCCGTGCAGACCAGCCCCGGCTTCTTCAACGCGCTGCACCCGTTCCTGCCGATGAGCCATGTCGTCGGGGCGCTGCGGCGGCTCATCACGGGCGGCGGCCTCGGACCGGTGTGGCAGGCGTGCGCCGTACTCGTGGCCTTCACCGCGGGCGCCCTCGCGCTCACCGCGCTGTCGGCCCGCCGTCGCCAGGTGTGGACGATGGACCGGCTCCACCCGGAGCTGGTCCTGTGAACGGACGGACCGGCGTTCCTGTGACAATCAGGGCCATGGAACGCAGCAGCACCACGCCGGGCGGCAGTGCCCGCCGCGAGGCCACCCGGCAGAAGCTCTACGAGGCGGCCGTCACCCTCATCGCCGAACAAGGTTTCTCCGCCACCACCGTGGACGAGATCGCCGAGCGGGCGGGAGTCGCGAAAGGCACGGTCTACTACAACTTCGCGAGCAAGTCGGTCCTCTTCGAGGAGTTGCTGCGGCACGGGGTCGGTCTGCTGACCGCCTCGCTGCGGGAGGCGGCCGAGCGGACGGCCGGGGAGGGCGGGGGCAAGGTCGACGCCCTGGACGCGATGATCCGCGCGGGGCTCGTCTTCATCGACCGCTACCCGGCCTTCACCCAGCTGTACGTGGCCGAGCTGTGGCGCACCAACCGGGCCTGGCAGTCCACGCTGATGGTGGTGCGGCAGCAGGCCGTGGCGGTGGTCGAGGGCGTGCTGCGCGAGGGCGTGGCGAACGGCGAGTTCAACGACGAGATCGACGTCCCGCTGACGGCGGCGGCGCTGGTCGGCATGGTGCTGGTGGCCGCGCTGGACTGGCAGTCCTTCCAGCCGGAGCGCTCCCTGGACGACGTGCACTCCGCCCTGTCCCGGCTGCTGCAGGGGCGGGTCGGCGGCCGCCGCTGAATCCTGGACGGACGAAGGCGCCGGTCCGGCGGTGGCCGCGTCCCCCGCGGGCCACCGCCGGACCGGCGCCTTCCTCGCTCCCCCCGTACGTCCCCCTGGAACCCCCGTGTGGCCGTCCCCGGGTTCCCCCGTGCCTCGATCCCGCCGACGGTGCCGACGGAAGGAGCGGATCGCGGGCCCGTACCGTTCCGGCGCCCCGTGTCGCCGGTTCCGGGGCCGGGCCCCTCTCCGTGGTCTCCACTCTCTCGTTCCCGCAGGTCGGCCCCCATCCGCGCGCGTACTCAACTCGGCGGCTAGGTACGGGTACTCAGGGCTGCGCACCCGCACCCACGGCTCGGTGCCGCCGACCGGAGCCCGGGGCGGGGCGCGGGTACTCGGGGACGGACTGCCGGTGGCGGCGGATAAAGTCCCTGGCATGGCACGGATTGCGGTGATCGGCGCCGGGATGGGCGCGATGGCGGCCGCCGCCCGGCTGGCCGTCGCGGGCCACCGGGTGGCGGTGTACGAGCGGACGGAGACGTACGGCGGTGCGCTGCGCCGTCTCGAGCGGGACGGGTTCGCCTTCGACACCGGGCCCGGACTGCTCCCGCTGCCGGCGGTCTACCGGGATCTGTTCGTGAAGACCGGCAGGGAGCCGCTGGAGGCGTGTGTCGAGCTGGTCCAGGCCGACCCGTCGTCGCACCACGTGTTCGCGGACGGTACGCGCGTGTCACTGCCGAACGCCTCCCGCGCGGGCGTCGTCTCCGCACTGGAGGAGAACCTCGGGGCGGACGCGGCCAGGCGCTGGGGGGACTTCCTGGTGCGGGCCCGGGAGGCCTGGGACCGGTCGCGCAGACCGCTGTTGGAGGAGCCGCTGTGGCCCAACTGGCAGGTCCTGGCCGAGCGTGAGCCGTATCCGGCGGTCCCCCACAGGAAGCTGCTGCGCACGCGCAGGGCGGGCACGCTCGCGGAGGTCGGTGCGTGGGAGCTGCGCGATCCCCGGCTGATCGCGCTGCTGGAGAGCCATGCGCTGGCGTACGGCCTCGATCCCCGCGACACCCCGGCAAGCGCGGCGGTGCTGCCGTACATGGAGCACGCCTTCGGCATGTGGTACGTGCGGGGCGGCATGCGGGAGCTGGCGCGGGCGGTGTACGAGCGGTGTCTGGCCCGCCGGGTGGAGTTCCACTTCGGCGCGGAGGTGGCCGGGGTGACGGAGAAGGACGGCCGGGCGGCGGGACTGGAACTCGCCGACGGCACCGTGGCGGAGGCGGACTTCGTGGTCGCCGGGGTGGCTCCCGGGGTGCTGGACCGGCTGAGCCGGGGGACGCGGGTGCGCGGTGACGGCGAGGTACCGGGCCGGCGGGGGACGGCGAGCCGGGTGACGGTGGCGCTGGCGCTGCGGGGCGGGCGCCCGGAGGGGACCCCGCACCGTACGGTCGTGCACACGGAGGACCGGGAGGCCGAACTGGAGTCGCTGTCCGGTGCGCCCGGGGGCCCGCCCGCGCGGCCCACGGTCACGGTGCTGCGGCCGGACGACCCGGCGCTGGTCCCGGACGCCGGCCACGAGGCGGCCACGGTGACGGCGGCGGTGCCCGCCGGGACCGAGGGGGCCCGGGACGCGTACGCCGAGCGTCTGATCGCCGTCGCCGGGCGGGCGGTACCCGGCCTGCGCGACCGGCTGCTGTGGCACGAGATGCGCACCCCGGCCGACATCGCCGAGGAGACCGGCGCGGAGGGCGGCGCGGTGCCGGTACCGGCGCTGGCCGCGGCGGGCGGGCGGCTGCTGCACCCGGCCAACAGCACCGGGCTGACCGGGCTGTTCACGGCCGGCGGCTGGTCCCACCCCGGCGGCGGGCTCCCGCACGCCGGGATGTCGGGGGCGCTGGTCGCCGGACTGATCGTGGAGGGGCCGGAGTTCCGCGGGTCGCAGTGAGCGCGCTCAGTAGCGGTACTGCTCGTCGTACCCGTTGCCGTGCGTCTGTCCGTCGCCCTGGTGCGGGTACTGCTGCTGCTCGGGCGGGAGTTCGCCGCCGTACGTGTCGTCGGTGCTGCGCTGCTGCGGGACCCACAGGCCGCCTGCCGGGGTCTCGCCGCCGTAACCCTGCTGGGCGTACGGGTCCTGGCCGTAGCCCTGCTGGGGATACTGCTGCGGGTCGGCGTAGCCGGTGTCGTACGAGGTGTTCCCGTAGGCCGGCGAGTTGCCGATGTACGGGTCGGAGTAGGCCGCGTACTGCTGCTGGCCCGTGGTGTCGTAGCCCTGCTGCTGGCCGTAACCGGAGTAGTCGTAGGCGTAGTTCGGGTCGGCGCCCTGGGCGGCCGCCGCGTACTGGTCCTGGGACGGGGCCGCGTACCCGGTGTCTCCGCCGTAGACGCCGTAGGAGCCGGTGTCGTCGGGCATGGGCTGCGGCTCGTAGACGGCGGTGGTCCCGTCGGGCGCCGGCTGGTCGGGACGGGCGGCGGGGGTGAACACGTCGTCGCGGTCGTAGTCGTCGTCCGCGCGGTAGCCGTCCCGGTCGCGGTGGCCGTCGCCCTCGCCGCCGTGACCGGTGCCGGACGCCTCCAGGTCGGAGACCTCCAGGGTCGGCTCCTGGCGTCCGCGGTCGCCGCGGCGGCCCTTGGCGGCGGCAAGTATCGGCGCGTTGACCGCCCAGCCGGCCGCGAAGCCGCGGCGGAACGACAGGGTGACGTAGGTCTGGCCGACCGCGAAGGCCGCGGCGCCCAGCCCGATGACGATCACGGACGGGATCAGCACACCGAGCACGACACCGAGGAAGCCACCGAAGGCGAGCAGCCGCCAGCGCAGCCGCGCCTTGTACTGCAGCAGCACCTCACCGAGCAACCACAGCGCGACGATGCCGAACGCGATGTAGAGGACCGTCCAGCCCATGTACGCCCCTCTCCCAGTGGTCGCTACGCAGTGTGTCGTACATCCGTGCGACCGGTCTAGGCCCGCGGTGGGTGGTGCAGGCCCAGGTTCTCGTAGATTTCCAGGGTCGCCGTGGAGTTGTTGAGCGTGATGAAGTGCAGTCCGGGCACTCCCTCGGCCAGCAGCCGGGCGCAGAACTCCGTGGCGAACTCGATACCGATGGAGCGTACAGCCGCCGGATCGTCCTTCGCTGTGAGGATCCGCTCTTTGAGGGCCTCCGGGAACACGGCGTTACTGAGCTGTGGCAACCTCTCCAACATCTTCACGCTGGTCACCGGCATGACCTCGGGAATCACCGGGGTCGCGCAGCCCGCCGCGTCGACTCGGTCACGCAGCCGCAGATAGGACTCGGGCCGGAAGAACATCTGGGTGATCGCGTAGTCGGCGCCGGCCCGGCACTTGTCGACGAAGCGGGCGACGTCGGTGTCCCAGTCCGCCGAACGCGGGTGCATCTCCGGGAAGGCGGCGACACCGACGCAGAAGTCTCCCGACTCCTTGATGAGCCGGACGAGTTCGGCGGCGTAGGTCAGCCCCTGCGGGTGCGGCACCCAGTCGCCCATCGGGTCACCGGGCGGGTCGCCGCGCACGGCGAGCATGTTGCGGATCCCGGCGTCGGCGTACTGGCCGATGATGTTGCGCAGCTCGGCGACGGTGTGGTCGACCGCGGTGAGGTGGGCGACCGGGGTGAGGGTGGTGTCGGCGACGATCTGCTGGGTCTCCTTGACCGTGCCCGCGCGCGTGGAGCCGCCCGCGCCGTAGGTCACGGAGACGAAGTCCGGCGCGACCGCCTCGACCCTGCGCAGCGCGCTCCACAGGTTCCGCTCGCCCTTGGGGGTCTTCGGCGCCGAGAACTCGAACGAATACGTCCTCTTGCCGGCGGCGAGCATGTCGCGCACGGTGCGTGCGCGATCAGTCCTGGTGGATGCGGTTCCGAGGGCCATACCGGCAGGTTAGCCAGGGGGCGGCGGTCCCCCAACCGGATGGGGGACATTTGTCTGAAATGCCTACTTGTTGTCCACCCCTTGGACAAACCTGAGACGTGTGGGGGTCACCCGGCGTCCGAGGGCTCCGCCTGCCGCAGCCGCTTCGCGAACTCGGCCGCCGCCGCGCCGGGGTCGTCCGCCTCGGTGATGGCCCGTACGACGACGACCCGGCGGGCACCCGCGTCCAGCACCTCGTCGAGGTTGCCGAGGTCGATGCCGCCGATCGCGAACCAGGGACGCTCGGTGCCCAGGGCCGCGGTGTGGCGGACCAGGCCGAGGCCGGGCGCGTGGCGGCCGGGCTTGGTGGGGGTGGGCCAGCAGGGGCCGGTGCAGAAGTAGTCCACGCCGGGCTGGACGGCCGCCGCGGCGGCCTCGGACCCGGCGTGGGTGGAGCGGCCGATCAGGATGCCGTCGCCGAGTATGGCGCGGGCGGCGGGGACGGGGAGGTCGCCCTGGCCGAGGTGGAGGACGCCGGCGCCGGCGGCGTGGGCGACGTCCGCGCGGTCGTTGACCGCGAGCAGCTTGCCGTGCCGGGCGCAGGCGTCGGCGAGGACCGCCAGGTGCTCCAGTTCCTCGCCGGCCTCCATGCCCTTGTCCCGCAGCTGCACGATGTCGACCCCGCCGGCCAGGACCGCGTCCAAGAACTCCGCGAGGTCGCCCTGCCTCCTGCGGGCGTCGGTGCACAGGTAGACCCGGGCGTCGGCGAGCCGGGCGCGAGCGGTGTCGGTCATACGAGGGTTCCCCCGGGGTGTCGGCGGCGCACGGACCCGGTGGGCCCGGCGTGTCGTGGCAGGCGTCCTCGGCCGTCAAGGGCCGACGGAGCTCACATCGCAACGGACCCTATGCCCGCCGCGCCGACGACCGCGAGACGCCCCTCACGGGCCGCCACCCCCTCCCGGACGCCGCGAGAGCACGCACCGGTACACGGAACCCGGAGCCCGACGAACGCCTCCGCCCGGACGCGGGCCCGTCTCCGCCTCACGCGGCCGGCGCACCATCCGCCTCGGACGCCGTGCCTGCACGGGTACCCACGGCCGGGGCTCGTGCCCCGGCCGGTGGTGTTCGGGTGGGTGGACGGTCGGGTGCGGTCAGACCGCGAGCGCCTGGGCCCGGCGCTTCACCTCCGTGCCGCGGTTCTCGCTGAGTGCCTGCGCGGGCGTGCCCGGCAGGGAGGGATCGGGGGTGAAGAGCCATTCCAGCATCTCTTCGTCCGTGAAGCCGTCGTCCCGCAGGAGCGTCAGGGTCCCGGTCAGGCCCTTGACGACCTTGTCCTCGTCGATGAAGGCGGCGGGGACGTGCAGCGCGCGGTTCTCACCTCGGCGTACGGCGATGATCTGGCCCTCCTTGACCAGCTGCCGGACACGCGTCACCTCGACACCGAACATCTCGGCGATGTCGGGCAGAGTGAGCCAGGCGGGGACGAGAGCATCGATCTTTGCGTCAATCTCGGTCACGGGACAAGCGTGCCATCTGCCACCGACAGCCGGAAGTCGGCCCCACCCGCCCGGGCGGACGCGCCGGGCCGGAGGGCTTCACGCCGTCGCCGACTTCAGGGGCCGCGCCGGGTCCGCCAGCAGCTCCGCGTCCATCACCGTGCCCGCCTCGATCAGCCTGCGTCCCTGCGCCAGGTCCCGGGGCCGCCCCACCGCGAGCAGCGCGACCGGGCGGGACTCCCGCAGCCAGCAGACGCTCCACGCCGCCTCGGCGGGGTTCCCGCGCCACACCATCCGGTCGGCGTCCGCGTGATGCCCCGCGTACTGCACGAAGCGCCCGAACTGCTCGGACCAGAAGTACGGCACCGGGTCGTAGACCGCCGGCTCCCGGCCGGCGGGCGCGCCGAGAATGTTCAGGGCGACCGTGCGCGGCCCCTGGAGGGCGTTGTCCCAGTGGTGGACCAGCAGCCGCTCGCCGTAGCGTCCGGACGGGAAGGACGCGCAGTCGCCGACCGCGTACACGTCCGGCAGGGAGGTCGTCAGATGGCGGTCGGCGACGACCTCGCCGTGCGCCCCGAGCCCGATCCCCGAGCCCGCCAGCCAGGCGGTGGCGGGCCGGGCCCCGATGCCGACGACCACGGCGTCCGCGGGCAGCCGCGTGCCGTCGTCCAGGAACACGACGCCGGGTTCGACGTGCTCCACGCGCGCGCGTGTGCGCAGCGTGACACCGGCCTCGGCGTACCAGGCGGCCATCGGGGCGGCCACCTCGGCGGGCAGCGCCTCGACGAGCGGCCGCTCCTGGGCCTCCACGACGGTGACCGCGCAGCCCGCCCCGCGGGCCGCCGTGGCGAACTCCGCGCCGATCCAGCCTGCGCCGACCACCACGATGTCGTGCTGTCGCGCGAGCACCGGCCGCAGCCGCGCGGCGTCGTCCAGGGTGCGCAGCAGATGGACGCCGGGGACGCCCTCCGTGCCCGGCAGCCGGACCGGTTCCGCACCGGTGGCGACCACCAGGACGTCGTACGGGACGGGTCCGGTCTCCGTGTCCAGTTCGTGGTCGGCGGGGCGCAGGCCGAGCACCTCGCAGCCGAGCCGCAGTTCGATGCCGGCGTCCTCGAAGTCGACGTCGAAGGCGGAGTCCTCGGCCTTGCCGAGCAGCACCGCCTTCGACAACGGCGGCCTGTCGTACGGCTGGTGGGGTTCCGCGCCGATCAGGGTCACGGTGCCGGTGAAGCCCTGCTCCCGCAGGGCGAGGGCGGTCTGCACACCGGCCATGCCCGCGCCCGCCACCACCACCCGCCGCGGCTCGGACCGTCCCGGTTGCTGCGTCTGCTCGCTCACCCGATCACCTTAGACACCTGACGCGACGTCATCGGCCGAGCTGCTCCACCACGCTCGTCCCGCTGCCCGGCTGCGACTCCCACGCCCAGCTCTCCTCCAGCCGTACCCGTCCGTCGGGCAGCTCCACGACCGTCGACACACAGTGCCCCGAGGAGGTGGTGCCGTCCCGTTTCAGCTGCACGTACCGGAAGTCCAGCCGGTCCCCCGCGCGGGTGCCCACCAAGTGCCCGCGCACGACGTCGCCGCCCGCGTACTCGGCCCAGATCTCGCCGTCCCGCTCGTGGTAGACGAACCGGGTGCGGGTGCCGACCTGGCCGGGGGCCTGGTCGGCCACGGGGGCGAGGACGAGTCCGTCGAGCGATGGTGCCACGCGGAGGCTCCCTTACAGGCGCGGTGCGGTGCGGGCTAGGGTGGCCAACGTACAAGCACTCGCGGGAGCCCGGACGCACCGGGCTGAGAGGGAGGCTGGCGGCCTCCGACCGTACGAACCTGATCCGGGTCATGCCGGCGAAGGGAGGGGCTGGACGCCCATGTCGCCCACGCGTACCTCAGACGTCCTCGTCGTCGGGGGCGGAATCATCGGTCTGGTCACGGCCTGGCGGGCCGCGCAGCGCGGTCTCGTCACAGCCGTGGTGGACCCCGAACCGGGCGGTGGCGCCGCCCGGGTGGCCGCCGGGATGCTGGCCGCCGTCACGGAACTGCACTACGGCGAGGAGACCCTGCTCGGTCTGAACCTCGCCTCCGCGCGGCGCTATCCCGTCTTCGCGGCCGAGCTGACCGAGCTGACCGGCCAGGACCTCGGCTACCGCGCGTGCGGCACGCTCGCCGTGGCGCTGGACGCCGACGACCGCGCCCACCTGCGGGACCTGCACGCCCTGCAGCAGCGGTCGGGGCTGGACTCGCAGTGGCTCTCCGGGCGGGACTGCCGGCGCCTGGAGCCGATGCTCGCGCCGGGGGTGCGCGGCGGGCTGCGGGTGGACGGCGACCACCAGATCGACCCCCGGCGGCTGGCGACCGCGCTGGTCACCGCCTGTGAGCGCGCGGGCGTGACCGTCCACCGCGCGTGGGCCGAGCGGCTCGTGGTCGCGGGAGATCGCGCGACGGGCGTCGTCACGGCCGACGGCACCGAACTGGGCGCCGGGCAGGTGGTGCTCGCCGCGGGCAGCCTCAGCGGGCGGCTCGCGGGCGTCCGGGAGGACGTGCTGCCGCCCGTCCGTCCCGTGAAGGGGCAGGTGGTACGGCTGACGATGCCCGCGCGGCACGGTCCCTTCCTGAGCCGGACGGTGCGGGCCGTGGTGCGCGGCAGCCATGTCTATCTGGTGCCGCGCGAGAACGGCGAGCTGGTGATCGGGGCGACCAGCGAGGAGACGGGCTGGGACACGACGGTGACCGCGGGCGGTGTGTACGAGCTGCTGCGCGACGCCCACGAGCTGGTCCCCGGCATCACCGAGCTGCCGCTGGCCGAGACCCGGGCCGGCCTGCGCCCCGGCTCCCCCGACAACGCGCCGCTGCTCGGCCCGACCGGCCTCGAGGGGCTGCTCCTCGCCACCGGCCACTACCGCAACGGTGTCCTGCTGACACCGGTCACCGGCGATGCCATGGCGGAGGTCCTGACCACCGGCGCGCTGCCGGAGGTGGCCCGTCCGTTCACCCCCCGGCGCTTCGGCGCCGCCGTCCGCACGGAGCAGCCCGCATGAACATCTCGGTCAACGGGGAACACCGGCGGTTCGCGCCCGGCACGGCCCTCGACCTCGTCGTGAAGTCGCTCACCAAGGCGCCCTCAGGGGTGGCCGCCGCCCTCAACGAAACCGTCGTCCCGCGCGCGCAGTGGCCCGCCACGCCCCTCTCCGAGGGTGACCGTGTGGAAGTCCTGACCGCCGTCCAGGGAGGCTGACCATGGCCGACGATCCGTTCCTCCTCGGCGGTACGTCCTTCACGTCCCGCCTGATCATGGGCACCGGCGGGGCGCCGAGCCTCGACGTGCTGGAGCGGGCGCTGGTGGCGTCCGGGACGGAGCTGACGACCGTCGCGATGCGGCGGGTGGACCCCTCGGTGCACGGGTCCGTGCTGTCGGTACTGGAGAAGCTGGGCGTCCGGGTGCTGCCGAACACGGCGGGGTGCTTCACCGCCGGGGAGGCCGTGCTCACCGCGCGGCTCGCGCGGGAGGCGCTCGGCACGGATCTGATCAAGCTGGAGGTCATCGCCGACGAGCGGACGCTGCTGCCGGACCCGATCGAGCTGCTGGACGCGGCGGAGACGCTGGTCGACGACGGGTTCACGGTGCTGCCGTACACGAACGACGATCCGGTGCTGGCGCGGAGGCTGGAGGAGGCCGGGTGTGCGGCGATCATGCCGTTGGGGTCGCCGATCGGGTCGGGACTGGGGATCCGGAATCCGCACAACTTCGAGTTGATCGTGGAGCGGGCCGGTGTGCCGGTGATTCTGGACGCGGGGGCGGGGACCGCGTCGGATGTGGCGCTGGCCATGGAGCTGGGGTGCGCGGGGGTGATGCTGGCGTCTGCGGTGACTCGGGCGCAGGAGCCGGTGCTCATGGCTTCCGCGATGCGGTGTGCGGTGGAGGCGGGGCGGTCGGCGCGGTTGGCCGGGCGGATTCCTCGGCGGTGGTTCGCTTCGGCGTCGTCTCCCGCGGAGGGCATGGCCGTGCTGGATCCTGAGCGGCCTGCTTTCTAGGCGACCGGTGCTCGGGCCGGACGGGGGTGGGGTTCGCCTGCCGGCGCTTACAGGGTGCCGCCGCGCCCACCCGTGCCGCCCTGGGGGTACCTCCCAGACCCTTGAGGCACTGGGGGAGGCACGACTGCCCGCAGTTGCGCGGCACCGGTGCTCGTAGTCGTGCGGTGGGGTGTTCGCGGTCACAGCGGCGCGATACACGTCACAGGTCCGCTTCAACGGGGGACGAACGGGGCGGGGGTGTCGGTGGGGGCTCGTAGACTCGGGGGGTGGACACGACCCTTCAGGACCCTCTGGTCGGGCAGGTGCTCGACGGCCGGTATCGCGTCGAGGCGCGGATCGCGGTCGGCGGGATGGCCACGGTCTACCGGGCCGTGGACACCCGCCTGGACCGCATCCTCGCGCTCAAGGTGATGCACCCCTCCCTCGCGGCCGACGGCTCGTTCGTCGAGCGGTTCATCCGCGAGGCGAAGTCGGTCGCCCGGCTGGCCCACCCGAACGTGGTGCAGGTCTTCGACCAGGGCACCGACGGGGCGTACGTCTACCTGGCGATGGAGTACATCGCCGGCTGCACCCTGCGCGACGTGCTGCGCGAGCGCGGGGCGCTCCAGCCGCGCGCCGCGCTGGACATCCTGGAGCCGGTGCTGGCCGCGCTCGGCGCCGCGCACCGGGCCGGGTTCGTGCACCGCGACATGAAGCCCGAGAACGTGTTGATAGGGGACGACGGCCGGGTCAAGGTCGCCGACTTCGGGCTGGTCCGCGCGGTGGACTCGGTGACGAACACCACGGGCACCGTGCTGGGCACGGTCTCGTACCTGGCCCCGGAGCAGATCGAGAACGGCATCGCCGATCCCCGCGTGGACGTCTACGCCTGCGGCATCCTGCTCTACGAGATGCTGACCGGCGAGAAGCCGCACGACGGCGACTCCCCCGCGATCGTGCTCTACAAGCATCTGCACGACGACGTGCCGGCCCCGTCGGCCGCCGTGCCCGGCATGGCGTACGAGCTGGACGAGCTCGTCGCGTCGGCGACCGCCCGCAATCCCGAGGTCCGTCCGCACGACGCGGTGGCGCTGCTCGCGCGGGCCCGCGCGGGGCGCGGCCGGCTCACCGCCGAGCAGCTCGACGCGGTCCCGCCGCAGGCGCTGACGGCGGAGCACGACAACGCCGAGGACCGTACGAGCGTCATCCCGCGCTCGCTGAGCGTCCCCCGCCCGCTGCCCGTCAACGAGGACGAGGCCGCGGACCCCCTGCACCACACCAGCCAGTTCCGGTCCCCGCCGCCGCTGCCGCCCCGGCGCCGGACGGCGCTGCAGCGCGGGCCGATGGCGATCGTCGTGGCCGTGCTGCTGGTCCTCGGGGCCGGTACGGGAATCTGGTACATCAACTCCGGCCAGTTCACCAAGGTCCCGCCGCTGCTGGGGAAGACCGAGCAGGAGGCCAGGGGCCGGCTGGCGGACGCCGGGCTGGACGCCGGCCAGGTGAAGGAGGCGTTCAGCGACACCGTGGAGCGGGGCACGGTGATCAGCACCGACCCGAAGGCGGGCGCACGCATCCGCGGCAACGACTCGGTGTCGCTGACCCTCTCCAAGGGCCCGCAGACCGTGCGGGTGCCCGACCTCGACGGCTATCCGCTGGACAAGGCGCGGGACCTGCTGAAGGACGACGGTCTGGAGCCGGGCATGGTGACCCGGGAGTTCAGTGGGACCGTGGCCCGGGGCTCGGTGATCTCCACGGAGCCGGGCAAGGGCACCGAGGTCCGCGCGGGCTCCGCGGTGGCGCTGACCGTGAGCAAGGGCAGCCCGGTGGACGTGCCGGACGTGACCGGCGACGACGCGCAGGACGCTCGCGCGGAGCTGGAGGAGGCCGGTCTCAAGGTGAGGATCGCCGCCGGGCGGGTCAACTCCGAGCACGACGCCGGCCAGGTGGCCCGGCAGACCCCGGGCGCGGGGCGGCAGGCCGCCGAGGGCGACACCGTGACGCTGACGCTGTCCAAGGGCCCGGAGATGATCCAGGTGCCGGACGTGATCGGCGACAGCGTGGACGAGGCCAAGGAGAAGCTGGAGGACGCCGGGTTCGGCGTGGACGAGGACCGCGGACTGCTCGGACTGTTCGGCGACACCGTCAAGGGCCAGTCCGTGGACGGCGGGGACACCGCGCCCAAGGGCTCGACGATAACCATCGAGATCCGCTGACGTACGGGGCCGGCGCCCATGACACCCTTGACGGGTGAAGAGTCACCTGTCCGGTCCCGCCCGCAACCCGGTCGGCAGCCATGTCCCCGTGGCCGGCGGCCTGCACTCCGTCGGCCTGTCCTACGCCCGTGAGCTGAACGCCGAGACGGTGCAGGTCTTCGTCGCCAATCCGCGCGGCTGGGCCACCCCGGCCGGCAGTCCGAAACAGGACGAGGCGTTCCGCGCGGCCTGTGCGGCCGGGTCGATCCCGGCGTACGTGCACGCCCCGTACCTGATCAACTTCGGGTCCCACACCGAGGCGACCGTCGAGCGGTCCGTGGAGTCGCTGCGGCACTCGCTGCGGCGCGGCCGGGAGATCGGCGCGCTGGGCGTGGTGGTGCACACGGGCAGCGCGACCGGCGGGCGGGAGCGGGCGGTGGCGCTGCGGCAGGTACGGGAGCACATGCTGCCGCTGCTCGACGAGCTCACCCAGGACGACGACCCGTTCCTGCTGCTGGAGTCGACGGCGGGCCAGGGCTCCTCGCTGTGCTCGCGGACCTGGGACTTCGGGCCGTACTTCGAGGCGCTGGACGCCCATCCGAAGCTGGGCGTCTGTCTGGACACCTGCCACATCTTCGCGGCCGGCCACGACCTGACCGGGCCGAGCGGGATGCACCAGACGCTGGACCTGCTGGTGGACACCGTCGGCGAGGGCCGGCTGAAGCTGATCCACGCCAATGACTCCCTGGATGTGGTCGGCGCGCACAAGGACCGGCACGCGAACATTGGCGCCGGACACATCGGTGAGGACCCGTTCCGGGCGCTGATGACGCACCCGGCGACCGAGGGCGTACCGCTGGTCATCGAGACGCCCGGCGGCAGGGAGGGACACGCCGCGGACGTGGAGCGGCTGAAGAAGCTCCGGGACGCCTGAAGAGCTCCTCGGGTCAGAGCTCGGGGCCCTCTCCGGGCTCCTCCTGGTAGGAGTAGCGCTGCTCCGTCCAGGGGTCGCCGACGTTGTGGTAGCCGCGTTCCTCCCAGAAGCCCCGGCGGTCGGCGGTCATGTACTCCACACCGCGCACCCATTTGGGGCCCTTCCAGGCATACAGATGGGGGACGATCAGCCGCAGCGGAAAGCCGTGCTCGGCGGTGAGCAGTTCACCGTCCTTGTGGGTGGCGAAGAGGGCGCGCTCGGAGGTGAAGTCGGACAGCCGGAGGTTGGAGCTGAATCCGTACTCCGCCCAGACCATCACATGGGTGACGTCCGGCGCGGGCGGGGCGATGTCCACGATGGTGCGCGCCGGGATCCCGCCCCACTCCGCGCCGACCATGCTGAACTTGGTGACGCAGTGCAGATCGGCCTCGACGGTGGTGTACGGCAGTGCCGTGAACTCCTCGTGGTCCCAGCAGTGCTTCGCACCGTCGGCGGTGGCGCCGAAGACCCGGAACTCCCAGCGTTCGGGCCGGAACTTGGGGACCGGCCCGTAGTGCGTGACCGGCCAGCCCTTCTGCAGTCGCTGCCCCGGCGGGAGCTCGAACCGCACCGTTCCTCCTGATGCGCGCTCCCCCGATTCGCGTTCCGCCGGCTGACCCATGTCTCCATCCTGACAGACCGGTGGCGATGCCCCTGAACCGGGCCCGGCAGATTCGGTCGAACAGGTACAAAGCATACCAAGCATGCACTTACTTACTAAGTCAAGACTTACTGGACGATTTTCTCCGCCGGTGCAATCATGCGCCCCAACCTGCCAGTTCCCCCGCGCGGAAGGAGCCCATGCGATGCAGGGCGACCCCGAGGTCATCGAATTCCTGAACGAGCAGCTGACCGCCGAGCTCACGGCGATCAACCAGTACTTCCTGCACTCGAAGCTGCAGGACCACAAGGGCTGGACGAAACTCGCCGAGTACACGCGCGCCGAGTCCTTCGACGAGATGCGCCACGCCGAGGTGCTCACCGACCGCATCCTGCTGCTCGACGGCCTGCCGAACTACCAGCGGCTGTTCCACGTCCGGGTCGGGCAGACCGTGACCGAGATGTTCCAGGCCGACCGGGAGATCGAGCTCGAGGCGATCGACCGGCTGCGCCGCGGAGTGGAGGTCATGCGCAACAAGGGCGACATCACGTCGGCCAATGTCTTCGAGGCGATCCTGGCCGACGAGGAGCACCACATCGACTATCTGGACACCCAGCTGGAGCTGATCGAGAAACTGGGTGAGTCGCTGTACCTGTCGACGGTCGTCGAACAGTCCCAGCCCGACTCGTCGGGCCCGGGAACGAGCGGCTTCTCGACGCACTAGGGCGGGACCGGAAGACGGGACTAGGCGGCTTCCGAGACCTTCGCCGTGAGCGGCTGCCCGCCCTCGTCGATCAGCTGCCGGCGCGGGCACGAGCCGCGGCCGAGCAGCGCCTGGATGCGCCGCACACAGCCGCCGCAGTCGGTGCCGGCCTTGCAGGCGGAGGCGATCTGCCGGGGCGTGCACGCTCCGGCGTCCGCGTGACTCCTCACCTGTTCCTCGGTCACACCGAAGCAACTGCAGACGAACACGCGGTTCACCTCCCGAGAAGGTACTGGGCCGAGCCGTCCCGACCCCTGATCGGTGAGGCTAACCTAACCTTACCTGCCGCCCGGAACACACAGAAGAAGGGCGGGGCGCGATCCGATGTGATACGCGCCCCACCCCTTGGCCGGTGTCACCGGCTACTGGTCGCGGTACATCTCCGCGACGAGGAACGCCAGGTCCAGCGACTGGCTGCGGTTGAGCCGCGGGTCGCAGGCCGTCTCGTAGCGCTGGTGCAGGTCGTCGACGAAGATCTCGTCACCACCGCCCACGCACTCGGTGACGTCGTCGCCGGTGAGCTCCACGTGGATGCCGCCCGGGTGCGTACCGAGCCCCTTGTGGACCTCGAAGAAGCCCTTGACCTCGTCGAGCACGTCGTCGAAGCGGCGGGTCTTGTGGCCGGAGGCCGCCTCGTAGGTGTTGCCGTGCATCGGGTCGGTGATCCAGGCCACGGTGGCACCGGACGCGGTGACCTTCTCGACCAGCTCGGGGAGCTTGTCGCGGATCTTGTCGGCGCCCATCCGGACGATGAAGGTGAGCCGGCCGGGCTCACGTTCGGGGTCGAGGCGCTCGATGTACTGCAGCGCCTCCTCGGCCGTGGTGCTCGGGCCGAGCTTGATGCCGATCGGGTTGCGGATCCTCGAGGCGAACTCGATGTGCGCGTGGTCCAGCTGCCGGGTGCGCTCACCGATCCACACCATGTGCCCGGAGACGTCGTACAGCTGCCCGGTGCGGGAGTCGACGCGGGTGAGGGCGGACTCGTAGTCGAGCAGCAGCGCCTCGTGCGAGGAGAAGAACTCGACGGTCTTGAACTCCTCCGGGTCGGTGCCGCAGGCCCGCATGAAGTTCAGCGCGTTGTCGATCTCCCGGGCGAGCTGCTCGTAGCGCTGGCCGGACGGGGACGACTTCACGAAGTCCTGGTTCCAGGCGTGCACCTGGCGCAGGTCGGCGTAACCGCCGGTGGTGAAGGCGCGCACCAGGTTCAGCGTGGACGCCGAGGCGTGGTACATGCGCTTCAGCCGCTCGGGGTCCGGGATCCGGGCCTCTTCGGTGAAGTCGAAGCCGTTGACGGAGTCGCCCCGGTAGGTGGGCAGCGTCACGCCGTCGCGGGTCTCGGTCGGCTTGGAGCGCGGCTTGGAGTACTGGCCGGCGATCCGGCCGACCTTCACGACCGGCACCGAGGCGGCGTACGTCAGCACGGCGCCCATCTGGAGCAGCGTCTTGAGCTTGTTGCGGATGTGGTCGGCGGACACGGCGTCGAAGGCCTCGGCGCAGTCGCCGCCCTGGAGAAGGAACGCCTCTCCCTTGGCGACGGACGCCATCCGGGCGCGCAGCTGGTCGCACTCGCCCGCGAAGACGAGCGGCGGATACGACTCGAGGTCCGCGATCACATCGCGCAGAGCCTCGGCATCGGGGTACTCGGGCTGCTGCGCCGCGGGCAGGTCTCGCCAGGTGTTGCCAGCGCTCGCGCTGGACTTAGCGTTCACGGTCACGCCCTCAACATTACGGGGTGCTTTCGCGGCCACCGGGCCGTGACCAGAAAGTGAGACACGTAATACGTTCCGTGGACATGGGGTAGGATGCGTCGCATGTTCGCGCACTCGATCCAGAACTGGTGGTGGCCCGCTTCTCCGGCGGCCCACTGACTGCGCGTACGCACAGACTTCGCGAAGGCCGCCCGAGGGGCGGCCTTCGGTGTTTCCCGGGGTCGTTCCTCACGCTCATGACAGCGACGAGACGAGGGACACCCCCATGGACCTGGCACAGCTCCCGCACGACGAACGCCCCTTCGCCCTGCTGCGCCGCCGCACGCCGGGCCACGATCACGACGTGGTCGAGCTGCTGGTCGGCCCGGTCGGCACCCGTGACCTCCTGGCCGACCTGCCCGACGAGTGCCTGGCGGTCGTCCCCTTCCGGCAGATCCGCGAGCGGGGCTTCGACGTCCGTGACGACGGCACCCCGCTGCTGGTGCTGACGCCCGAGGAGCGGTACGAGATCCCGCTCGCCGAGGCCCTCGACCGGCTCCCCGCGCACGACGTCCGGGTGGAGGGCGGCGGTTTCGACGTCGGCGACGAGGAGTACGCGCGGATCGTCGGGCGGGTCCTCGACGAGGAGATCGGGCGGGGCGAGGGCGCCAACTTCGTGATCCGGCGGACGTACGGGGGTGAGATCCCCGGGTTCGGACGGGCCGACGCGCTGGCGCTGTTCCGGCGCCTCCTCGAGGGCGAGCGTGGCGCGTACTGGACGTTCGTCGTCCACACCGGTGAGCGCACGCTGGTCGGGGCGAGCCCCGAGGTGCACGTCAGAGCGTCCGGCGGGACGGTCGTGATGAACCCGATCAGCGGCACCTACCGCTATCCGGCCCAGGGGCCGACCCCCGGGCACCTGCTGGAGTTCCTCGACGACGGCAAGGAGATCGAGGAGCTCTCGATGGTCGTCGACGAGGAGCTCAAGATGATGTGCACCGTCGGCGACATGGGCGGAGTCGTGGTCGGCCCCCGGCTGAAGGAGATGGCGCACCTCGCGCACACCGAGTACGAGCTGCGCGGCCGGTCCTCGCTGGATGTGCGCGAGGTGCTGAAGGAGACCATGTTCGCGGCGACCGTCACCGGGTCGCCGGTGCAGAACGCCTGCCGGGTGATCGAACGGCACGAGGTGGGCGGGCGGCGTTATTACGCGGGCGCCCTTGCCCTCATCGGCCGCGACGAGGGAGGCGCCCAGACACTGGACTCCCCCATCCTGATCCGCACCGCCGACATCGACGCGGCCGGGCGGCTGCGGGTGCCGGTCGGGGCCACGCTGGTGCGCGGCTCCGACCCGGCGGGCGAGGTCGCGGAGACCCACGCCAAGGCGGCCGGGGTGCTGGCCGCGCTGGGCGTACGCCCCAGGCTGCCGCGCGAGGAGTCCGTACGGCCGAAGCTGGCCGACGACCCCCGGGTGCGGGCGGCGCTGGACGGGCGGCGGGCCTCCCTGGCGCCCTTCTGGCTGCGGATGCAGGAACGGTCGGACGCGCTGACCGGTCACGCCCTGGTCGTCGACGGGGAGGACACCTTCACCGCGATGCTCGCCCATGTGCTGCGCGCCGCCGGACTGGACGTGACCGTGCGGCGGTACGACGAGCCGGGACTGCGGGAGACGGTGCTCGGGCACGACGGGCCGCTGGTGCTGGGCCCCGGACCGGGTGACCCGTCCGACACGGCCGACCCGAAGATGCGTTTCCTGCGCGCGCTGACCGCCGACGTCATCCGGGAGAACCGGCACGGCGTCCTCGGGGTCTGCCTCGGCCACGAGCTGATCGCGACCGAGCTGGGCCTGGAGATCGTCCGCAAGGAGGTGCCGTACCAGGGGGCGCAGACGGAGATCGACCTGTTCGGGCGGCCGGAGACGGTCGGCTTCTACAACAGCTTCGTGGCGCACTGCGACGAGGACACCGCGCGGGAGCTGGCCGCGCACGGCGTCGAGGTGAGCCGCGCCGCGAACGGCGAGGTGCACGCGCTCAGGGGACCGGGCGTCGCCGGGGTGCAGTTCCACCCCGAGTCGGTGCTGACCCTGAACGGCGCGGCGATCGTCCGCGAGTTGGCGGGTCAGCTGCGGGGCACCAGCACGTTCTCGGAGCGGCGGCCGGCGAGGTAGTCGAGGACGTTGTTCACCGTGGTCTCGACGATCTGTCCGACGGCGTCCACGGTGTAGTAGGCCTGGTGGGACGTGACCAGCACGTTGGGGAACGTGACGAGGCGGGCCAGGGTGTCGTCGTCGACGGCCTCCAGGGACTTGTCGAGGAAGAACAGTCCCGCCTCCGCCTCGTACACGTCCAGGCCGACGCCCGTGAAGCGGCCCTCGCGCAGCTCGGCGACGAGGGCCGCGGTGTCGATGAGGCCGCCCCGGCTGGAGTTCACCAGGACGGCGTCGTCCCGCATCGCCTTCAGGGCGTCGGCGTCGATGAGGTGCTGGGTCGCGGGCAGCAGCGGGACGTGCAGACTGATCAGGTCGGACTCGGCGAGCAGTTGCTCCTTGGGGACGTAGGTCATGCCGAGCTCGCGACAGGCGGGGTTCTCGTGGACGTCCCAGCCGAGCAGTCGCATGCCGAAGCCGTGGGCGATCCGGGCGAACGCCTCGCCGATCTTCCCGGTGCCGATGACGCCCACGGTACGGCCGTGCATGTCGCGGCCCATCAGTCCGTCGAGCCGGAAGTCGAAGTCGCGGGTGCGGGTGGAGGCGCGGACCACCCGGCGGTTGACGGCCATGGCGAGCGTCCAGGCGAACTCGGCGACCGAGTACGGCGAGTAGTACGACACCCGGGCGACCGTCAGGCCGAGCCGTTCGGCGACCTCCAGGTCGATGTTGTTGAAGCCGGTGGAGCGCTGGGCGACCATCCGGGTGCCGCCGGCCGCGAGGTCCGACAGCACCTCGGCGCCGAGGTCGCAGTTGACGCTGGTGGAGATGATCTCGTGTCCTGCGGCGATGGGGGCGGTGTCCGCGTTGAGGAAGACGTCGAGGCCGCGCACCTCGTGATGGCCCGCGAAGGCCCGCTCGACCAGGGGCTTCTCGTCGGCCTGCACGCCGAACGCCAGGATCTCCACGGTTCCCTCCGGGGGTTGTGTCGCCGTACCGGCGAATATACGGGTGCCCCCGAGCCGTTCGGGGCAGGCACAGGACTGTCTACTCGTCGTCGAGGCCGCGCTCTATGGCGTAGCGGACGAGTTCGACGCGGTTGTGCAGCTGGAGCTTGCCGAGGGTGTTCTGCACGTGGTTCTGCACCGTGCGGTGGGAGATGACGAGGCGTTCGGCGATCTGCTTGTAGCTGAGACCCTTGGCGACCAGGCGCAGCACCTCGGTCTCGCGGTCGGTCAGCCGGGGCGCCCCCGGTTCGCCGTCGGCGGGGGCGGGCCCTGCCGGTTCGGAGGCGAGGCGGCGGTACTCGCCGAGGACCAGTCCGGCCAGGCCGGGGGTGAACACCGGGTCGCCGACGGCCGTACGGCGCACCGCGTCCCGCAGGTCCTCGGTGGAGGCGGACTTCAGCAGATAGCCGGTGGCACCGGACTTGACGGCCTCCAGGACGTCGGCGTGCTCGCCGCTCGCCGAGAGGACCAGCACGCGGACGGCGGGGTTCGCGGCGACGACCTCCTTGCAGACCTGGACTCCGGGCTTGCCGGGCAGGTTCAGGTCGAGGACGAGGACGTCGGGTGCGGCGGCCTTGGCGCGGCGCACCGCCTGGTCGCCGTCGCCGGCGGTGGCGACGACCTCGAAGCCGGACTCGGACAGGTCGCGGGCCACGGCGTCGCGCCACATGGGGTGATCGTCGACCACCATGACCCTGATCGGGCCCTCGCGGTCCCCGGTGCTGTCCGTCATCGCTGTTCCGCCTTCCCCCGCGGGTCGTCCGCTTCCTTCGCGTCCTTGGGCACCTTCAGTTCGACCTCCGTGCCCTGCCCCGGCACCGAGATCAGGTCCGCGCTGCCGCCGAGGTCGCGCAGCCGGCCCCGGATGGACAGGGCCACGCCGAGCCGGCCCTCGCCCTCGGCCTGGGCGAGCCGGCCCTCGGGGATGCCGGGGCCGTCGTCGCGGACGGTGACGATCACCTCGTCCGGTTCGTCCTCGACCAGGATCCAGGCGCGCGCCTCCTCCCCGGCGTGCCTGCGGACGTTGTCCAGGGCGGCCCCGACGGCGGCGGCCACCTCCCGCGCGGCGACCGGTGCCAGCCGCACCGGCGCTCCCGGCTCGGCGAGGCCGACCAGGGATCCGGCGTAGGGGGCGAGCAGGGTGCGCAGGTCGACCGGCTCGTCGTCCCCGGTGTCGTCCTCGTCCACGGCCCGTACGACGGCGCCCTCGGCGGCGTCCTCCGAGGCCCGGGAGACCGGTACGATCCCGCCGGAGACCAGGGTGCGCAGGGCGACCTCCTGCTCCCCGGCCATCCGGCCCAGTTCGGCGGCCTCGCCGCCGAGCACCGCGCCCCGGCGCTGCACCATGGCCAGCACCTGGAGCACGCCGTCGTGGATGTCCCGCGCGAGGCGCTCCCGTTCCCTGGTCGCCGCCTCGATCTCCAGGGCGCGGGCGAGGGTGCGCTCGGAGGCGCGGGCGACCTCGACGACGTAGCCGATGGCGATGGAGGCGACCCACACCAGGATCACGTTGTGCACGGTGTCGCGGGCAGGGCCGCCGCGTTCGATCAGGTTGGCGACGGCGACGAGGGTGGAGGCGAGGGCCGCCCAGCGCCAGCCGCCCTTGACGGCGAACGCCAGCACCGATCCGGCGGTCCAGATCGACGGCAGCGTCGGGCCGCCCGCCTCCACGCGTTCGGGCGCGTCGGTGATGGGCGTGAGCAGGATGCCGACGAGCGCGATGGTCAGGTCGGCGGTGAGGAAGCGCTTGGTGCAGGCGGCGGCACTCGCGGTCCTGGGCAGGGTGGCCAGGGTCCACACCGCGAGGACGGTGAAGTATCCGACGGCGAGCCAGAGGCGGGGGAACTCCTCGTAGGCGGTGGCGAACAGACCGATCGCGTACACGAGCGCAAGGACCCGGTAACCGGTGAGCGCGCGCCACAGCGGCTGCTCGACCGACATGCGTATGACTCGTTCGCGCCTGGCCATGTCCCCCACTTCCCCCTGAGCCCCGTCTAGGGGCCGGGCCGGCGCCCGTTCTGCTCCCGGTCCGCCTGTTCCCGGTCCGCCTGCTCCATCGCGGCCTTCAGCTTCTCGGCCTGTTCCTTCTCCGCGCGGGCGAGCACGGCCTTCGCCGCCCTCTCCGCCTCCTTCTCGGCCTTGGCCGCCTCCGAGAGCTGCCGCTTCATGGCGGTGGCGTACACGTCGACGTACTCCTGGCCGGACAGCTTCATGATCTCGTACATGACCTCGTCGGTCACCGCGCGGAGCACGAAGCGGTCGTGCTCCATGCCCTGGTAGCGGCTGAAGTCCAGCGGCCTGCCGATCCGGATACCGGGCCGCATCAGCTTCGGCATCACCTGTCCGGGCGGCTGGATCTTCTCCGTGTCGATCATGGCAACGGGGATCACGGGTGCCCCGGTGGCCAGCGCCACGCGCGCGAGACCGCCCGGCTTCCCCCGGTAGAGGCGGCCGTCGGGCGAGCGGGTGCCCTCCGGGTAGATGCCGAACAGCTCGCCGCGCTCCAGCACCTCTATGCCGCTCCTGATCGCCGCCTCGCCCGCGCCGCGCGCGCCGGAGCGGTCCACCGGGAGCTGGCCCACGCCCTTGAAGAAGGCGGCCGTCAGCCGGCCCTTCACGCCCGGAGTGGTGAAGTACTCGGCCTTGGCGATGAAGGTGACCTTGCGGTCCAGTACGGCCGGCAGGAAGAAGGAGTCGGAGAACGACAGGTGGTTGCTGGCCAGGACGGCCGGGCCCTCGGCGGGTATGTTCCCCAGGCCCTCCACCCAGGGCCTGAAGGCGAGCTTCAGCGGCCCTCCGATGGCGACCTTCATCGTGCCGTACAACAACCGAGTGCCTCCTGTGCTTGTTGGGCAGACCATATCCCGGAGCACCGTCGAAGGACCCGACGGCCCTGGTCGGTGTCAGTACGGTCGCGTACGGTGAAGGTCCTGCAACCCGTGTGCGGCGCCTGCCGCGATCACCGTGACCTTCCTACGGACAGGAGGCCGAAGGTGCCGCTCATGACCGGAGCCGAGCCGTTCCGCCACGAGGGCGGGGAGACCGCCGTCCTCCTCTGCCACGGCTTCACCGGTTCGCCGCAGTCGCTGCGCCCCTGGGCCGAGCATCTCGCCGGGCGCGGTCTGACCGTCTCGCTGCCGCTGCTGCCCGGGCACGGCACCCGCTGGCAGGACCTCGGGGTCACCGGCTGGCAGGACTGGTACGCGGAGGTCGACCGCGAGCTGCGGCTGCTGCTGGACCGCCGCGAGCGGGTGTTCGTCGCCGGTCTGTCGATGGGCGGCGCGCTGGCGCTGCGGCTGGCCGCGTCGCACGGCGAGTCGGTTCAGGGCATCGCACTTGTCAACCCGGCGAACAAGGTGCACGGGGTGGCCGCGCACGCCCTTCCGGTGCTGCGCCATCTCGTCCCCGCGACGAAGGGCATCGCGAGCGACATCGCGAAGCCGCTGAGCAGGGAGCTCGGCTACGACCGGGTCCCGCTGCACGCGGCGCACTCCCTGCGGAACTTCTTCCGGCTCGTCGACGGCGAGCTGCCCCAGGTCACCCAGCCGCTGCTGCTGATGCGCAGCCCGCAGGACCATGTGGTGCCGCCGGCGGACTCGGCGCGGATCCTCGGCCGGGTGTCGTCGACGGACGTCACGGAGATCCTGCTGGAACAGAGCTACCACGTGGCGACGTTGGACCATGACGCGGAGCGGATCTTCCAGGAGAGCACCGCGTTCATCGGCCGGCTCGCGCCCGGCGCCGTCAAGGAGCCCGGTCTCGGCAAGGAAGGGACGACCGCAGGTGGCTGAGCACGACTCGGACCGCGAGGACCGCGAGGACCGCGAGCCGGAGGAGAAGGGAATCGCCTTCGACGAGGCCGCCGCGTGGGAGGCGATCGTCTCCGGGTACGGCGAGGAGCCGCCGGACCCGCCGGGCGCCAAGCCGTTCAAGTCCGTCGAGGATCTGGCGCTGCTGGAGCCCGAGACCAATGACGACGAGGTGCAGGCCGAAGCGCCCCGGAAGACCGAGGACAAGCCGGCCAAGCCGCTGGGCGGCTCCGTCTCCTTCGCGCCCGGTGTCGGCGGCCCGCGCGACTACAGCGTGCAGGAACCGTCGGAGGACGACCTGGACGAGACCGACGAGGGCCACTTCGTACCGCCGGAGCCGCCGCCGCTGCCGGATGCCGACGTCACGTCGAAGTTCGCCTGGCTGGGAGTGCTCGGCGGCCCGCTCCTGCTTCTACTGGCGATACTGCTCGGCTGGGAGATGTCCTGGTGGCTGACCACCTTGTGCATCGGCGGCTTCCTGGGCGGTTTCGCCACGCTGGTGATCCGCATGCGCACGGACGACGAGGACGACGACGATCCTGGGCGGGGCGCGGTGGTCTGACCGCTGCTACGCGACAGGGAGCCTGAGGGCGGCCAGGACCGGAAGGTGGTCCGTGGCCGCCCTCAGGTCTGCCGCGCTCACCCCGGGCTGTTCGAGCGGAACCCCGCAGCCCAGCACCTCGACACCCTTGGTGGCGAAGAGGGCGTCGATCCGCCGGTGCGGTTCGTCACGGACCCAGGTGTGCTCACCGCCCCAGGGAGCGGCGGCCCAGCAGTCGGTCAGGGACTCGGCCAGCCGCCGGAAGGTGCGCCCGTCCGGCCGCTCGTTGAGATCGCCACCTGCGACGACATGCTCGACGCCCATCCCGGTGAGCCGGTCGAGCAGCATGCCGCCCTGCTCGTACCGCTCGCTCTTCTCCAGCGACAGATGACAGCTCAGCACCCCGAGCCGGGCCCCGCCGAACCGTACGACGGCGGTGGCGAACCCGCGCCGGTGCTGTCCGGGTGTGAGCGGCAGCAGCACGTCCTCGGTGCGCTCGACGGTCGCCCGCAGCGAGCACAGGATCGCGGGTCCGGCGGCGGTGGCACCCCCGGAGAGAATGACGAGGCCCGTTCCCGAGGCGAGCCGGGCCAGCTTCTTGCGCCAGCGGAAGAACCGCGGCGCCTCCTGAATCAGGACGAGGTCGGGAGCGCAGGCGGTGATCACCCGGGCGAGGGCGTCGGTGTCGTCGCGCATCGAACGGATGTTGTAGCTCAGCACCCGGATGACGGCCGAACCGTCGGACTCGGTCCGGGAGTCGGGCAGCAGCGGAATCGTCGCCATACGGATCAAGATACGCGGACCGGCACGACGTTACGCGGGTCAGCGCTCCACACGGCCGAGGAAGTGAAGACTCATCGGTTCCCATCTCCTCCCCGCGACGGACCGCCGTCCATCCCGTCGTCACCGTGGGCAACCCGGCTGCGCCCTCGTGGAATCCCGTGGTGGCGGTCACGGCCGCGCCCGCCGTCCCCGGAGGGGATCAGGCGGGCGCGGCCGTGCGTGTGGGCAGGGGTGTCACATGACCGGGTCGGGCTCCCGGGCCAGGTCCGCCGCGCCCACCAGGCCCGCCTTGTTGCCGAGTTGGGCGCCGAGGACGTCGGCGACCGGGCGCCAGTTGCCGCCGACCAGCCAGCGCTTGTAGGACTTGCGGATCGGGCCGAGGACCAGTTCGCCCTCGTCGGAGAGGCCGCCGCCGACGATGAAGGCGGAGGGGTCGAAGAGGGAGGCCAGGTCGGCGAGGCCGGCGCCGACCCAGCGGGCCAGCTCTCGGTAGGAGTCGACGGCCACCAGGTCGCCCTGGCGGGCGGCCATGGAGACGTGCTTGCCCTCGATGCCCTCGGGGGTGCCGTCGCCGAGGGAGAGCAGGGTCTCGGCGTTCTCGGGGGTGGCGTTGGCGCGCTGCTTGGCGTAGCGGACGAGGGCGCGGCCGGAGGCGTACTGCTCCCAGCAGCCCTGCGAGCCGCAGCCGCACAGCAGGCCGTCCGGCACCATGCGGATGTGGCCGAACTCGGCGGCCACGCCGAAGTGGCCGCGGCGCAGCTTGTTGCCGATGATCACGCCGCCTCCGAGGCCGGTGCCGAGCGTGATGCAGATGACGTTGCGGTGGCCGGCGCCCGCGCCGAACTTGTACTCGCCCCAGGCCGCGGCGTTGGCGTCGTTCTCCACGACGACCGGGAGACCCGTACGGGCCTCGACCTTCTCCTTGAGCGGCTCGTTGCGCCAGTCGATGTTGGGCGCGAAGTACACCGTCGAGCGCTGGCGGTTGACGTATCCGGCCGCACCGATGCCCACGCCGACGATGTCGTGCCCCGCACGCGCTCCCTCCACCGCGGAGGCGATGGCGTCCACGATGCCCTCGGGCGTGCCCGGGGTCGGCACCTTGTGGGTCGAGAGGATGTTGCCTTCCTCGTCGACCACGCCGGCCGCGATCTTCGTGCCGCCGATGTCGACGCCGATGGTGAGTCCCATGAATCCCTCAGTTTCGGTCGAGCCCCGCTACCTCCAACGGTACCCGAGGCGCTGCCGTCGAGGGCTCGGCGTCCGCACGGTGAACGGTCCGGCGGGGATCATGGGCACCCCGCCGAGGCCCCTGCGTCAGTCCAGGTCGATGTGCTCGCCGGGGCCGGTGCCGGGGTCGTCGCCCCGGTCGCGGCGCTCGTCGAGGTCACGGGGGTCGGACTCGCGGGCCGTCCAGCGGCGCTCCTGGTCCTGTACGGCGGAGCGGTAGGCGGCGAGGAGTTCGTTGCCGGCGGCGGCGAGGTGGTCGAAGACGTCGGGGTTGCGTTCGATGACGGGTTCGACGGCGGCCTTCGCCTGCTGGACGACCTGCCGCACGACCTGCTGCGCGGCGGGCCCGGCGACCGCGCCGAACAGCGGGGACTGCAGACCGGAGAGCTTGTCGGCGACCGCGTCGACGAGCTTCTTCAGCTCCTCGGCGGCGGACCCGGGCGGCGGTCCGTACTGGGCGCGGCGGCGCGTCTTCTCCGCCTCCAGGTCCTCGGCGGCCGCGGTCGCCCAGGCGTCGGCGTGGGTCTCGGCCGCCCGTACGTCGTCCACCGGCTTGTCGACGATCTCGTCCCCGGCGTCGTCGGACGGGGGGAGCTGTTCGCTCATGACGGACTCCTGACTACGGGTGGCCCTATCGACGGTACCCGAACGGCCGTCCCCGCTTCAGCGGGTGCGCGGCCACAGCGCCGGATCCGGCTGGAAGCGGACGCGGAGCTCGCCTTCGCGCAGGGCGGCGCCGGCGACGGAGCAGCGGCGCAGCGCGGAGGGCAGCGGGACGACGCGGCGGAACGGGCCGGCGGTGACGACGAGCTCGTCGCCGCGCCGGATCAGGTCGAGTTCGTCTCGGCGGGCACCGGGGAGGGGGATGTGCCAGACGAGGACGCCGTCGTCGGCCAGGTGGTCGGTGACCGGCCACTGGGTGACGCCGCCCGGTTCCGTCCCGGCACCGGGTACGGCGAGTGCGGTGAGGTCGTCGGTGCCGCGCGGGTCGCGGCCCAGGTGGGCCACCGGGTGGACGTCGTACGACTCGCGCCACTCCTCCAGGGTCTTGCGCTGCTGGGCCACGGGGCCGGCCAGCCAGCCGCCCGCCTCGCTCTCCGGCAGGACGCGGATCGCGATCAGCGCGTCCGTGCGCAGTCCGCGCAGGGCGAGTCCGAGGGACGCGGTGCGTACGGCGTCGGCGCCGGCGGGTCCCGGCTCGGCGACCAGGCGTACGACGGTGTCGCGGTCGGCGAGCACGGCCTCCACGGCGGCCAGCTGGAGATCCAGGCGGGCTGCCGTCTCGTACAGCCACTCCGCGGGCATGGGGACGCCGGCGAGGCGGCCGAGCATGGGGCGCAGGGCGCGGGCGGCCTGCCGCTCGGACGGGAGCAGGCGGCGCAGGTAGCGGCGGAGTTCCTCGGGGAGGGCGAGGAGGGAGAGGGCGCGCGGAGTGGGCGGGAGGTCCACGACGACGAGGTCGTACGCGTCCTCCGACAGCGCGGCGTCGCGCAGGGCGCGCAGTACGGCGAGTTCCTCGGCGCCGGGGAGCGGGGCGGTCTCCTCGGGTTCGAGCCGGGCGGCACCGAGGAGGTCCAGCGCGGAGGCGGCCCGGTCCTGGAGGGCGGCCAGGTCGGCGCGGAAGTCCGCGTCGGGGTCGACGCGCCGTGTGGTGAGCCCCGGTACGGCCTCGGCGCCCAGCACGGGCCCCAGCGTGTCCGTCCGGTCGGTACCGAGCAGAAGCGTGCGAGTGCCCTCGCGGGCTGCGGCGAGCGCGGTGGCGGGGGGGGGGGGGGGGGGGGGGCGCCCCCCCCGGGGGGGGGGGGGGGGGGGGGGGGGGGGGGGGGGGGGGTGGGGGCGCGGGGGGGGGGGGGGGCGCGGCCGCCCCCCCCCCCCCCCCCCCCCCACGACTGCCCGCAGCTGGGTGAGGGG